>JAVBUD010000152.1:0-10606 GCA_031555755.1 Eubacteriales bacterium | reverse complement strand
GTTGTGCCCCCGCCGGCCGCCAGCCTGAGCCCCCCCCGCCACCCGGCGCCCCCCCGCCCCCCCGCCCCCCCCCTCTGCATCTCCCTATTCTAACATGGGGGTGTCGGTCCCTGCGTGGCGCCAAGTATGCCGGCGGAGGGGGCTCAGGATGACGGCGGAGGGGGCTCGGGATGACGGCGGGGCGTGCCCTCGATCCAACCCCTGCCTCCCTCACCGAAGGAGGGGGACCGCGTGAGCGGTGGAAGGAGGAGTCCCCATCCCCATCCTCATCCCCCCACGCACAGCATCCCCCCGCATTCCGTTTTTCTCTGGCAACTTTTCCATGTGGTCGTTCGTCATAGTTCCGCAACCATGAACTGTGGCATTTATGGGGCATTGATGCCCGTTAGTCCGCAAAGGAGCGTATCGCGATGAAAATGACGAGGAAAAAATGGCGGATTCTGCTGCTGGGCGCCGTGCTGGCGCTGGCAATTTTTGGGCTGTCCGGGTGCAGCAACTCGCCGGACAGCGTGGAGGACCCGCTCTCCAACTACAGCGGCATGGGCGTGGACTCGCTGGTGCCGTTCCCGACCACCACGCCTGCCTGGACCGTGGCGCCCACCGCGCCGCCGGCCACAGAGGCGCCCACGGCGGGCGGATATCAGGATTTGACGTTCGGCACCAGCGGCGAGGCGGTCAGCGCGCTGCAGGGGCGGCTCAAGGCGCTGGGGTACTATGGCGGCACCATCGACGGCAAGTTTGGCGAGAGCACGGTGTCGGCCATCAAGCTGTATCAGGGCCAGATGAACCAGCAGAAGACGGGCCTCGCCACGGCGCTGCTTCAGCAGCAGTTGTTCGACGTCAACGCGCCGAAGTTTACCTCATCCGACACCTCGGATTATGAGCCCTACGATGGGCCTGAGGACGACCTGCCGGACGATTACGAGGACTATTCCGAGCCGGTCCCGACCAAAAAACCGACCGCGACCAAGAAGCCGACTATCGATGACAACGACGACGACGATGCGCCCCGCGAGTTGCAGCGCGGCGACAAGGGCCAGCTGGTGCGTGACCTGCAGCGGGCGCTGAAAAACCTGGGCTACTACACCGGCAGTGTGGACGGCGACTACGGCAGCGGCACCGCCACGGCGGTCAAGCGGTTCCAGTCGGCCTACGGCCAGCCCCAGAACGGCGTGGCGAGCTTGGCGCTGCAGCGGAAGCTGTATTCCGGCGACGCGGTGCCCTACGTCACGCCCACACCGAAGCCCACTGCTACACCGCAGGCCTACAGCGAGCTGTCCTGGGGCGACACAGGCAGCGCCGTGACCCGGCTTCAGCGCAGGCTGAGGGCGCTGGGCTACCTGGACTCGTCCGCCACGGCGGGCACCTTTGACGACAAGACCGAGGCCGCCGTGAAGCGGTTCCAGAAACAGTACGGCAGCAAGGAGACCGGCATCGCCACCGCGAACCTGCAGAAAAAGCTGTTCGCCGCCGACGCCCTCAGCTACGAGCCCGACGCCACCCTGAAGCCCACGCCCACGCCCGGCGACGACTACAAGCGGCTGCAGCCGGGCGACACCGGCAACGCCGTCAAGGCGCTGCAGCGCAGGCTGCGCGAGCTGGGCTATTTCGACGGCGAGATCGGCGGCAACTACCTCGATCTGACCACGGCGGCGGTCAAGCGGTTCCAAAAGGCCATCGGCGTGGACCAGACCGGCATCGCCAGCGCCTCGCTGCAGCGCCGGATCTTCGACGACAACGCGCCTGAATACACGAAGAACACGCCCAAGCCCACCGTCCAACCTGAGACCATCAAGCAGGGCGACAAGTCCGAAACCGTGATCAAGATCAAAAAGCGGCTGGCGGAACTCGGCTTCTTCGGCGGCAGCACCACCAGCGATAGCTTCGGCACCGGCACTGTGGCCGCCGTGAAGGCGTTCCAGAAGGCCTGCGACCTGCGCCAGACCGGCGAGGTCAGCAGGGAGCTGTACAACCTGATGATGTCCGACGAAGCGCCCAGCCTGATCGTGCCCGCGGAGGACCCGGCGGACGAGCCGACCTACAAGAAGATCCAGCCCGGCGACACCGGTGAAAAAGTCAAGGTGCTGCAGCGCCGCTTGCGCGAACTGGGCTACTTTGACGGCGACATCGGCGGCAACTACCTGACCAAGACCACCAACGCCGTCAAGGCGTTCCAGAAAAAGATCGGCTGGGACCAGACCGGCGTCGCCACGGTGGACCTGCAGGAAAAGTTGTACTCCAAGAACGCCCCCATGAAGGGCGAGAGCGAAGGCGAAGTGGAGACCGCGTCGCTGAAGGCGCTGAAGTACAAGGACACCGGGAGCCGCGTGGAGGACCTGCAGAACCGGCTGATTGAGCTGGGGTTCCTCGGCGACGACCGCGCTGGCGATGAGGGCGGCACCTATGGCAAGGGCACCCGTCAGGCCGTGATCGACGCGCAAATGGCGCGCGGTTTCGACAGCGACGGCAACGCGGACCTGGAGTTCATGAAGTTCATCATGTCGACAGACGCGGAGGAGCTGCAGCCGATTGTGTATTAGGTAGAAGATTTGGGCATGGCGGTGCGCGGGTTCGATGGTGCGCCGATCGGTGAAAACCTCACGCCGTCATCCTGAGCGCAGCGAAGGACCTTCTTCAAACTAACCAGCTTGGAGTTTGAGGAAGGTCCTTCGCTGCGCTCAGGATGACGGCGTGGGAGGAGGGAGGACGGCGTGATCGGCGGGGGAGGGGGCGGAGCTGTTCCGTGTCCGGATCGTTTCCGCCCCGCCCAAACTGTTAAAAAACGCTCACTTTTCGCCGAATATGACGTTTGTGTGATATAATATTACACAATATGTCATTTTCTCTGCGAAGGGAGCCTTTTTCATGCAACATTTTATCCGCCGAGCCGCCTGCCTGCTAATCGCCATCGTGCTGGTCCTGGGCGGCGCGCCGGCCTTTGAAACCGTCGCCCTCGCCGCGCCCAGCGGCATGGTTCGGGTGCATCTGACCAAGCTGGGCACCTTGTCTTCACTATCCATGACCACCACCTGCGAATACTATGTGGGAGCGGACAAATCTCAAAAGATCGCCTCGGGGTCCGCGGTCAAGGTCTCGCTGTCCGGTGGCAGCCTGAATCTGTCAGTGAACGGCGGCAGCGCGAAGTCCATGGGCAGCAAGCTGACGCTGTCCCGTGGCCGCACCGGCAATTGCGGCATCAAGTTCACCTCGCCCAGCCAGTCCAATCTATTCTGCGGCGACCTGCAGCTCTCGATCACGTCAGGGTCCATCAAGCCGGTGCTGAGCATCTTCATCGAGGACTATCTGTACGGCGTGATCGGCTACGAGATGTCGGACGAATACCAGATGGAGGCGTTGAAGGCCCAGGCCGTGGCATCGCGTTGCCTCGCCATCGGCAACCAGAAGACCACCGGCACCCACGACGTCACCGACAACACCTACAGCCAGGTTTTCAAGGGGCTGAACCCCAAGCTCACCAATGTCATCAAGGCCGTGGACGCCACGAAGGGTGTCACCGCTTACTACAATAATAAGGTCGCGATCCTGTACTATGCCGATTCCAACGGCGGGCAGATCGAAGCGACGAAAAATGTGTGGGGGAATACCCTCGGGTACAGCGTCGTGAAGGACGATCCCTACGACCTGGAGTACCCCAAGGCGTCCGTGAAGCGGCTGACACTGCCCAAAAAGCCGAGCGGTGCCAATCCGCTAAACAGCAAGCTGAACACCGCACTGATCGCCGCTCTGGCCTCGGACCTGAAGGCCAAGGGCCTGAAAACCGGCACTTCCAACGTGACCATCGTCGAGATCAAGGCCATCGAGGGCATCGATCCGAAGTATCCCGCGCCCAGCCGCAACTGGACGAAGCTGAGGTTCACCTGCGCCGTGAAAGCGGTCGACGCCTCGTCCGGCGCGAACAAGACGGCCACCGTCACGGGTTCGCTTGAGACCTATGGATACCTCAAAAACAACTACTCGCTGGCGCTGCAATCGACAAATATCGAGCTGTTTACCGCCGCCGACAACGGCGCGACCTGGTCCATCGAGTCCCGGCGTTGGGGCCACGGCATCGGCATGAGCCAGTGCGGCGCGCAATGGATGGCGAAGCAGTACGGCAAGGGTTATAGAGACATTTTGGCGTTCTATTTTCCCGGGATCGAGCTGCGCACCATCTCGTACCAGGACCTGACGATGAACGCGCCGGACCCAGGCCCCACCGCGCCGCCCATTGTGCCTGAGCCCAATCCGGACGAAGGGAGTGTCGACCGCCCAGCTGAGCTCAAGCTGCTCAAAATGGGCAGCAAGGGTAGCGACGTGCTGCAGCTCCAAAAGCGGCTTTTGGCGCTGGGCTTTTTCGGCGGAAGCCCCGCCGGAAACTTTGGGGCGCAGACGCAGACGGCGGTGAAAAAGTTTCAGTCAAAGTGGAAGCTCACTGCCTCCGGCCAGGCGGAGCCGGAGCTGCAGCGTCTCATTTATGCACAAAATGCCCCAAAAACAGGGACTGCGGCTTCGCCATTAATGTTAACAATTTCGGTCCCGTCCGGCTCGAAAACCGTTGCAATGCGGGCGTCCGCAAGCTCATCGGCCAAGGTTTTGAAGAAGCTCGGCGAAGGAAAATCAATTCGAGTCTTGTCAATATCCGGAAAGTGGTGTAAAATATCGGTTAGTGGCAAATCGGGGTATGTGGCTAAGAAGTACATTCACTTCCCGTAAAGCGGTCGTCGAGGGGGCGGCGCAGCGCGGATGACACACTCGAAGAAACACGAGGGGGATCTTCATGCTACGCAAACTGACCTTACGAACGACGCTGATTGTGGCGGTGCTGCTGCTCGCGGCCATCATGGCGGCAGGTGCCGCATCCGCCGAAAGTCTGTTGCAGGCCAAGGCCGTCAACGAACTGCGACAGGGCATGTCCGGCAGCCAGGTGAACCAATACCAGGACCGGCTCATCCATTACGGGTATCTGAACAGCGCTTCCGGCGTCTTTGACAACGGCACCATCTTGGCGACGCGCTATTTCCAGCACGCCAACAAGCTCGCGCCGAACGGCATCGCCACGGCCAAGACGCAGACGATGATCAAGAAGGATTCGGGCGTTGTCGATTTTGCGGCCTACGAAAAGGCGCAGACCACCAGCGGGTTCAAGGCCGGCGCGTTCGGCCTGGGCGTGGCGATGGTCCAAGAGCGGTTGAAGGAGCTGGGCTATTTCAAAGGCGATGTGAGCGGCAAATGCGGCAGCGGCACCGCCTCGGCCATCGTGACGTTCAAAAAGTTCAACTATCCCAAGAACGCCACCTCCACCATGTCCGGCGCGGACCGCGCGTTCCTCGCATCCGAGGAGGCGCTGAGCTACGGCGCGGTCTACGGCCCCGACACCATCAAGCCCGGCGATAAGGGCGAAGGTGTGGAGGACGCCCAATCCATCCTGTGCGGGCTCGGCTACTATTCGGGCAAGATCAACGGCAAGTACGGCAAGGAGATGTTCCAGGCCGTCCAGAAAATGCAGCGCGCCTACAAGCTGTATCCCACCGGCTGGCTGTACTCGCCGTCCATGGCGATCCTCGAAAAGAACAACGAAAAAGGGCTGGTGAACGCCCGCGCACTGTCCATCGCGAACCTCGCCACCAGCCTGCTCAACAGGAAATACAAGCTGGGCGAGGACGGACCCAACACATTTGACTGCAGCGGGTTCACCCGGTTCGTATACGGCGAGAAGGACATCAACCTGCCCCACAACGCGGCGTCTCAGTCCAAGGTCGGCACGCTGATCTCCAAGCGCTCCATCGCCATCGGCGACCTTGTGTTCTTCGCCACGGGCAAGAGCACCACAAAGGTGAACCACGTGGGCATCGTATGCAAGAAAAACGCCACCAACACCTGGTTCGTGCACGCCTCCTCCGCCAAGGGCAAGGTCATCATCAGCACATTCATCGACAAGAACAAGGGCAACTTCTACAACACCCGGTTCCGCTGGGCCAGGAGAATGGCGTGACCGATCCGATGAACAGGCATAATGGGGCTGCGCAAGAAAACTTGCGCGGCCCTTTGTCGATGAAAGAGGGCGAGCGCCTGGACGACCTGCAGCTTTTCGGCATGCGCATCCTGCAGAAGCCGGGCGCGTTTCGATTCGGCACGGACGCTGTGATTTTGGCGGACTTCGCCGCGCCGAAAAAGGGCGACAAGGTGGTGGACCTGGGCACCGGCACGGGCATCCTGCCACTGTTGATGCTGGGCCACGTCGATGGCGCGCATCTCGCGCCCCGTCATCCAGAGGCTCCCACGCCCCGACATCCAGATGCTTCCGCGCCTCGTCATCCTGAGGCGCTCACGACCCGTCATCCTGAGGCCGCAGCCGAAGGACCTTCCTCAGTGATTAGCCCTCAGTTCGACGCCGTGGAAATCCAGCCAGAGATGGCCGACATGGCGCGGCGCAGTGTCCTGCTGAACGGGCTGGAGCGCCACATCCGCGTGCACGAGCTGGACCTGCGCGACGCGCCGAGGGCGCTGGGTTTTTCGGCCTATTCGCTGTGCGTGTGCAACCCACCGTACAGCCCCGAGGGCACGTCGCTGGTGAGCGAGCGCGAAGGGGAGCGGGTGTCGCGGCACGCCTCTGATTGCACCATTGAGGACGTGTGCCACGCCGCGTCGCGGTTGCTGCGCAACGGCGGCCGGTGCGCCATGGTGTATCCCGCGGCGCGGATGCTGCAGCTGATGACGGCCATGCGGGCGAGCGGCATGGAGCCGAAGCGGGTGCGTATCGTGCAGGACAGGCCCGGCGCAGCGCCGAAGCTGGTGCTGGTGGACGCGGTCAAGGGCGCGGGAGAGATGCTGCACTGGATGCCGCCGCTGGTGCTCAAAGATGAGAAAGGGGCGTACACCGAGGAATGGCACAGGATTTACGGACGCCCGCTCACGCCGTCATCCTAGCGCCAGCGAAGGACCCTCCGCAATGATAAACGGAGCTCAGTTTGAGGAAGGTCCTTCGCTGGCGCTCAGGATGACGGCGTGGTGAGGGCGGATGCTCTGATGTCTGAGTACGGCTGCCAACCCTGTGATTTAGCCAATTTGCCCTTGACGAATCCCCGAATCTGGGCGATAATACAGAGTGGAAATTTGTGATCAACCGGAGGTTCCATGCCGCACACCATCACCGCCGTCGAGGCCGGGTCTGTCGCGGACCAGCTCGGCATCCGCCCCGGCGACGCGCTCACCCAAATCAACGGCGAGCCCATCATCGACTGGGTGGATTATCAAGCCCTCACCAGCATCGAAAACATCCAGCTGGAGTTGGTTCGCGATGGCGAAACCCTCGAGCTGGCGTTCGAAAAAGACGATTATGAGCCGCTGGGCATCAGCTTCGCGGACGACATGATGGGCCCCATCCGCACCTGCGAGAACGAGTGCGTGTTCTGCTTTGTGGACCAACTGCCCGCAGGCACCCGCGAATCCATGCACCTGAAGGACGACGACTGGCGCACCTCGCTGATGATGGGCAGCTTCGTCACCCTCACCAACGTCACCGACAGTGAACTGGACCGCATCATCTCTCGCCACGCCACCCCGCTGTACATCTCCGTGCACGCCACCGAGGACGACCTGCGTGAGGCCATGCTGGGCACGCCGCGCGGCGCGGGGATCCTGCGCATGCTGAGAAAACTCAAGGATGGCGGCATCAGTTTCCACCTGCAGTGCGTGCTGTGTCCGGGCGTGAATGACGGAGCGGACCTGGACCGCACCATTGAGGATCTGTCCGGCCTGATCCCGGCGGCGCGCTCGCTGGCGCTGGTGCCGGTGGGCCTGACGGGCCACCGCGAGGGGCTGCCTGCGCTTTCGCAGTACGACTGGCACGCGGCCAACGACCTGATCGACCAGGCGAATGGCTGGCGAAAGCGGCTACTGAAGCAGCATGGCACCCGGTTCGTGCACCTGGCGGACGAGTTTTACATCCTGGCGGGCCGCCAGTTCCCGGCGGACGAGACCTACGAGGGCTACCCCCAGATCGACAACGGCGTCGGGCTGTGCCGGATGCTGGAGACGGAGCTGCACGATGGGTATGGCTACGCGGACCTGAAAAAGGCCGTCAAATCGCGGACCGCCATCGCCTGCGGCGTGTCCGTCGCGGCGTTCCTCAGCCAGCTGATGCGAGAGCACCCTGTTCCGGGCGTCGAGGTCAGCGTGCACGCCGTGAAGAACGCGTTTTTCGGGCCGACCGTCACGGTCAGCGGGCTGCTCACTGGTTCGGACCTGGTGCGTGAGATGCAGGGCGTGCAGGCGGACCGGCTGCTGATCACAGCGTGCATGCTGCGCGACGGCGAGGACGTTTTCCTGGACGACATGGCGCTGGGCGAGGTCGAAGACGCGCTGGGGATGCCGGTGATACCTGTCGGCAGGACCGGGGAAGCGCTGCTGGAGGCCATCGCCGGGGCGAATTTGTTTGACGATTGATGGGGGACGTCGCCCCCGCCGCCGCATGAGCGACATCCACCATCCACAACCACCACACCACTGAAAGGAACCACACACCATGCCAAAACCCCTTGTCGCCATCGTGGGCCGCCCGAATGTGGGCAAGTCCACCTTCTTCAACAAGATCGCGGGCCGGCGGATCGCCATCGTCGAGGACACGCCCGGCGTGACCCGCGACCGCGTGTACGCCGACTGTGAGTGGCAGCGCCATAAGTTCACGCTCATCGACACCGGCGGCATCGACCCGGAGTCCACTGACCCGCTGCTCAAACAGATGCGCCGCCAGGCGGAGATCGCGATTGAGACCTGCGACACCATCCTATTCTTTGTGGATGGACGCCAAGGCTCCACGGCCGACGACGAGACCGTCGCCGACATGCTGCGCCGCGCCGGAAAACCGGTGATCCTCGTCGTGAACAAGATCGACAATGTCAAGCAGCAGGACGACATCTACGACTTCTACCAGCTGGGCCTGGGCGACCCCATTGGCATCTCGTCGGTGAACATGATGAACTTCGGCGACCTGCTGGACACCGTCTGCGAATCGTTCCCGGCGGGGTCCGACGAGGAGGACGAAGAGGAGCACGAGGTCATCCAGATTGCCGTGGTCGGCAAACCCAACGTGGGCAAATCGTCGCTGGTGAACCGCATGCTGGGCGAGGAGCGCGTCATGGTCTCCGACATCGCAGGCACCACACGGGACGCCATCGACACGAAGCTCTCCGATGAGTCCGGCGAGTATGTGATCATCGACACGGCGGGCATCCGGCGCAAGCGGGCCATCGAGTTCCAGTCGCTGGAGCGGTTTTCCGTGGTGCGCGCCCTGGCCGCCATCGACCGGTGCGACGTGGCGTTGATGTTGATCGACGCCACCGAGGGCGTCACTGAGCAGGACGCCAAGATCGCGGGCTACATCGACGAAAAGGGCAAGCCCGCCATCCTGGTGATCAACAAGTGGGACGCCGTGGAGAAGCAGACCGGCACCATGGAGCAACACACCAAGGAGGTGCGCGAACAGCTCAAGTTCATGGACTACGCCCCGGTGGTGTACATCTCCGCGCTCACCGCCCAGCGTGTGCACAAGATCCTGCCCATGGTCCGCGAGGCCTACGAGCAGGCGTCGCGCCGGATCACCACGGGCGTGCTGAACGACGTGCTCGCGGACGCGCAGCAGTCGCTGCAGCCGCCGTCCATGTCCGGCCGCAGGCTGAAGATTTATTATGCGACCCAGCAGGCGGTGCGCCCGCCGACGTTCGTTTTCTTCGTCAACGACCACAACCTGGTCCATTTTTCCTACGAGAGATACCTGCAGAACCAGTTCCGCAAGGCGTTCGGATTCTCCGGCACGCCGATCCGGTTCTTCTTCAGAGACAGGAAGAAAGAGGAGGACAAATAATGGAGTTTCTGAAACTGGCGCTGTGCGCCGTGATCGGGTATTTGCTCGGAACGGTCACCACGGGCTCCATCGTGGCCAAATACCTGGCCAATGTGGACATCAAAAAAACGGGCAGCAACAACGCGGGCACCACCAACGTGCTGCGCACACTGGGCTGGGGCCCGAGCCTGCTGACGTTTGCTGGCGATGCGCTGAAGGGCATCGTCGCGGTGCTGATTGGCCGCTGGCTGGGCGGCACCTACGGCGCGTACCTGGCGGGCATCTTCGTGGTGCTGGGCCACAACTGGCCTGTGTTCGCGGGCTTCAAGGGCGGAAAGGGCATCGCCACGTCCTTCGGCGCGATCCTGGCGCTGCACCCGCTGATCGCGCTGGGCATGCTGGTGTGCCAGGTGGTGGTGGTGGCGGTCACCAAATACATGTCCGTGGCGTCCATCGTGTCGGCGGTCGTGTTCACCGTGGTGGTGGCGATCACCCAGTGGGGCGACTGGCTGCAGATCGCGTTCGCGGCGGTGCTGTCAGCGCTGGCGATTTTCAGCCATCGGGCGAACATCGTCAGGCTGTTGAACCACAATGAGAACAAGCTGGACTTCAAGAAGATCAACGCGCTGTCGAAGAAGTAATCCCGAGTCTCCGTCACCGCATCTCTTTCGCCGTCATCCTGAGGCCGCCGCCCGCCGAAGGTCCGGGGCTTATTGACAAGAAACATCCGCGGCCGGCCGACGGAGAACGGCGGGGTGGGGCACA
>JAVBUD010000099.1:0-3236 GCA_031555755.1 Eubacteriales bacterium | reverse complement strand
AGCCTGAAAGATTCGTTTGTGCAGCGCCGCCGCTGGGGCGCGGGCACGCTGCAAAGCTCCCGGAAATATCTCAAACAGCTGCTCAGGCTGGCCGTGTGCAAGGGCAACCGCGACGCGTTTGACATCGCGCTTTTGTACATGGGCATGTACGTGCAGCTGGTCAGCCTGCTGCCCACGGTGCTCACCGTCGCGCAATTGGCGCTGCAGATCCGGCACAACCCCGCCGTCGGCGTCCAGCAGGCGATGGGCGCGGGCGCGGTGGCGATGCTGGGCGGGCTGCTGGTGGGCGTGGCGTTTGTGTTCATATGCACCGCCGTCGAAAAGAAGGCCGACCGCGTGGGCCTGTCCACTTACCTGTTCATGTGGCTGTACCTGCTCAGCTGGGTGCCGGCCAACCTGCTCTGCCTGTTCACCAGGCCGCCCAAGTGGGTCGCCATCGAGCATACCGCCGCCATCATGATCGGCGACTGCGAGCCACACGAGCCGCCCAAGGCCGCAAAATTTCAACAGACCAAGGAGACCGGCGCATGAGATGCATAGATTGTTTCAGACGGCGCGCCTGGAACAGCCCCATGCAATTGTAAAAAAATGGACGGCCCGGGGCCGCCCTTGCGGATTCGGACGAACCGCAGGGGCGGCCTCTTGCCGTCCGCTCATTTGCGCCTCAACGCTTTCAGCCTTTGCTTGTCCGCGTCCGTCACCCGGTACGATTCGCACGCCTTCTGGATCGCCTTATTGTGCGTGAACTTATCCGCGACCTGCCCGCCCGCCAGCAGCGCGATGACCCGGTCCGGGTAGCCGATCGCGGCCGTCGCCAGCGCCCAGGCCACCGCCATTTTGACGTAATAGCCCGGATGGCGCATGGCGCACAGCGCGGGGAGCGTGCGATCGATGTAGCCGTCGTTCAGGTAGCAGCTCTGGAGCAGCACCGCGCCCAGCCGCAGCTCAAATTCCTGATCGGAGCGGAGGAACGGGCCGAGAAACGCCCACCAGGGCGCAAGCTGCGCGGGTTTCAGCTCGATGTCCATGCCCAGCGTGTCGCAGGTGCCCCAGTTGGTGATAAAGGGCACATACGCCTGGATCAGCCGCATGCGCTCGAAATCCTCACATTTGGCGCGCGCCACGATGATGGCGTGCAGCATGTTGAGCTCGTGGCTGCTGTGGTCGTCCGCTTCAAGAAATCCGCGCCAATCGCCCTTCAGCAGCTCCTTGGCGACTTTTCTCAGTTCGGGCACGCGCACGCCGAGAAACCGGTCCTCTCCGGGCGTCAGCTTGCGCTGAAACGCGATGAATTCCTCACCGGAGCTGAGCGATTGCAGGCGCGCCTTCAGCGACGCCAGGTCATCCTTGGTAAATGCCATCTCTATCCCTCCATCACATACCGGGCGGCCATGGTGGCGGCGACCGCGCCGTCGGAAACGGCGGTCACCACCTGCTTGAGCGGCTTTGTCCTAAGGTCGCCCGCCGCGAACACGCCGGGGAGGCAAGTGCGGGTGTCCTCGCCCGCCCGGATGTAGTTCTGCGAATCCAGCGCCAGCAGCTCCTTGATAAGCTGGGTATTGGGATCAGTGCCGATGGCCACGAACAGTCCGGCCACACTCTCGGCGCGCTTTTGGCCGCTCTTGACGTCCTCGACGGACACCAGCAGCCCGCCCTCGGCGGCGGCCGCGGAGCGCACAACGCTGTTCCAGGCGAAGCGAACGCGCGGGTGCTTCAAAAGCGCCTCTGCCTGCTTGCCCTGAACGCGAAGTTCGCCGCGCCGGTGGATCAAAAGCACGTCTGAGCGCTGCGCCAGGTACAGCGCGTCCTCTGCGGCGCTGTCGCCGCCGCCCACGACGGCGACGCGCTTGTCAATATAGAACGCGCCGTCGCAGGTGGCGCAGTAGGAGATGCCGCGCCCCAGCAGTTGCTGCTCGTTTTCGATGCCCAGCGGGCGGCGCGACGCGCCCATCGCCAGGATGACGGTCCGGGCCTCGTAGGCGCCCGCGTTGGTGGCGGCGCGCTTCACGGGGCCGTCGAGGGAGAGCGAGTCGGTGCGCTCGTAGCGAATCTGCAGTCCGAGTTCGGTGGCCTGCCGCTCAAACTGCATCATCAGCTCCGGGCCGCCGATGCCGCCCGGGAAGCCGGGATAGTTTTCGAGGCGGTCGGTGGTGGACGCCTGGCCGCCGATCAGCTCGCGCTCGAGAAGCACGGCGCTCAGGCCCGCGCGCACGGCGTAAAGGCCCGCGGCCAGGCCGGCGGGGCCGCCGCCGACGATGATGGTGTCGTACATGGTGAATTACCTCCTGAATGGGGATGTGCCTGCGATACACTTCGGGCGGATATGGAATCCGCCCCTACATATGCTTTCGTAGGAGCGGATGCCGTATCCGCCCGTGAGTCGTTAGAGTTCCCTTCGGCCTTCGAATGCCTTCAGCAGCGTGACCTCGTCGGTGTATTCCAGGTCGCCGCCCACAGGCACGCCGTGCGCGATGCGCGTGACCTTGATCCCGATGGGCTTGATGAGCCTGGAGATGTACGCCGCCGTGGCCTCGCCCTCGATGTCGGGGTTCGTGGCCAGCACGACCTCGTCGATGGGCTCGGACCCGAGCCGCGCCATGAGCTCGCGGATGCGGATGTCGTCCGGGCCGATGCCGTCCATGGGGGAGATCACGCCGTGCAGCACGTGATACTGGCCGGTAAAGTCGCGCATGCGCTCCAGCGCGGCCACGTCGCGCGGGTCCTTCACCACGCACAGGATCGTCTTGTCGCGCTCGTCGTCCGAGCACAGCGCGCATGGATCGGTGTCCGTGTAGTTGCCGCAAACAGGGCAGAAGTGCACCTGCTTTTTGCCGTTGTAGATGGCCGCGGCCAGCTCCTTCACCGAGTCCTCCGGCAGGCTGATGATGTGGTAGGCCAGGCGCTGCGCGCTCTTTTGGCCCACGCCGGGGAGCTTGCTGAGCTGGTTCACGAGCCTCGAAATGGGTTCAATGTTCATGGATGCGGACTAGAACAGCCCCGGCAGGTTCATGCCGCCGGTGAGCTTTTCCATCTCGCGCTCGGTGGTCTCGCTGGCCTGCCGAAGCGCCTCGTTGACGGCCGCAAGCACCATGTCCTGCAGCATTTCCACGTCGTCCGGGTCCACGGCCTCAGGCTTGATGGTGACCGCGAGCAGCTCCTTCTTGCCGTTGACCTTCGCGGACACGATGCCGCCGCCCGCCGAGGCCTCGAACTCCTGCGCCTCGAGCGCCTCCTGC
>JAVBUD010000133.1:0-19040 GCA_031555755.1 Eubacteriales bacterium | reverse complement strand
ATCCTGAGCGCAGCGAAGGACCTTCCTGTAACTGGTTTGCTAGGGCAACACCGCAAAAGCAGCGAACGCGCTAATGGGCTGCTTTTCCGCCCAGGCAGTCCCGCAAAAACACTTGAATTAGCGCTGCTAGTCCTGCGGTTTTTGCAGGACCACCTGGACGAAAAATCATCCCATCATCACATCCGCTGCTTGTGCGGTGTCGCGCTAGTTTGAGGAAGGTCCTTCGCTGGCGCTCAGGATGACGGGGTTGAAAATGTCACTGATCTGTTTATGATACGGTGCTGCGTCTCGATTATGCCTGCTCTCCCCGCGAACGCCCCTTCGTGCTGTACAAATACGGCACCAGCACCGTCGCCACATTCCTGTGTTTGCCCAGCGTGCGCTCGATGAAGAACGTCGTCTGGTTGTGGTAGATCGGGTCGCGCCAGCCGCTCCCGACGAACTTCGTCAGCACCACCGTCACCATCTCGTGCTTCTGCAGCAGCGCCTCGCGCACGCGGATGTAGTCCTCCAGCGGGGTGATGATCTCGCGGTACGGCGCCTGGATGACGGTCAGCGGGATGTCGATGCCGCGCTCTGCCCACTGCTGCTGCAGCTTTTCGGTGTGGTGCGGCGTGGTGGAGATGTGCAGCGCCGTCACGTCAGAGGACACGTCCAGCGCGTAATCCAGCGTCTTTAGCGACGCCCTGTTCATGTTGTGGATCAGCACCACACAGGGCAGCTTGTCGTGCGACTTCGATGGCTGAAAGTGATAGTCGTAATCGTCCGCGCTGATCTCCTTGAAGAACCGGAAGTAGTGGTCGTAGGTCATGGACATGAATCCCATGATCAGCGGCACCGCCACCAGCAGGAACCAGGCGCCCTGGCCGAACTTCGACACGAACACCACCACAGTGCCGATCAGCGTGATCACCGCGCCGGAGCCGTTGATGATCGACTTGTGCTGCCAGCCCGGCTCCTTTTCCTTGATCCATTTCATGAACATGCCCGCCTGGGAGATCGTGAACGACACGAACACGCCCACCGCGTAGAACGGGATCAGTTTGTGGGTGTCGGCCTGGAAGAGGACCATCAGGACCGCGCCCGCGATGAAGATGAACAGGATGCCGTTTGAAAAGCTCAGCTTCGTGCCGCGGTGCGCGAACTGATGCGGCATGTACCGGTCCTTCGCCAGGATCGACAACAGGATCGGCAGCCCGTTGTACGCCGTGTTTGCCGCCAGCAGCAGGATCAGCGATGTGGTGAACTGCAGCACGTAGAACATGGGTCCTGCGCCGAAGATCGCACCCGCCATCTGCGACATCACCGTCACGCCCGCATGCTCACGCGGCACCACCTTCAGCAGGCCCGCCAGAATGCTGGTGCCGCCGAAGATGAACACGATGATGATCCCCAACATGAACAGCACGTGCTTTGCAGTCTTCTGCGCGGGGTCCTTGAAGCTCGGGATGGCGTTTGAGACCGCCTCCACCCCCGTCAGCGCCGAACAACCCGACGAGAACGCCTTCAGGAACAGCAGCAGCGTCAGCCCCTGCAGCGGTGCGGTGGGATAGCCCTCCATGGCGATCTCACTTGCCGTATAGGCGATGGGCAGCAGCGTGCCCTGCATGGCGCGCAGCAGGCCCGTGACGATCAGGATCGCCATCGAGACGATGAACGCGTACGTCGGCACGCCGAAAATCTTGCTGCTCTCGCCGATGCCGCGCAGGTTCACCAACGTGATCAGCGCCAGACAGATGAGCGAGATCGGCACCTGATACCCTTCAAAGGCGGGCACCGCCGCCACGATGGCCGCTGTAGACGACGAGATGGACACCGCCACGGTCATGATGTAGTCCACGATCAGGCAGGTGGCCGCCAACAGGCTGGGCCGCCGCCCAAAGTTTTCTTTCGACACGACATACGCCCCGCCGCCGTTGGGGTAGTGGTTGATGATCTGTGTATAGGAAAACACCAGCAGCACCAGCAGCAAGATGATCGGCAGGCTGACCCAGCCCACCAGCGACACCGCCGCGAGCCCCATGATCGGCACCAGCGCCATCAGAATCTCTTCCACCGCGTAGGCCACCGACGACACCGCGTCGCTGGCCATGATCGGCAGCCCCCAAAGCCTCGACAACCGCTCCCCCGCCAGCTGCTCCGAACGAAGTTCCTGTCCCAGCAGCGCGTGCTTGATGCGCCCCATGCGATTCATGATCGTACTCTCTCCAGTCTGTACTGGCACAATCCATACCTACCCGGTCGAATTGGCATCTCCCACATTATAGACCGATGCGCGGTGTTGTCAAGCACATTCTGTATCGAAAATGGGTGAAATCTTGCGGGAGTGTAGACACAGCCTGCAAACGCCGTCATCCTGAGCGCCAGTGAAGGATGACGGCGCGGTGGGGCTTCATGTACCGCCTTCCCCGTTCCTGTGAAAGCCGTGGCCTCCGCCCTCCCCACGCGTGACACACGGCTGCTGATGTGGTATAATCAACAGGACCAAAAAGTCGCATTGGGGGGCGCCGCGCGATGATCACCGTTTCGCACCTCGTCAAGGAGTATCGCGTCCCCGTGCGCAAGCAGGGGCGTTTTTCCGCGCTGCGGAGCCTGGTGGCGCCGGAGCACCGCATGCTGCGGGCCGTGGACGACATCTCATTTTCCGTCGCGGAGGGCGAGATCGTCGGCTACATCGGCAAGAACGGCGCGGGAAAGTCCACCACGATTAAGATGCTGGCGGGCATCCTGCAGCCCACGTCCGGCACGGCCCTGGTGAACGGCATCCAGCCCGCCTCGGCGCGGCAGCGGAACGCGCGGCAGATCGGCGTGGTGTTTGGGCAAAAGACCCAGCTGTGGTGGGATGTACCGCTGATCGAATCGTTCCGGCTGCTCAAGGAGATCTACGGCATCGACCGGCAGACCTTCGAGCACAATGTCGCGGCCTACACAAAGATGCTGGACCTTCAGGACGCGCTGGACAAGCCGGTGCGCCAGATGAGCCTTGGGCAGCGGGTCAAGTCCGACATCTGCGCGGCGCTGCTGCACGATCCGCCGATCCTTTTCCTGGACGAGCCCACCATCGGCGTGGACATCGTCTCCAAGAAATTCCTGCACGACTTCATCCTGCGCGTCAACCGCGAGCGCCGGACCACGATCCTGTTGACCACCCACGACATGGCGGACATGGAAAAGCTGTGTTCCCGCGTGATGATCATCGACGGGGGCAAGCTCATGTACCAGGGCACGCTGGGCGACATGACGAACGCGTTCGGGCAGGTGCGCTCGCTGCTGGTGGAGTTCGACGGGGACGCGCCTGAGTTCGACGTGCCGAAGGCGAAGCTGGTCAAGCGCGACGGCAACAGCCGCCTCTATCAGTTCAACCGGTTCGAGGCCACGCCGTCAGAGCTGATCCAGTTTATCAACGCGCGGCACGCCATATTGGACCTGCAAGTGATCGAGCCGCAGATCGAGGAGATCGTGAGGAACCTGTATGAGCGAAACGGTCATCAGTAAGCGCCGCGTTTTCCTGGCGTTCCTGCGCAACGAGTTCTACGGCGTCAGCGCGTACAAGGCGTCGTTTTGGATGAGCGCCGTCTACACCTTCCTGATGATGTACTCCGTGGGCTACGTCTGGCGCGCGCTGTACGCCTCCGGCGCGGGCCGGATGGATGTGGGGCTGCCTGCGATGATCAGCTACGCGGTGCTGGGCGTGGCGCTGGAGGCCGTGATGCATCCACACCAAGGCCCGCAGCGGTACATCGCCGAGCAGGTGCGCAAAGGGACCATTGAGATGGACATGCTTAAGCCCGTCGATTTCGAGTTTCAGATGCTGGCGAAGAACATGGGCGCCATGCTTGTGAGGCTCAGCACCTTGGTCTTGCCGTCGCTGGTGTGCGCCTATTTTTTGTTCGGGCTTCAGTTGCCGTCGCCGGTGGCGCTGATCGGTTTTTTGGTGAGCCTGGCGCTGGGCATCGGCGTCAGCTTCCTGCTGAATTACATGCTCGGGCTCATCTCCATGGTCACCCTGAACATCCGCAACATCAACTGGGCGTACAACGCCACGCTGCGGTTTTTCTCCGGGCAGATGGTGCCGCTGTGGATCTTTCCGGGCGCGCTGCGGGCGGCTGGCGAGCTGCTGCCGTTCCGCTGCCTGTATCAGGTCCCGATGTCGATCTACATCAGCGAGACGGCTGGCTGGGCGATGATCGTTGCGATGGGCGTGCAGGCTGCGTGGCTTGCTGCGCTCTTCGTGTGCTCGCGGCTGCTGATGCGCCGGGTCTTTCAGCGGCTGCTGATACAGGGAGGTTGAGCCATGCGCCGAAACTTGTTGCTCTACGCCCACCTGATCCGCGCCGCCGTCCTGGGCAAGCTGCAGTACCGCCTGGACTTCGCCGTCGGCATGCTCAACATCCTGATCCTGAACGCCATCAACATCGTGTTGATCGGCATTTTGGTGTTGAATTATCACACCCTCGGCGGCTGGGGCCTGTGGGACCTGATGTTCCTGTACAGCCTGTGGATGCTGACGCGCGGCATCTATCAGACGTTCTTCTGGCACATCACAGACCTGGAGGAACTGATCGTGTCCGGCGGGTTCGACGCCTACTTGACGCGACCCATGAGCCCGTTTCTGCAGCTGTTGGGCAGAGACATCAACCATATGGGCCTGGGCGACGCGCTGGTGGGCACGCTCACCTTCGCGCTCAGTTATCGTCAGCTTGGGCTTTCGTGGGGCCTGGGGGAGTGGGGCTACTACCTGCTGTGCATCCTGTCCGGCGCGACGATCGAGCTCAGCATCACCTTGGCCTGCAGCAGCCTGTGTTTCTGGACCGTCCGCGCCCAGGCCGTCCAGAACGTGGCGGAGCGGTTCGTGGTGCTGATGCAGCAGTATCCGGTGAACATTTTCGGCCGCTGGTTCCAGGTGTTCGTGACCTGCTTCCTGCCGGTCGCCTTCATCAACTACTACCCCAGCGTCGCCTTCCTGGGCAAGACCCAGCAGGGAACCCCACCTTGGCTCTACGCCTCCCCCCTGGTCGCCGCCCTCGCCCTGGCCCTGTCCGCCCTGATCTGGACGCGCGGCGTGAGGCGGTATGCGGGCACGGGGAGCTGATCAGCGATTATCCAGACCTGTCATTTCTGCTTCACGACCACATGATAAGTGAGCGTCCGCTTCGAGCCGTCCACTGCCGTGGCCCGGATCTTCGCCTTGCCAAATCCGACGATCGTCACCCTGCCGCTCTGGTCGATCCGCGCGGTCTTTTCTCGATAGCTCATCCAGTACAGCGTCTGATTCGTCGCATAAGACGGCGAGATCATGACCATCTCGCGCATCTCCAGCGGCGGGACGGCGGAAAAGTTGTCGCCATCCACCTCGATCACGATCTCCTTTTCACGCGTCCGGCTGAGCTCCTTCACCCTGTATTTCGGGGCATTGACGGCCACCAGCAGTTGCTCCCCGCTCAGCGACAAGGTCAATGTTGCGCTGTCCGGTATGCCCGGGAGGGCGTAAGTGAGGCCCTTCAGCGCATTCTTGACCGTGATCCGGTTGAACGGATCGGTCAGTTCAGACGGCGCATCCTTGCTCATCATATTGATGATGAACAGTTTCTCGCCCGCCTCGACCTTGGCAGTGATGGCGCTCCGCACATACGCGATGGCGCGGTCCAATGTCCCGGTTTTGTAGGCATAATTGGATAGATAGCTCTTCGCGCCGACGGATTTGAACTTGTAATAGACTTTTGCCTGCTCGTCGCTCATCCCGAATCGGCGATAGCGCCCCTCTGATGCCGCGAAATGGCTGCCGATGCGCACGTCCACGTGATACCACTTGCCGCTCAGTTTGACCGCGTTCCAAACGTGATCTTGGGTGTAGGCGCGCCCGAACATCGACTTGGACTGGATGCCCGCCTTCTTGAGCAGGACCACATACGCGCCCGCATAGCCGCCGCAGGAGGCCTCGCCCTTGCGCAGCACATGATACGCGTCGGTGATCCCGCCACGATAGACCGTGTGGTCGATCAGATAATCATACAGCGCGACGGCCTTTTCAAACTGCGTCATCCCGGGGTGGGTGTATTCGCTGACGATCCGCTTTGCCAGGCTGTCCAGCGACTTCGATTCGAGGCTGAATGCGGTGGCGTCCGACAGTTCGGGTGCCTGCGCCCATGCGCCGGTCGTGACCAGAAAGCAGAGCGCCAAGGCCACGGCGAGCGCGACGCATTTCCGCTGTTTTGCCGGGATGCCGGAACGGTTTCGTTTTGTAGCCATATAAAAGAGATCCCTCCACTTGGTCAATGATTGGGTTATTATAACAAACCTGGAGACGGAAGGCAAGGAATAAGAATGGCGAAACGTAGCCTGAGCATGTATATGGGACGTTCAGGCTCCGGCACCAGCGTATCATAGATGCGCCTGAGCAGTGCATTGGGGTTACACTGAAATGGCGGGCCATTCAAGACAGCGCTTCCGAGGCGGCTGTGGCGCGGTCGTGTGACGCTTGTTTCATTTTCATAACAAATTTTGTCATTAAAATATGTTGTGATCTTCGTGATGTGCAGTATATTATATATGGTATAGGTAATAAATATGAAATGATGGAGCGTATAACGGTGATGCGAAAGATGAAACAGTGGCTGGCACTACTCTTGATCGCAATGTTGATCTTCCCGGCGCAAGGTTTGAGCGCGCTGGGCGGAGAACCGTACGTTCCAGGCATCGAGGATGAGCCGGCCCGGGCAATCAATGAACTGAGCGGTGAACGACCCGATCTGGACGGGCGCGGTGGCTGTGTGGAGCCGGGCGAGGGCAGCTTGATCCTGGATAGCGAGCCTGTCAGCGTGCCCGCCCCCGAGGAGCCTGCGGCACAAAACGAGCCGCTGGGCGCACCGGAAGTGTCGCCGGTCCAAGACCCTGTCGCGCCGCCGATGCGTGAGCCGGAGGGCGGAGACGAAGGGATCGGGAGCGAGTCGGTGCTGGGCGAGATCCTGCCGGTCGCGCCGGTGGCGGCGGGCGGGCCGGTCGCCCTTGAAGGGCAAGTAGTTGCCTTTACGCTCGAGGGCGCTGGGGACGGCGCGGGCGTGACCGCCACAGCCAAGGCGAACAATCTGACCGTCAACGCCGTGATCGATAAAAACACTGCGGCGCCAGACACGATCGTGATCGGCATGGACTTCTTGTTCGACGGGACGAACTGGACCTGTCAGGCTGAAGGTGCGACCGTGGGCGCGTGCACCCCTACGACCGTGACGCTGACGGCCACCAGCGACAAGGGGATCCAGTATACGATCGTCGTGACGCCCCAAACCAAGGCCTACGAGTTGACCGCGACCGGGACGGACACCTACGAGGTGGGCACAGCGTCTTTCACCGGCACGCTGTCCGCGAGCGCGGTTTTGGATGTGCCGGTGCGCGAGCTGATCGACTACACCGTGACGGTCAACTGGAACGACAACAACAAGGTGGATCGACCGCAGATCGCGCTGACGCTTGCCCCCGCTGTAGAGGGGAAAACGCCGGAAAGCAAGACGATCAGCTACAACAACATCGAGTACACCTACAAGGGTCTGTTCAAGTGCGATGAGAACGGGAAAGCCTTCGTTTATACGGTGACCCAGGAGCCGCTTACGGGCTACCTTGCGCCTGAGTCTGACACTGTGGAAGGAAAGCCCGTCATCCGCAACACGCTGGCGTATGTGCTGTCCTATACCAAGGAGTGGCGCGACGCGAAGAATGAGTATGGGACCAGGCCGGCGATGGACGACTGGAAACCGACGCTCGCGGTCTGGAAGGACGGCAGCACGCCTGCTGAAGCGACCGGCAACTACACGTTATCGGTCGTGCAAGAGCAACTGCCCGCGCAGAATCGATGGACTGTCGCAATCACCGGGCTGCCCGCGTTTGACGCGGCAGGCCTCCCGCTTTCGTACTACGTCGTTGAGCAGCAAGCCGTGTCAACCCAAAAGGCAGTGGGCGAGTACGTCCTCAGTTACCGCAACTCGGACGTGCACGCCAACATCACCGACAAGGCATACAACGGCTGCCAGTCCATCAGCCTGCTGTCTGCGAACACTAAGTTCGAGTTCACGAAGGTGTGGGTGGACGGAGATACACTTCCTGAAAACCGCCCTCATGTCACGTTCTACCTGTACCGCTATGCCAAGGACGGCTCACACAATGAGTCGACTGCGTCGCCGGTGAAGGGCATGGACAACATGAAGCTGGAATCAGAGGCGCAGAAGGTTAGCCCACAAACATTTACCTATACAGTCACAGGCAATACCATCTTGCCCAAGTTTGACAACGAGGGCTATGAGTATGTGTATTTTCTGACGGAGAAGATCCCGAGCGCGGGCGACTATGTGAGCGTGTTCACCGACGCATCCGGGACACCGAAGGACTACCTGTATAACCGCGGCACCGCCACCAACAAGCTGAGCGCGCAGATCGCGGTCCCGGCGACCAAGACCTGGAACGCGAAGGCCATCCAGGGCATGGACGCGTCGGTGACGCTGCAGCTGCAGTCCAGCGCGGACGGCAAAAGCTGGACGAACGTCGAAGGCAAGACGATGACACTCACCGGCTTCACCGCCGAGCGCATGACGCTGACGGACGCGTTTGAAGCCATGCCGAAGTATGACGATCGCGGCTACCTGATCCAATACCGCGTGGCGGAGACCAGCGCGACGGTCAATCAAAATGACGGCACTGGATCTTTTGGTGACGGCGATGAGTTTACCGCCGACGGCTATAAATTCAAGGTTTCGCGGGCAGGCAACAACACGATCATTAACACCCTGATCGGCACAACGAAGTTCAGGGTGAAGAAAAACTGGCAGCCGGACATCAGTTCCTCCGCGACCATCCAGGTCCGGCTGCTGCAGAACGGCTCTAACTATAGCATGACCGACGGCACCGTCACCGCAGAGGCGGGCAGCACCGGTCACACCATCAATGCCGATGGAACTGTGAGCCTGACCGGCACGGGGGACTTTTCGTTCCTGTTCGAGAATCTGCCGCGCTATGACGCGACGGGCGCTGAGTATGCCTACACCGTTGAGGAAACGACAAAGAAGATCACTGTGGGCGAAGATGAGTATAACTACGACTCCACCGCCTACAGCAATGAGGATGGCGTGAAGACCGCCACGATCACCAACATCCATGGCGAGGGCGAGACACTGCGGTTTGAGCTGGACAAAGTCTGGCTGGACGAGAGCGACACGCTGCATCGGCTGCCGGTCACCGTGGGGATTTACTACACGGGCGGGGGTGTTTCCGCGTTGGGTGAGCCCGTGCACACGCAAGTGCTCAACGAGGTGGATCAGTGGCATGCGACGGTCACCTATACGCCTAGTAAGAATCGGACAGAAGACGGGGAGCAATGGAAGTATGCCAACTATACTGTGCGCGAGATCATGGTGGGAGATCACCTTGTCACGAACAGCGCTCCGCGCGATGTGACCGCAACTGGCAGCGTGGAGACTAATGAGCATCTGTACACGGTTTCGTATGCACAGACCAACAACCACTTCACCGTCAAGAACCTGCGCGTGGGCACGCTGAAGGTCGACTTGACCAAGACGTGGAAATCGGGGCAGCTGAACGGCTTGGAGGCGCAGTTCACGCTGTATCGAAAGAGTCCAGAGGTGACTGAGCCACAAGTTGTTAGCACCAAGATCCTCGCCATGACCGGTGGGACGACAGTGAATGGCGTACTCACGAACAGCATCACGTTTGAAAACCTGGATAAATACGACGCGCAGGGCCGCCTGTACAACTATACTGTGCAGGAGACAGGGCTTCGGGTTGGCAGTGAAGGCGATTTCCAACCTTATGCCGATGGCGTCACGCACATCAACACCAGCCGAATCGTCGCGTCCTACACGCCGGGCACCTATGTGGTCGGTCCGCAGCACACCAACGACGTGATGAAGGGCGCGTTCACCAACCAGCGCACGGACTCGGGCCAGCTCTACGTCAACAAGGTCTGGCGCGACGGCGACGGCCAGGGCCTGCGCCCGGACATCGTGCTGAAGGTGTACCGCAGCATCGATGAGCGTAATGTCATCAAGCAAAGGGGCGTCGCTGGTAGCGAACCGATCAAAGCCGACCGGCTGTGGGATACGAAGAAAAACGACTGGCTGTGGGAGTGCGACTTTGGCACGCTGCCCATGTACGACGCCAACGGATTCCTGTACAACTACTTCGTCGTGGAGGACCTCGTCCACCCGGACGAGTACAGCGCAACGTATTACAATGGCACCGTGCAGCCAGTTGGTACCGCTGTATCATCCGAGGCGACATTCTCGCTAGACGGCGACGCGAACGGTCTCGCCTTCGCGGAGTTCCACGTAGGAGGCCCAACGCCGGGTGTGGCCGACACCATCATCAACACGCGGGCGGCCACCCGCGCCTTTGACGTGCGCAAAATCTGGCTGAACCTGCCGAGCTGGTTCCAGATGAAACAACTGCCGCCGGTGACGATGCTGCTGTACCGCAGCAAGGATGAAACGGATGCAACGAAACGTAATTATAGCGATGATATGCGCGTCATGGACGGCGCTACACAGGTAGGGCATGAACTCGAAAACGGCAGCACCGCATACACCTTCGCCAACCAGTCCAAGTATGATAAATACGGCTGGCCATATTACTACTACATCAAGGAAGACTTTGGCAAAGACACCAACTATGTGGTGGACGGTCACCTAAAAGGCTATGATCCACCAATAGTGTCCGGCGGCAACGTGACCAATACCTACAACACAGAGACCCCAAACGTCAAGATCACCGTGAACAAAACATGGGACTGGTCCGCGTATCAGAATGGCGCGCTGGGGACGATGTACCCCGATGTGACGTTCAAGCTGCACCAGGTATTGGGTGATCACAATGAAGTGGTCGCGACCAAGACGGTGGACGGCAATTCATTTACCGGCACGACAAAGACTGAGTCATTTGTCTTCGAACAGGACGACAATCAGAAAAACCTGCTGTACTTCGCGCCGGACGGGACTGCGTTCACATACTACGTGACCGAGGACGCGGTGACGGGGTATACGACAACGCGCGATGAGGATACTGATTCGATTGTATTGGCCGAGCCAGTGGAAGGCACGTCAACCTACACAGGCGATGTGGCGTTTACCAACATATATGTACCGGGCGAAACAAGCGAGATCGTGGCCACCAAGAAGTGGGAAGACCAGGGGAATAAGTTTAATACAAGACCCACCAATGCTGTGGACCAGATCAGCTTTACGCTCTGGCGCAAGACCAAGACGCTGAATGCAGTGGACATAACTGAAAAAGTCAACGCCACTTGGAGCAATACGAACACGGACACCTGGACTGTCACTTTCGCACCGAAAGATGCGCAATCCATGAACCTCGAGCAGTACGCCACGACGGGCGAGAAGTACACCTACTATGTGGTGGAGAAACTGGAGGATCCATATTACACCCATTACGATCAGGGTGGAAGCGGGCTGAATTTGACAAACAGCCTGAGAACCACGAATGTCAACGTCATGAAGCAGTGGGCGGACGCGAACGGCGAGCGATTGAGCGTCGAGCAGGTGGAGCAGCTCAAGAGCGTCGGGGAGATGCCCGGTTCACTGACGTTCGGGGTGGAGCGCAGCACAGACAACACGATTTGGGAGGCCGTCAAAGAGGGTGGGAACGCCTTGCCGAGAGAAATTGCGTGGAAGGACTTGCTGCAATCCTTCAAGGACCAACAGCCCTTGCGCGTCGCGACGGGCTTGCCGGAATACAAACCGAACGATACTGTTCAGTACAAGTACCGCGTGCGGGAAATCGTCGACGGAATAGCGGTTGATGATAACGGCACTGCCGGTTCGTTCACCGTATCGTACGAGGGCAATAACACCGTCACCAACAAGCTGGCCGTCAAGAAGCTGAGCCTTGAAAAAGTGTGGGCTGACGCCAACAACCAGGACGGCATCCGGCCCGCGAGTATTGTATTCGTCATCCATTATAAGCACGCGACGAACGGCGACGAGCAAACGCAGGATGTGACCTTGAAACCCACTGCCAGCGGTGACAATAACAGATGGACGGCTGAGTTCACTTTGCCGAATGGGTATGTGGTGGTGAGTGTGACTGAAAAATCCGCTTATGGGGCCTCCATCGACGGCTATACGAGCGCACCAATCGTTTATACGGACCAACCACTGTCCTATGGCTACACCAACACCCACATTCCCAAAACGATCTCCATCGAGGCGATAAAGAAATGGGTGGGCGACGGTAGTTGGAAGGACATCACGCGGCCAGCCAGCATCGACCTGACGCTCCAGCACAAGAAGGATGGCAACTGGGAGAATGTCCCTGGCATGAGCAATGTGACGCAGAAGCTGACGCCGTCGGATGAATCGAAGGACGCGGCAACCTGGTCGCCCGTTGTGACATGGACCGACCTGCCCGCGTACTGGCCCAAGACCTCGCCGGATCAGACGACGGCCCAGATCGAATACCGGGTCGTCGAGAGCGGCGCACCGGCCTATAACTTGACGGTTGCCCCGGAGACATTGAAAGGTGATATCAACACGAACGGCGCGCTGAGCCAGACCCTCACCAATACGCTCAAGACCGTCAACCTGACGGTCCAAAAGGCTTGGAATGACTCGATCAATCTGTACAACACCCGACCACAGTCGGACATCGTCGTGGTGCTGCAGCGCAGGGTGGGCGACAGCGGCGCGTTTTCGGACGTCAATATAGGCAATTCTCTCTTAACGGGTACCCTCAAGTATACGGAGGCCACAAAGAGCTGGAGCAATGTCATGTTCATGGATCTCCCCACGCACAATGCCTCCGGGGTTGCGATCCAGTACACCGTGCGCGAGGAGCCAGTGATCACTGGCTATGCGCCATCCGTAACGCGAAGCGGGAACACGATCACCGTCACCAACGCGCTGACCGATCTGACCAGCCTTGAAGTGACCAAGACCTGGGATGACGCCGATAATAAGTTCGCCGCGCGCCCGACCAGCGTGACGTTCAAGCTCCAGCAGCGCCTCGCCGACGAGGGCGAAGGCCAGCCGGGCGAATGGACGGACATCACCAATGTGACACAGACGATCTTCGACACCTCGGCAGCGACGCAGGGCGTCACATTCGCTGGACTGCCCAAGCGCAACGGCGCGGGCAAGGCGTTTGAGTATCAGGCAGTCGAGGTGGGCGCGTCAAAGAGCTATGAAGCCACGGGCGACGCGCCCAGGAGCGGTCCGTTCACCCAGGTGGTCACCAACCGGCTCAAGACGATGTCGCTGACGGTGAGCAAGACCTGGAGCGACGGCGAGAACATGTACTTCACGCGCCCGGATGCGGGCATCACCGTGAAGCTCCGCCGCAAGACGGGTGAGAACGCGTTCGCCCCGGTGAAGGACAAGAGCGGCAGCGACGTGAATGGCACACTGGCCTACGACGAGGCGAGCAAGACCTGGAGTCCGCATGCGTTCACGGGCCTGCCGGTCTGCGATGCGACCGGCGCGGCATATGTGTATGATGTGGTAGAAGCAACCTGCAAGGGCTATACGAGCAGCTATGCGCCGCTGTCGGTCAGCGGAGTGGAGGGGGCGATGACCGCCATCGCCATCACCAACACGCTGAGCGACCTGATCCAGATCGATGTGACCAAGGCGTGGTCCCTCGATACAGACTGGGAATCTGACGTGCGCCCGGACTCGGTCGTGGTCCGGCTGCAGCAGAAGCTGGGCGACGACTGGGTGGACGTACTCACCGGCGGCGAATTGGTCACCCGGGCACTGTCGCTGAGCACGTTGTGGCAGGCCAGCTTTGAAGACCTGCCGCGCCTCGACAGCGCGGGCAACGTGCGCAGTTACCGGGTCGTGGAGGACGCGCCAAACGGGTATGAAAACACCTCGGAAGGCGACGCGCAGACCGTTACTACGGTCGCGGGGACGAATGTCTATGCCGTGACCGTCACAAACGCGATGCGGACCGCGAGCGTGTCCGCCACCAAGGTCTGGGACGACGACGACAACCTGTTCGGCGCACGCGACAACCGGGACATTGCGGTAGAGCTTTTGCGCAGGGTCGATGAGGAGGAGTATGCGCCAGTATCACTCAACGAATCGACACTCACGAAGACCATCACCTACGACGCCGACACCAAGACGTGGAGCACGGTGGAGTTCGCCGGTCTGCCCACCCACGACAAGGCGGGCAAGCCCTATGACTACGACGTGCAAGAGGTCACCGTGCCCGCCGGATACGTGGCGAATGTGGAAACGAAAGACGGTGTGCTGGTGATCACCAACGCGCCGGACCCGGCCGCGCAGACCACGCTGACCATCACGAAGGCCTGGGCGGACGAAAACCCGCTGCTCAGCACGCGCCCCGCGAATGTGGTATTCCAGCTCCAACAGCGGCTCGAAAGCTTGAACGACCCCGCCGACTGGCACAACATCGCGGGCGAGACGCAGACGCTGAGCACGGCCGCCACGCCGCAGACCGTCACGTTTTCTGGCTTACCGAAGGCCAACACCGACGGACTGGCGTTTGAGTACCGCGCTGTGGAGGTCAATCCCGCGCCCAACTATGATCACACCGAGATCGAGAAGCCGACGAAGGGCGAAGGCGGCGCGTTCACCGGCACCGTCACCAACACGCTGAAAACGGTGAGCCTGAGCGTGAAGAAGGTCTGGGTGGACGACAGCAACCGCTACAGCCATCGCCCGCAGACGATTTCACTGGCGCTGCTGCGGGCCGAGGACGGCTCGACGGATTATCAGCCGGTGACGACCAAGAGCGGCACGCCGTATGTCGTGACGCTGGACGTGACCGCCCAGGACGAGATGCAGACGACGATTGAAAACCTGCCCGCGACGGACGCCACGGGTCAAGTGAGCTATAGCTACAAGGTGGAAGAGGCCCCGGTGGAGGGCTATGTCGCGACCACTGAGGTCGCGAACGACGGCGCGATCACGATCACCAACACGCTGACCGTGATCACGCTCTCCGGCGAAAAGAAGTGGGTGGGCGACCGCGAGGCAAAGCGGCCTGCGGCGGTCACACTGACAGTCAAGGCGGACGGCAAGCTGATGATGCCCCAGCCGACGCCGGAATGGAGTGGCTGGAACTATACCTTCAAGCACCTGCCGCGCTATGTGGCCGGCACGACCACGCCGGTGAAGTATACCGTGGAGGAGGCGCCCTTGCCGGCCTATGTCTGCGCGATGGGCGAGCAGACCGTGGATGGCTCAGGCAACATCAAACAAGACATCACCAACAACGCGCGGCGCATGCTGCTGATCGACAACGTGACGGTGAACCCGGCGCGCTCGGGGGCGACGGACGCGGGCGGATTCGTGGGCCTGGGCGACGCGGCGGAGAGCCGCGACAAGGAGGACTATAAAGAGAACGCCACCCGCTGCAGCTGGCGGCCTGAGCTGAACTGGCGGTTTGACGGCGGCATCCGGGTGAAGTACCGCGAGGACGACGCCGAGTCGACCGCGCCCGTCGAGTTGAACGCCACCGCGACCGACCTGAGCAAGCTCAAGACCCGATTCCCCGGCGCGCGGACCGCCACCGGCGCGGACGGTAAGCTTACGCTGATCCTGGCGGACGACGCGGCGGACATGCCCTATCAGACGGATGTGTACGTGTTCTTCGTGCCCACGCTGGCCACCGAAAACACGACCCAGTCCTATCAGGGCGGGCAGGTGCGCGTGAGCGGCGGCACTTGGAGCGAGCGCTCCGACGGCGTGACCAACGGACGCTATGAACAGCTCAAGGCCGAGGGCAAGGCGGAGACCGGCTGGCGCGTGAGCGTGGACAAACTGGTGATCGGCCGGCCTGGCACCGTGACCGCGGGCGGCGGCAGCGCGGGTGCGACGCCCATCAAGCCCGATTCGGGCGGCGCGTTCACCGCGCTGGTGCCGGTGACGGTGGCGGGTTCGAATGTGACGCTGACGGTAAAGGGCAGGGTCAATGTGACCGCGCGCGACGCGAGCAAAAACCCCACCACGGTGGAGGTGGTCCTCGGCGAGCTGCCGGTCCCGCTGGACATCGGCATCCCGTTTGAAAAGGTGTCAAAGACCACTGACGATACGGGCGGCAACGGCGGCGGCGGGTCCGCGGGCGGCGATGCGGGCACAGGCGACGTGCCCAGGACCGGCGACGACTTCCCGCTGGCGCAGCTCGCGCTGCTGGCGGCGGCGCTGCTGGCGGTGGCTGCTGGGGCATGGATCTGGCTGAGGCGGTCGGGCAAGAAGGGCGGCCGCGGATGAGGCGACTGCTGAGGCTGGTGATCGGGCTGGCGCTCGTTGGATGTGCGCTGTGCCTGATCGCCATAGGTTGGTATGTGGTGTCAAACCGAACGGCGCAGCGCGAGTTTGCCGCGCTGCGCCATGAGGTCGCGGCCCAGTCGCCGTCGGATGAACCCGCGCCGCAGGACGGAGACGGTACCCCGGACACAGCGCTGACGCCGCCCGCTGCCGAAGCGCAATCTGCGCCCAAGCCGAACGCGCTGGCCGCGCTCCGGGAGCGAAATGCGGATTTTGTGTTCTGGCTGCGCGTGCCCGGAACGCCCGTGGACTATCCGGTCGTGCACAACCGAGCGGCGCCGGAATACTACCTGCGCCGGGATTTTTCCGGTGCGCGCAGTGAGTCGGGCACCCCGTTCTTGTTCGGCGAATGTGAGTCCAACCCACCGAGCCAAAACCTGGTGGTCTACGGCCACAACATGCGCGACGGCAGTATGTTCGCCTGCCTGGACCGGTACCGCGACGCGCAGTACATGCAGGAACACCCGCTCGCTCTGATCGACGCGCCGGATTGGCGGGGCGAATATGAAGCGTTCGCCGCGGTGCCGCTGGACGCGGATGAGGGCGCGGCCCGCGCGCTGCTGCGCTGGACCGGCCCGAGTGCGGATCTCACCGCGGAATCGTTCATCCAAGAGGCACTTTTTCGGTCCGTCGTTTCATCCGCCGTTGCCCCGAGCGCAACGGACGCGTTCCTGACGCTGGTGACCTGCGAATACACCCATCAGGACGGGCGGCTGGCCGTTTTCTTCAGGAAACGGGACCCGTGACCAATCCTTTCATCGGCGGCGATAAATCCTGAAAACCTGCTGACATATCCTGTAAAACTTGCTATAATCTAAATACGAGACTCTGTGTGTCCGGCGGTGATTCCATGAAGCGAACCACGAACCGCGTCATTTACATCGTGCTGCCGATCTGCACGCTGCTTTGCTTTTTGCTCTGGCTGCTGAAAATGCCGCCGGCGTCCGTCTTGGTGGAGGGGAAAAGCGGCGTGTGGGATTTGCACGGTGTGGATTTTTCCAAGACCAGTGCTCAACTCATCGGCCAGCCGGAGTATGTGGCAGGCGCGCTGCTCACGCCCGATGCCTTCGCGGCTTCAGATGCCGTGCTATCCGGCCCGGTCCCGGACGGGGTCGATTTTCTCACGTTCCGGTTCCGCATCCTGCTGCCGGATGGCGGCATGGTGGCGCTGGCGAAATACTGCGCGGGCAACGCCAGCCGGATCTACGTGAACGGCCAGCTGCTGGGCGGCGCTGGCATGCCGGGCGAGACAAGGGAAACGACGACGGCCAGCAACCGGTATCTGTGCATTACTTGTGTACCGGAGGGCGGCGCACTCGAGATCGTGGAGCAGACCGCCAATTTCGTGCATAAGGACGGCGACTTCTGGCCCGCGCTGAAGTTCTACATCGGCAGCGAGCAGGCGATCTCGGACTGGGTTACGCGCTTCAACGCATTCCCGGTGATCGGTATCGGCATCTATCTGCTGCTGAGCCTGGTGTACCTGTTGCTGCTGCAGACGCTGCCCAGCTACCGCGCCAATTTGTGGCTCTCACTGCTGTGCCTGATGTGGGCGCTGCGCACGGGCGTCATCGGCACGAAGGTTTGGCTGGCACTGTTGCCTTGGCTGACCTGGGAGGCTGCGTTCCGCACCGAATACCTCAGCATTCCGGCCACGCTGCTGCTGCTCATGTTCTCCTACCGCGAGCTGTTTCCGGGCATCATGCAACGTGGCTTCCGCATCGCCGTCTATGGGTTTTCGACGCTGGCCGTGATCGGCATCTTCGCCATGGAACCGCAGCGCCTGTCCCATGCGGGCGTGCCCATGACAGCCCTGTCCGGTTTGGCCGCCGTCTATACCCTCGCCAGGATTCTGTACGTGGCGCGCAGGCCGAACGCGGAGCAGCGGATCATTTTGACCGGGCTCTTTGTAGTCACGCTGGCGATCGTCGCCGATGTGCTCTATTTCAACACGTCCACGTCCGGCAGCATGCCCGGCTCGGTGATGGAGACCGCGCTGATCCTGTTCTCACTGCTGCAGATGGCGGCCATGCTGCGCGCCACGCTGCGCGAGACGGCGGCCGCGAAGCAGCGCGAGATCATCCTGGCTGCCGAAAAGCTGGCGCTGCTGGAGGAGAAACAGTCGCTGGCCCAGCAGAACCTGACCCTGGAGGAAAAGGCCGCCCGGGCCGAGGCGGTGCTGCAAAGGGCGAGCCGCAATCCGGGCCACGTGCTCAGCAAAGGCCCACTGGCGCTGGACCAGGTGTCCGGCCAGGCGTTCCTGCGCGGCGAGGACATGCTGCTATCGCCCAAGGAGTTCTCGCTGCTGTGCGCGTTCTTCGCGCACGAGGGTGAGGTGCTGTCCAAGGAGCATCTCTACGAGGCCGCCTGGAGCCAGCCCATGACCGACGACGCCAACGCCCTGAAGAAAGCGGTCTCCCGCCTGCGCCCAAAACTGGCGAACAGCGGTTTCGAGATCACCGCCAAGCGCGGCGAGGGCTACCGGTTCGGAGTGCCGGAATAGCGCACACCCCCAAGCCCAACCCCATTGTCATCCCAAGCGGAGCGCCCCGCATGTCATCCTGAGCGAAGCGCTCCCCCCAATGTCATCCTGAGCGCAGCGCCCCCCCAATGTCATCCTGAGCGAAGCGCAGCGCAGTCGAAGGATCTCCCCCGCGTGAGCGGACGTCCCCCCTGTCCTCCTCCCCCGTCATCCTCCCCCCTCGCCGTCATCCTGAGGCCGCAGCC
>JAVBUD010000189.1:0-17196 GCA_031555755.1 Eubacteriales bacterium | reverse complement strand
CAAACTGATCTGGCTTGGAGTATGAGGAAGGTCCTTCGCTGCGCTCAGGATGACGGAGTGGTGGGACGGATGCTGGCATAAGGATCGTCCGAATGGCAGCCCATCAACATCCTGTTAACTTGACACACCCCACTCCCCTATCCTATAATCTACCTAAATAGCGGGCGATGACGGATTGACGACCCTGAGCCTCCGGTGAGAGCCGGCGCATGGCCTGCGATATGGGGCTTGATGAGTGGGATGCGTTCGCGTGTCCAACCAGGGTGGCACCGCGAAAGACCCAAGCGCCTTTCGTCCCTCGGCGTGGGATGGATAGGCGCTTTTTATACCCGGCTAAGGAGGATTGATCCACATGATCACCCAACGACCCAAGGGCACGCAGGACATTCTGCCCGGCGAGAGCGCGCGCTGGCAGCGGATCGAGCGCAGCATGCGCGAGATCTGTGCGCTGGGCGGATACCGGGAGATTCGCACCCCGGTGTTCGAGCACACGGAGCTTTTCCAGCGTGGCGTGGGCGACACCACGGACGTGGTACAGAAGGAGATGTACACCTTCACCGACAAGGGCGGCCGCTCCATCACGCTGAAGCCTGAAGGCACAGCGGGCGTGGCGCGGGCTTTTCTCGAGGCCCACCTGGAGGCGGAGCCGCTGCCGTGCAAGATGTACTATGTGTTCAGTCCGCACATGCGCTATGAAAAGCCCCAGGCCGGGCGCTGGCGGGAGCATCACCAGCTCGGGATCGAGGTGTTCGGCGCCAAGGACGCCAGCTGTGACGCCGAGGGCATCAAGCTGGCAATGGACCAGCTGCAGGCGTGCGGCCTAACAAAGCTGCGCCTGGAGATCAACTCCATCGGCTGCCCCGCCTGCCGCGCCGAGTATACCGAGCGGCTCAAGGCGTTTCTCTCGCCCAAGCTGGACAAACTGTGCAAGACCTGCTGTGACCGGTTCGAGCGCAACCCCATGCGCATTTTGGACTGCAAGGACCCCGGGGACCGGGCATTGGTTCAGGACGCGCCCGCCCCGCTGGACTGCCTGTGCGGCGACTGCCGCGAGCACTTCGAGGCACTGCAAAGATACCTGACCGCGCTGTCCATCCCCTACACCGTCAATCCGCGCACCGTGCGGGGGCTGGACTACTACACCAGGACCGTTTTCGAGGTATTCCTGGACATCGAGGAGGACTTCCCCGCGCTGACCGGCGGCGGGCGCTATGACGGGCTGCTGGCATCGCTGGACGGCCCGGATGTGCCCGGGTTCGGGTTCGGCATGGGCGAGGAGCGGCTGCTGCTGGCGCTGGACAAGATGGGCATTGTCGAGCCGGAATCGCCGGTCTACGACGCGCTCATCGTCACGCTGGGCGACGAGGCGCGGACGTACGGGCTGGTGCTGGCGGACGCCCTGCGCAGGCGCGGCGTCCGCTGCGACATCGACCACGCGGCGCGAAGCATGAAGGCGCAGATGAAGTACGCCAGCAAGACCGGTGCCGAGAAGGTCATCATCATCGCGGGCGACGAGCTTTCAAAAGGCGTCGTGAAGCTGCGGGACATGAACACCAAGGAAGAACTGGAACTGAGCCGCGAACAACTGATCAAGCAACTTTCTAAGGAGTGACACATATGAATAGAACGTTGATCAAGGACATCCAAGGCGCGGGCGAATACCGCATCTCGGGCTTCGTGGAAAACCTGCGCAACAAGCGCACGATGGCGTTTCTGGTGCTGCGCGACGGCTCGGGCCGGATGCAGGTGACGCTGGAGAAGGAAAAGTATCCTGAGCTGGCTGCGATTGTGGACCAACTGACGATGGAGTCGTGCATTTCCTGTCAAGGCCAGATTGTGGAGAACGAGTACGTCAAGATGGGTGGGCGCGAGATGTTGCCTGCGTCCATTGAGATCGCGTCCATCGCCGATCCGATGCCGCTTCTGAAGGATTCCAGCATCGACACGCGGCTCGATTACCGCTGGATCGACCTGCGCTCTGAGCAGAACCAGCTTGTGTTCAAGGCCCAGACCTGCTTCCTCGGCGCATTCCGCGACTTCCTACTGGTGCGGGGCTTTACAGAGATCCACACGCCGAAGCTGATCGGCGCGGCGTCGGAGTCTGGCGCGGATGTGTTTGAGCTGAAGTATTTTGACCGCAAGGCCTACCTCAGCCAGAGTCCGCAGTTCTACAAGCAGATGGCGATGGCGGCGGGCATGGAGCGCATCTTCGAAGTCGGTCCGGTGTTCCGCGCCGAGAAGAGCCACACGCGCAAGCACGCCACCGAGTTCACCGGGTTTGATCTGGAGTTTTCGTGGATCGACTCCTATGAAGACGTGATGAAGATCGAAGAGGAACTGCTGACCTACGCGCTGGAGCGCGTCAAGGCGCAGTACGGCGAGGAGATCAAGCGGCTGTTTGGCATCGAGGTCGTTGTGCCCGCGCTCCCCTTCCCCCGCATCAAGCTGGCGGACCTGTATCAGGAATTGGAGACCCGCTATGGCTATACCGTGCCCGAGTCTGAAAAGACGGACCTGACCACCGAGGCCGAGCAGCTGTCGTTCAAGTACGCGATGGAGGAGTTTGGTCACGAGTTCTTGTTCGTGGTGGATTATCCAGCGGAGAAGCGGGCGTTCTATCACATGCGCAAGGATGGTGTGCCGCAGGGCTACGACCTGATCTGGCGCGGCGTGGAGATCACCACCGGCGCACAGCGCGAGCACCGCTATGAACAGCTCAAGGCGCAGGCCGCCGAGAAGGGACTCGGCGAGGATGTGGCGTTCTACACCGAGTTCTTCCGCTACGGCTGCCCGCCCCACGGCGGATTCGGGTTGGGCGTGGACCGGATGACGATGCTGCTACTGGACCTGGGGATCAAGGAGACCATGTTCCTGTTCCGCGGCCCGAACCGGCTGACCCCGTAATTTGTCGGATCGTGTTTGATGAAAATCGAATCGGGTGACAATAGATCAAGGAGGCGAGCGCATGAAGCAGACCGCCACCGTCGTGATCATCGGCGGTGTGCCCATGGCCGAGATCGTGCGTCCGGAGGCCTGCGAGGCTTGCCACGCGTGCAAGTATGGCAGGCAGGAAGTGATGCGGGTGGACCTGCCAAACGGTGATTATCGCGCGGGCGAGTCGGTGGAACTGACGCTCCCCGAAGGTCGCGTAGGCGCGGCGTCGCTGATCGCGTACGGGTTTCCGCTGGTTTTCCTGCTGATCGGGCTTTTTGTCGGGCACGCGCTGACCGGCACGGATTTCGGTGCGGCCATCGGGGCGCTGCTGATGCTGGCCGTATCGCTACTCGCCATCAAGCTGCTGGAGCCACGGCTCAGGCAGAGCGGCGCGTTCCGGCCTGAGACCTGTCCCGACGCGCGCCCCTATGAACCACCCACAGAATAAACGACCCCACACAAGGAGGACATCACCATGGCAAGCGAATTTGTAAAGAACTTTACATCTCAGGACGTGACCGCCGAGGCGCTTTCGGGCAAGGGCCTGGTGCTGGTGGATTTTTGGGCGCCCTGGTGCGGCCCATGCCGCATGGTCGGGCCGATCGTGGACCAGCTGGCTCAGGAATACGACGGGAAAGTGACCGTCGGCAAGCTGAACGTGGACGACGAAGGCGCAGGCGCAATGGCCTACGGCGTGACGAGCATCCCCACGCTGATCCTGTTCAAGGACGGCCAGATCGCCGACCGCGTGATCGGAGCGCGGGGAAAGCCCGCGCTGATGGAGATGCTGGACAAGTTTATCGTGGGGTAGGGCCATCCCCCTCCCCCACTCACCCCACCTCAGCTCCTCAAACGCCGTCATCCTGAGCGCAGCGAAGGATCTTCTTCATACTTTCATCAAATAAAGTTTGAGGAAGGTCCTTCGCTGCGCTCAGGATGACAACGACCACACCCAACGCACACGCAAGCATCGCTCATGCACCGCGAAGCGAACTGGGGTCCAGGGGCTCAGCCCCTGGCAGACTGTTAAATGCTCAGTCCCCCCTGTGCACAGGCCCTAAATCGTGGTATACTGTTTCTCGAGTAGATTGCAAGGTATGCCGCATGGACAATGAGCGTCTGGCAACTGCGGGCGCTTTTTTCATGCCCGGCGGCATGCACGTGGGGTTCATCATCTGGCGCGTCGCACGTTTGGCACAAGCTGTGTAGGGCCTGAGCCGGGTCGCGCCGAACAGGGGAAACACGCAATTGGAAGGCCGATTTGGCCGTTCCACTTGTTTGCGTGTGCATCCCTCCCCCACCGACCGTGAATCTATATGAATACATCATTCTATATTTTGGATAAGGAGAACAGTCAATGGCAACACAAGGAAACCGCAGCAAAAAGAACAGCATGCCGAGGCTGCGCATCATCCCGCTGGGCGGCGTGAGCGAAATCGGCAAGAACATGACCGTATTTGAGTACGGCGACGACATCATCGTGGTGGATGTCGGGTCCATGTTCCCCGGCGAGGACATGCCGGGCGTGGACCTGGTCATCCCGGACACGACCTACCTCAGTAAGAACGCCAGTCGCATCAAAGGCTACTTCATCACCCACGGCCACGAGGACCATATCGGCGCCACACCCTACATCTTCAGGCAATACCCCGCGCCGGTGTACGGCACGAGGCTGACGCTGGCGCTGATTGAGCACAAGCTCAAGGAGCACCGGCTGACCAATGTGCAGCTGAACGTGATCAAGTCCGGCGACTCTGTGAAGGCGGGCTGCTTCGAGGTGGAGTTCATTCGCGTGGGCCACTCCATCGCGGGCGCGGTGGCGATGGCCATCAAGACCCCCATCGGCACCGTGATCCACACCGGCGACTTCAAGGTGGACTACACGCCCGTGGACGACCAGGTCATCGACCTGGGCCGGTTCGCGGCGCTGGGGAACGAGGGTGTGCTGGCGCTGCTGATGGACTCCACAAATGTGGAGCGCCCGGGCTACACCATGTCCGAAAAGACCGTGGGCGAGACGTTCAAGAACCTGTTCGGCAAGGCCGAGGGACGCATCATCGTGGCGATGTTCGCGTCCAACATCCACCGCATACAGCAGGTGGTGGACAGCGCCGTGCGCTACAACCGCAAGGTGTGCCTGATCGGGCGCAGCATGGTGAACGTGTCGAAAATCGCGATCCAGCTGGGCGAGCTGAAGATCCCCGAGGGCAGGCTGCTGAGCCCGGACGACATCGACCGCTATGACGACGAAGAGATCGTCATCATGACCACAGGCAGCCAGGGCGAGGCCATGTCGGGCCTGTCGCGCATGGCGTCCGGCGAGCACAGCAAGGTCAAGATCAAGCCCTCGGACACCGTGATCATCTCCGCGTCCCCCATTCCGGGCAACGAGAAGAGCGTGTCGCGGGTCATCAACCACCTGATGCGGGCAGGCGCGTATGTCATCTATGAATCCCTTGCGGACGTGCACGTGTCCGGCCACGCCTGCCAGGAAGAATTGAAGCTGATCCACACACTCGTAAAGCCCAAGTTCTTCATCCCCGTGCACGGCGAGGACAAGATGCTGCACCACCATGCCAGGCTCGCCATGTCGCTGGGCATGACCGAGGACCGCGTGCACATCCCCGACACCGGCGAGATCATCGAGCTTTCCGACAAGAAAATGACCGTGGCGGGCAGCGTCCCCTCCGGCGTGGTGCTGATCGACGGCCTGGGCATCGGCGACGTGGGTGCGGTGGTGCTGCGCGACCGCATGCACCTCAGCCAGGACGGCCTGCTGATCGTGTGCATGTCCATCGATAAGACGTCCGGCATGATCGTCAGCGGCCCGGACATCGTGTCGCGCGGCCTGGTGTACGTGCGCGAATCGGACGACCTGGTGGACGGCGCCCGGGACGCGGCGCGCAAGGCGCTCAGCCAGTACGGCCGCATCGACCCCAGCGACTGGGGCCAAGTGAAAAACAACGTGCGTGACGCCGTGCAGCGGTTCGTGTACAGCCATATCAAGCGCAGCCCGATGATCCTGCCGATCATCATGGAAGTGAAGTCGTGAGCGCGTGAACCGAGGGGCGGCAATGTGCGTCTAAGTGAGAAGTGTTGCTCGCCCCTTCTCGATCATTCCCGACTGAAAGCGAGGCGCAAGCCATGAACGTCTACGACCAAGCCCACATCCTGGCCTCGGCCATGAAGCAGTCCGAGGAGTTCAAAGAATACGAGCGGCTGCGGGCCGCAGCCTACGAGGACAGCACCAACAGAGAGCTGCTGGACGCGTACAAAAAGCTGCAGTACAAGACCCAGGCCCGCATGGCCGCAGGCGAGCGGATTGACGAGGACGATTTTCAGCGCATGCAGCAGATCGCGGCGCTGCTGCAGTACAATCCCGACGCCAGCGCCTACCTGATGGCCGAGTTCCGGTTCCAGAAGATGCTGGCCGACATCTACAAGATCCTGGCGGACGTGGCCGGGATCGACCTGGACATGCTTACATCGGACTAAACGCGCCCGGAGGACACACACTGATGGCGAGAAACTCTGTCAAAGGAAACCGCAGGCCCAAGGCCCCCGTGACCAGCACGCGGTACACCCAAAAGACGCTGATGCACGACCGGGAATACGGGTTTTATTGGTATGCCTGGCTGTGGAAGCTGATCCGCCCGCTGTTGATTCTGATGATCAGCATGGTGATTGTGTTGGGCATCGTGTCCATGGGCGTGAGCCTGGTGAACAACACATTCTTCGCCGCGCCGGACCCGAAGGACGAGACCGTGCGCGAGTTCCGGGTCGAGCAGGGCCAGGCGGTGGCCACCGTGGGCAACAACCTGTTCGAGCAGGGGTTCATCAAGAACAAGGGCATCTTCAAGTACATCGTGCAGTTCCGCGAAATGACAGACAAGATCCAGTATGGCTCGTTTCCGCTCTCCAGCGCCATGGACGTCAATGAGGTCATCGACATCCTAGCCCAGGGTTCAGCCAGCAATGAAAACCCCATCACCATGATCCCCGGCTGGACGATCAAGGACTTTGCGGCCTATCTGGTCAAACAGGGTGTGCTGGCGGACGACAAAGAGTTCCTGCAGCTGTGCAACGACGCGGACCGGTTCGCGGGCAATTCTTACGCGCTGCAGGACGCCATCGAGAGCAAGACCCTCAACCGCCGCACGTACCAGCTCGAAGGTTATCTCGCGCCGGACACCTACCGTGTGTATAAAAACGCGACGCCCCAGGAGATCATCGAGCGCCTACTCAGCCAGGGCGAGACCGTGCGTGACCGCGTGTTTGAGGGCGGCGTGCCGGAGTTTGACGTCACCGTCAACGAAGAGGGCGAGCGCATTGACGCCGACGGCAACGTGCTCACCGAGGAGCCGGAGCAGTTCAAGACCACACTAACCAAGGACCAGACGATCATATTGGCGTCGATCATCGAAAAAGAGGCGGGCACCCTAAGCGATTACCGCAAGGTGTCGGCAGTGCTGCACAACAGGCTGATCAAGGGCATGCGCCTGGAGTGTGACTCCACGATCAACTACTTCATGGGCACCAGCAAGCTGATTTTGACCTCTGACGATCTGAAGACCGAGAGTCCGTACAACACCTACACCAACGGCGGGCTGCCGGTGGGTCCGATCTGCAACCCCTCCGAAAAGGCGCTTGTCGCGGCGCTGTACCCGGACATGGACTATGTCTACAGCGGCTACCTGTACTTCTGTTCCAAGGACCCGGCGACGACCAAGGAGCTGCAGTTCTCCATCACCAAGGCCGAACACGAGGCGGCGGTGGCCCAATACAGGCCGCTGTGGATCCAGTACGACGAGAAGCAGAAGGCGAAACAGTCGAACGCGGGGGCGTAGCCCCTTATCGATCATCCACCCCCCACACCGTCATCCTGAGCGCAGCGAAGGACCTTCCTCCCACAAACCCACGATAGGTTTAGGGAAGGTCCTTCGCTTGCGCTCAGGATGACGGCTTTTGTGGGTGGGTATGGAAATATTTCAGCGGGACACGCCTGATTCCACCGCCAACCCACATACACTCTTAGGGCAATCACCACCGCATATGGAGGGATGCCCTGTGCTGTTTTTGGAGCTGCTACTCAGCGTGTACGACCGCGTGCTGCTGCTGATTTCCCATGTGGCTGGCCGGTCGTCGTTCCCCACGCCGCTGCCGCCCGAGGAAGAAAAGCGGGCCATCGACGAGCTGATGGAGGGCGACCGCGCCGCCTTTCAGCGGCTGGTGGAGCACAACCTGCGCTTGGTGGCGCACATCGCCAAGAAATTTTCTGCTTCCGGCGTGGAGCAGGACGACCTGGTGTCCATCGGCTCCATCGGCCTGATCAAGGCCGTGGCGTCGTTCCGGCCCGAGGCGGGCAGGCTCACCGCCTACGCCTCGCGCTGCATCGAAAACGAGATCCTGATGACCCTCCGCAGCAACAAAAAGAACAAATCGAACCTTTCCCTGTCGGACCCCATCGGCTCCGACCGCGAAGGCAACGAGATCATGCTGCTTGACATTCTGGGCACCGACCCCGGCATCGTCCCCGACCAGGCCGAGATGAACATCGAGTCCGCGCGGGCCATCGCGCTGCTGGGGAAGGTGCTGACGGAGCGCGAACGGCGCGTGGTACTGCTGAGGCACGGCCTGATCGACGGCGTGCAGCACCCGCAGCACGAGGTCGCGAAGCTGCTGGGGATCTCGCGGAGCTATGTGTCGAGGATCGAAAAAAGAGCGTTTGAGAAGCTGAGGGAGAAACTCGAATCATAGGGTCGACCGCCCTCTTACCCCGTCATCATGAGTGCAGCGAAGGACCTTCCTCAAACTCTGATGTCATTTGGTTTGAGGAAGGTCCTTCGCTGCGCTCAGGATGACGGCGTTTTTCGGGTACGATCAAATGCCGTATCTAGGTAAGCGATGATCAATTCGGTCACGATCTGGATTCTGCTTTTCCGCCCATGCATGCCTGCAAAAACACTCGACGTAGCGCTGCTATGCTTTCGGTTTCTGCAAGCGCACCTGGACGAAAAATCAAAACTCAGCTCGCAACCGAATTAATCATCGCTTACCTAGTCCAATCTCGCCAACCAGTGCACGTCGCTCAGTTGCTGCTCGGAGATCAGCAAAGGTGACACGCCGAAACTCAGTACATCATGACCAAAGCTGCGCAGCGCTCGCAGGTCGTTGTCAAAATCAAGCGAATCGTCGAGGGCGCCCTCGAATCCCCAAACGGTACTCTGATCCGCCCTCGACAGGTCTTCGACGATCACCGGCTCCCCCTGCGCCGGGTACAGTGCGATGCGGCGATTCTGATTCTCGCTCAATGTGGCCAGGGTCATTTGGAAAACTTGGTTAACCCGCTCGACCCACGGCCTGTCCAGTTCCAGCTGATCGGGATCGTAGCGAAAACCCACGCGCAGATCGCTGCGGCCGTAGGAGATAAACTCCGGCTCGATGTCCGTCGCCCCGTCCGATGGCCCGATCAGCAGCAGCGCCAGCGCCAGCGCCGCCAGTTGTCTGTTCGACCTCCGCCTTGGCCGCCCGATCAACAGCCAATAGCCAAAGACAAACATGATCGCCATCGGCAGCAGCCAGAACAGGCACCAGGGATTGAGTTGAAACATCTGGGTCACCGAGTCGTATTCCACAAGGCACAGTACCGGAAACGGCAGCAGCCACAGCAGCGCTAGGCCCAGCACCGTCCAGCGCGATGCCTTGAACAGGAAGAACCCGCCCAGCCGTTCCAACGCAACGTGCTTTTTCTGCTGCCACAACACCCATGCGCCCAGCGCCCAGGCGCACTGGTGGAACGCCACGAACCACGCCAACCCGTCCCAGAGCATGACCTTGTTGAAGTGCGCATAGGGCCGGATTCAGTCATATTCGCTCACCGGCCCTATGCCCAGCAACTGCAGCAGCGAGCTGAACCGGAACTCAGGCAAGATCCCCAGGTGGTGCAGGTTCGAAGAGGCTGAGCTGGCATACGCGCCTCAATATTGGCACCATATGGCGCGTCGCCGTCGAACACCGCCTGCAGCCACACCACCGCTCTTTGTTTCCACGTCCAGCCCGCCCGACTGTACCACCTTGCCGTGGGACAGGACAATGTGGCCACGGTGCGCTTGCCGCAGTCCAAGCCGCTCAGCGCCCGGCGGAACGCGCCCTTCCCCACCCAGTTTTCGATCAGCCCCAGCCGCTCCAGCTCCTGATACGCGCGGGCGACGGTGTTCGGGTTGGTGCGTATGCTCTCGGCCAGCTTCCGAATCGACGGCATCTGGTCCCCCGGCCTCAGCACCCCACGCACCACCTGAGACTGCACCTGCCGCACGATCTGCTCATAGATCGGCACGTCGCTGCGCAGCTCAATGTGGATCACGGGCGGTCACCTCCTGGCGAAGTGTATTAATCGTACTAGTATAGTTGAATGATAGTAAGGATAGGCGGGGGTGTCCAGGGGAAAATGAGAAAGTGTGCGCGAAACCTTCACATGCCGACAAACCACGCCGTCATCCTGAGCGCAGCGAAGGATCTTCTTCATGCTTCATACGAAGAAGTTTTGAGGAAGGCCCTTCGCTTGCGCTCAGAATGACGGGGTGGAGGGGATGGATGCACCGTCGTTCTTGTTCGTGCGTGAGCCATATTAGGGAAATTGCTGAGGTATTGTGTCGGGGCATGGGATATGGTAAAATGGGGGGGACGGAATGTTGGGGGGTGCACCACATCATGGAAAAGCAGGACAAGCCCAAGCGGCCCCTCTACAAATCTGCCGCAGATCTGCGCCCGGAGGACATGATCGGGCGGGAGCTGAGCTGGCTGGAGTTCAACCAGCGGGTGCTGGAGGAGGCGACCTCGAAAGTCAATCCCCCGTTTGAAAAGATGAAATTTCTGTCCATCGTGGCCAGCAATCTGGACGAGTTTTTTATGATCCGGGTGGCCTCTATCTGGGACCAGATCGACGCTGGCTATGACGCGCCCGACGCCGCCGGGATGACGCCGCGCCAGCAGATTTCGGCGATCACGGCGCGGGTGCGCGTGATGGTGCACCGGATGTACGAGGTGCTGCGCAAGGAGATCCTGCCGGACCTCGTCGCCGCGGGCATCCGGTTCGCGGACGGCGCGTCGCTGACGGATGAACAGGCGGCCTTCGTGGACGCCTATTTTGAGGACACGCTGTATCCGGTGCTGACCCCCATGGCGGTGGACTCGCGTCGCCCGTTCCCGCTGATCTTCAACCGCAGTTTGAACCTGGGCATCCTGATCGACGACGGCGGGGAGGAACTGACGTTTGCGAACGTGCAGGTCCCGGGCGGCCTGCCGCGACTGCTGCAACTGCCCTCAAAGGACGGCATCACGGTCATGCCGCTGGAGCAGGTCATCGCGCGGTACATCGACAAGCTGTTTCAGGGCCGTAATGTGCTGTGCTGCCACGCGTACCGCATCACCCGCAACGCCGACCTCACCGTGGACGAGGACGAGGCGGAGGACCTGCTGCACACCATCGAGAAGTTGCTCAAGCAGCGGCGCTGGGGCGCGGCCGTGCGGCTTGAGATCGACCACCGCGCGGACGAGCGGCTGGTGAAGGTGCTGGAGGACGCGCTGGAGCTGGATTATGGCGACGCATATGCCATCCACGGCCCCATCAACCTGGATTTTCTGATGCGCCACATCTACTCGCTGCCCGGGTTTCAGGACCTGAAATACCCGCCCTTCACCCCCGCGCCGCTGGTGCTTGAGGAGGGCGAAAACCTGTTCGACCGCATTCGGCGCGCTGACCTGCTGCTGTACCATCCCTACGACAGCTTTGAGCCTGTGATCCGGTTCGTGCGCCAGGCGGCCCACGACCCCCATGTGCTGGCCATCAAGCAGACACTGTACCGGGTCAGCGGCAACTCGCCCATCATCGCGGCGCTGATCGAGGCCGCCGAGGCCGGAAAACAGGTCACCGTGCTGCTGGAGCTGCAGGCTCGGTTCGACGAGGCCAACAACATCCACATGGGCCGCCGCCTGGAGCGGGCGGGCGCCCACGTGATCTACGGCATGGCTGGCCTGAAGACCCACAGTAAGATCACCCTCGTTGTGCGCAGCGAAAACGGCGCCATCCGGCGCTATGTGCACCTGGGGACAGGCAACTATAACGACGTCACTGCGAATGTCTATACAGACCACGGTCTGTTTACGGCATCGGACAAGTTTGGCAGTGACGCGTCGGCGTTCTTCAACATGCTGACGGGGTTCACGGAGTTGCCGAAGCTTATGAAGCTGGTCTCGGCGCCGAGGGACCTCAGGGCGCGGTTTTTGCAGCTGATCGATCGGGAATCAAAGCACGCGGAGTCGGGCAAGCGCGGCGAGATTTTCGCGAAGATGAACTCGCTGGTGGATGAGGAGATCATCGCGGCGCTGTACCGGGCCAGCATGGCGGGCGTGCGGATCAAGCTGATCGTGCGCGGCATCTGCTGCCTGCGCCCGGGCGTTGCGGGGCTGAGCGACAAGATCACCGTGCGCTCCATCGTGGGCCAGTATCTGGAGCACAGCCGGATCTTCCTGTTCCACAACGACGGCTCGCCGGAGGTGTATTTATCCAGCGCGGACTGGATGCCGCGCAACCTGGACCGGCGGGTGGAGCTGCTGTTCCCCATCGAGTCCGGCCCGCTGCAAAAGCAGGTGATGGACGTGCTGAAGCTTCAGTGGAAGGACAATGTGAAGTCCTCCGAGCTGAAGCCGGACGGGCGGTTCATTCGGGTGCAGAAGCCCAACGAGCCCAGGCTGAACTCCCAGGAAGAGCTGATGAAGCTGCACGGATCGAGCAAATTTCATGTCGGAGGCAACACGTGACCATGCAACATAACGACGACGCGTTCGCGACCATGCTATTGATGAGCCAGATCAACCCGCAGCGCGAGGAGCTCGTGCTGCCGCTGTCGATCCCGGAGTGGCATCAACTGCGCGAGCGGGCCGGAAACAGTGAACTGATGAGCCTGGGCGGGATGCTCAGATCTGACATGTCAGAGTTGATGCTGCAGTTGGGCTGCACCGAGGCAGAGGCGTACCGGCTGTGCGTGCTGTTGGGCCGCACGCTGCCGCTGTCGATCTCCTTTGAGCAGATGCGCATGGCGGGCGTCGAGGTGATGACCTACGAGGAGCGCCCCTATCCCGAGCGCCTGCGCGAGGCGCTGGGCGAGAAAGCGCCGCCGATGCTGTACCTGGTGGGCAGGCCCGAGATTTTCCGCCAGCCCGCCATCGCGGTGCTGGGCGCGGCCACGCCCAAGGGAGACGTGCTGGACAGGGTGCGCCTGCTGGCGCGTCAGGCCGCCGACGCGGGCTATGTGATTGTCGTGGACGGCCAGAACGGCGCGGGGATGGTGGCACTGGACGAGGCGGTAAATGCTGGCGGCTATGCGGCCATGATCATGGCCGGTGGCTTGGTGGACGCCGCCCATGAGGAGCGCATTTCATCGCTGGTGCGCGACCGGCGCGTGGCGCTGATCAGCCAGTTCCACCCCGAAGCGCCCTACACGCTGAGCCACGCGAACCAGCGCAACCGCATGATCTACGCGCTGAGCCAGGCGGCGTTCGTGTTTTCCTGCGACGAGGACAAGGGCAGCACCTGGTCAGGGGCCGTGGAGGCGCTGCGGGGGAAGTATTGCGATTTTGTGTATGTGCTGGACACCGACGCACACAGCGGGAACCGGCCGCTGCTAAAGCGTGGCGCCGTGGTGATGCCGGACTTCGAGCGGACGGGCGTGGACGTGCTCAGCGGGTTCTGGCAGAGCGCCACCGCGGAGCAGACGTGCTTGTTTGATTGGCGGGAGCCGGTGTAGAGGGGGCATGCTTTTCGGTTGCATACCACACCCCGTCATCCTGAGCGCAGCGAAGGACCTTCCACTCACTTAACATAAATCAAGTTAGAGGAAGGTCCTTCGCTTGCGCTCAGGATGACGAGGCAGAGGGGGATGACGGGGGTGGGGAACGCTCAGAGGGCGCTGCCCTCCGAGACCTCCGGCCAGAGGGATGGATCCCTCTGGACGCCCTTTGCGCTTCGCGTCACTCAGTCGAGCTTATCTGATTGGCGCTTTTGCTTGATCTCGCCGGTGGCGAGTTCGTCGCAGCGGTTGTTCAGGGCGTTGCTGGAGTGGCCTTTTACCTTGTGCCAGCGCACCTTGTGCTCGGCTGTCAGCGACAGCAGACGCTCCCACAGATCCCGGTTTTCCACCGGCTTCTTGTCCGACTTCAGCCAACCGTTCCGCTGCCAGTTTGTGAGCCAGCCCTTCTCGAACGCGTGCACCAAATACGCGCTGTCCGAGTACAGGTCCACCTCGCACGCCGACTTCAGCGCCGACAGGCCCTCGATCGCCGCCATAAGCTCCATCCGGTTGTTCGTCGTGTGCGGCTCGTATCCCGACAGCTCCCGCTTTTTCTCCTTGTAGATCAGCACGCAGCCCCAGCCGCCCGGGCCGGGGTTGCCGCTGCACGCGCCGTCTGTGTACAGCGTCACTGCCTTCATCACTTGTTCATTTCCCCCGCACGCTGGCTCGCCGCGATCACCGCCTCGATCACCACGCTGCGGAACGAGTTGCGCTCCAGCTCTCGTACGGCGGCGATCGTCGTGCCCGACGGGGAGCACACCATGTCCTTCAGCTCGCCCGGATGCAGGTTCGATTCCAGCACCATTTTCGCCGCGCCCAGCAGCGTCTGCGCCGCCATCTCCAGCGCCTGCGGCCTGGTCAGGCCCTGGCTCACGCCTCCGTCGGCCATGGCCTCGATGAAGATATAGCCGTAGGCGGGGCCGCTGCCGCTCAGGCCCGTCACCGCCTCCATCTGGTGCTCGTCCACCCACAGCACACGGCCCAGCGCCCGGAAAATCTGCTCCGCGCGGTCGCGCTCGGCCTCGCCGAACGTGGTGTCGCGGCTCATTACCGTCATCCCCTCGCCCACCAGCGCCGGCGTGTTCGGCATCACCCGCAGCACCCGCACATCCTTCGGCACCGCCTGCGTCAGCATGTCCATGGACCAGCCCGCCGCGATGGAGATCACGGCCTTGCCCGAAAGGTGCTCGGCGTTCTGTGCGATCACGGCCTTGAGCTGGTGCGGCTTGACCGCCATCAGCACCATGTCCGACGCCGCGATCATCGCGTCACAACTGTCGAACCGGTGGATGCCCATCTGGTCCGCCATCTGGCGCACCTTCGCGGTGTTGATGTCGTATACGTTCAGATCGGACGCGGGCATCGCGCCGGTGTTCACCACGCCCTTGATGATCGCGCTGGCCATGTTGCCCGCACCAACGAAGCCGAGTTTCATATGAGTACACGCTCCTGTTGTTTTGATGGGATATAGGGACGCGTCGGCGAAGCGGGAGGCGGTCCTCCCCTACCCCTGCTCGCGCATGATCTCCCTGAGCTTCGCCAGCGCGGCGCGCTCCACACGGGAGATGGTCATCTGGGACACGCCCAGTACCTCCGCCACTTCGCGCTGGCTGCGCTGGTGAAAATACCTCGACTGCAGCACGCGGCGCTCGGTCTCCGGGAGCTGCGACAGCAACTGGCGCATGGTCTCGTGCTGCTCGAACCGGTCAAAATCCGGCTCTTCCTCGCCCAGAAAATCGGAGATGGTCGCCTCATCCTCTGCCACCGGAGCGTCCAGCGAGCCGGGATACATCGCGCCCTGCATCGCCAGCGCCTCCACCACCTCGGCCTCCGGCAGGCCCAAATGGGAGACCAGCTCGGCCATCGTGGGCTGGCGCAGCAGCGCTTGGCTGAGCTGTTGTCGCGCCTCGTCGATCTGCTTGGCCAAGGACTTGGCTTTTCTGGGCATGTTCAGCATGTGAAGCTTGTCGCGGAAATAGTTCTTGACCTCGCCGACCATTTTCGGCGTGGCATAGGATTGAAAAAGCACGCCATAGTCCGGGTCGAACCGTTCCACGGCCTTGATCAGCGCCAGGCTAGCGACCTGATACAGGTCGTCAAAATCCACGCCCTTGCCGCTGAAACGGCGCGCGATGATCCGCGCGATGTGCAGATACCGCACCGTGAGTTCGTTGCGCAGCGCCTCGGTAGGCGCACTTCGGTACGCGCGGAACAGCGCCATGTCCTCGCCTTGCTGCATCCTTTGTTCCTCGCCCATCGTCACACCGTCCTGGCCGACAGCGCAATGGCGCACAGTCCACAGTCCGCACCCGACAGCGTCACCTCGTCCACCATGGACTGCAGGATGCAGCGGATGGTGTACAGTTCGTCCTTGGTGGGCACATTCGGCTGGCCGTCGCGGCACTCGGCACAGATGCGCACGTTGAGCGCCGCTGCTTCCAGCGCGTATTTGACGTGCAGCGTGCTGCAGCCCGAGAACTTGATCAGGCAGTTGCACGCCTCTTCCACCGCCAGCTTCAAGTCCTCCGCCGCGTCCAGCGGCAGCGCCGCGCGCGCCAGTACGCCGGACGTGGTCAGCCGCACGCACATCATCATCCGCTCCTCGGCGGGGACGATCAGTTCGATGGGTTGGTTGTTTGACATGTCGATTGCCTCCGAATGCATGGTCTGGGGGCGGGTTTTCTGGGCATGCGGCCCCTACGGCGCGTCGCCCGACAAGCCGATCTCACCGGCGACTTCGCGCATGCCCAGGATGACGTGCTCGATCACCTCGTCCAGGGGCATGGGGATCATCTCCGCGCCCTTTTCGATCAGCGCGCGGTCACAGCCGGCGGCGAAGCGCTTGTCCTTGTATTTTTTCTTGACGGACTTCAGCTCCAGGTCCATCACGCTCTTGGACGGGCGCATGATGGCCGAGGCGTTCACCAGGCCCGTGAGCTCATCGATGGTGTACAGCACCTTCTCCAGCTGCGAGGTCGGCTCGATGTCCGAGCAAATGCCCCAGCCGTGGCTGGCACAGGCGCGGACAATGGTCTCGTCGATGCCGCGCTGGCGCAGGATCTCAGCGGTTTTGGCGCAATGTTGATCGGGGAACTGCTCGTAATCGAGGTCGTGTAGCAGGCCCACGAGGCCCCACAGCGATTCGTCCTCGCCGGGGAACAGCCGGGAAAAGTGGCGCATGGCGCCTTCGACGGCGAGGGCGTGCTTGACGAGGGCGTCGGAGGTGTTGTATTCGCGGAGCAGTGCGAGTGCTTCGTCGCGGGTTGGGATCATGGTTTGTGCCTCTTTTCTGTTTGTGATGGGCGGGGAGGACGGTCGCGGGCCGCGGGCGGGGGGGGCGGCCCCCCCCCCCCCCAACACGGGCGGGAGCCCAGCGGGGGGGGGGGGGCCGGCGCCCCCCCGGGGCCCAGCG
>JAVBUD010000058.1:0-12820 GCA_031555755.1 Eubacteriales bacterium | reverse complement strand
GAGGCCAACCAACGCTACGGCACCACCGAGAGCCAACTGACCATGCTGGGGAACGCCGCCAACAACCTGGCCATCCAGTTCTCCGAGGTCATGATTCCGGTGATGATGAAGGTGGTGGAGAAGCTGCGCGGCCTCATCGAGTGGCTGCAGGGGCTGTCCGCCGAGCAAAAGGAGACCATCGTGAAGGTGGCCGCCGTGGCCGCCGCCATCGGGCCGCTGCTGGTGGTGCTGGGCAAGGTGGTCTCCAGCGTTGGCACCATCATGAAGGTCATGGCCCCGCTGGCCAAGGCGCTGGGCGGCTCTCAGACCTCCGTAGGGCTGCTGGCGAAGGCGTTCGCGTTGCTCACCGGCCCGGTGGGCATCGTGGTCGCGGCCATCGCCGGGCTGGTGGCCATCTTCATCACGCTCTACAGCACCAACGAGGAATTCCGTGCCAAGATGGACGCCCTCTGGGCGCAGATCTGCGCGGCCTTCGAGAACGTGAAGGCTGTGTTTGAGGCCACCTTCGCCCGGCTTAAGGAAGCCATGGAGCCGGTGAAGGAGGCGTTAGGCAAGCTCTGGGAGACCGTGCAGAGCGTGTTTCTGCAAATCTGGAACTTCCTCGAACCGCTGCTCGCCGCCCTCGGTATCGCGCTGGGCGCGGTGGTGACGGTGATCATCGGGGTGGCCAATGGCATCCTGAACGCCCTGGGGCCGCTGATCGAGGCGGTAGTCAACGCCGTGGATGTGGTGATGAACATCATCGGCGCGGTGATCGCCCTGCTCAACGGCGATTTCTCCGGCGCGTGGACCATGATCCAGAACGCGCTGACCTCCTTCGGCGACTTCTTCGTCAACCTGTGGAACGCGCTGGGTGCGTTCTTTCAAGGCTTCTGGGAGGGCATCTGCGCGGTGGCGTCGGCCTTCGGCGTGAACCTAAGCAGCTTTTTCTCCGGCCTTTGGTCGGGCATTTGCACGGCGGCCAGCGATGCCTGGACGGCGTTCACCACCTGGCTGAATGGCCTGTGGCAAGGCGTTTGCGACGGCGCGTCAGGCATTTGGGATGCCCTGACCACCTTCTTTAGCGGACTGTGGGACGGTATCAAGACCGGGGCGACCACCGCGTGGAATAGCATCACCTCGGCGATATCCGGCGCGTGGGATACCTTCAAGACCACGGCTTCGACTGCCTGGAACACCATCTGCACCAACGTGAAGAACGCCGTGGATACCGCCAAGGCGGGCATCCAAACCGCGTGGACGACCATATCCACCGGCATCTCCGCCGGGTGGGATGCGCTCAAAACCACCGCGTCCACGGTCTGGACGGGCATCACCACAACCGTCTCGAGTCTGATGACCGGTGCGAAGGAAGGCATCGTGAACGCCTGGGAGAGCATCAAAACCGGCGTCAAGGCGGTTTGGGATGGCGTGACCGGCATCTTCAAGGCGCCCATCGAGGCGGTGTCCACCTGGCTGACCGAGAAGGTGGCCTGGTTCAAGGGGCTGTTCTCCTTCGAGTGGAAGCTGCCCTCCTTCAAGCTGCCCAAGATTGATGTGACCTGGAAGGAGATCGGCTGGGGCATCAGCCTGCCGAGCCTGTCGCTGAACTGGAACGCACTGGGCGGTATCTTTGACAAGCCCACCATCTTTGGCACCGCCAACGCTGGGTTGCAGGGTGTCGGCGAGGCTGGCCCCGAGGCCATCCTGCCACTGAACACCCTCTGGCAGGAGATGTCCGCGCGGCTCAAGCAGGGCATGCGGGAGGTGCTGCGGGAGGCCGATCAGGCGAAGGACGCGCGGGAGGAATCGCTGCTGGCGGCATTGGTCGCCGCGTTAGGCAACCGGGAGCCTGCGAGCAGCGCGCCCAACGTGCAGGTGACGCAGCACATCTATGCCAACGAGACCAGCTATGCCGCCCAACAAAGAGAGGCGGCGCGGCAGTTCCGGCAGATTGCGAGGGCGATGGGATGAGCGTTGCTCTCGTGATTTGGGTATGCTATACTTTCTTTGTGCATTAAAGAATGCTTGTTTTTGAGTAAAAGCAAAGGAAAGCAGCAATATGACCTCTGATGTGGTTTTGCGATTGTACAACTGGTTCAAAGAGAACGGCATCACCGTCTGGATTGCCGGCGGCTGGTGTACAGATGCGTTGCTCGGCGAACAAACGCGCGAACATGATGATTTAGATATTGCGGTTGATCGAAAAAACAACATGCGACTTCGCAAGCTGCTCATGGACAATGGGTACAGCGACATAAATCGTGACGATTCTTCAGAATTCATGTATGTCATGCAAAACGAAATGGGACATGCCATTGATATTCATGCTTTTGAGTATGACAAGAACGGCAAGGTCATCTATGGCATCGAGTTTCCGTTCGGTTCGCTATCTGGAACCGGCATCATAAACGGGCAAGAAGTGAACTGTATCGATCCGACCTTTATGTTCCATTTTATTACATGCTACGAACCAAGAGAAAAAGATTTACAGGATGTGCGTGCCCTGAGCGATAAATACGGTTTTGAATTGCCGGAAGGATGGCCCTGCTGAAGATGGAAAACCGCGCAGCCTCATAAGCGCCACACCCTTTCCACATTTGCGCCCCGCAACAACCCTGGCTGGGCGCTTTTTCATGCCTTCAGAAAGGGGCCGCCGATGAGGAACCTCGACAGGAGACGGTGAACGGCGTCACAATTTCGGCAGTTTGCCATAGCGAAGGGGTAATGCATTCTTGCTTGTCCTACGTAAAACGTGATATTATCGCAATAATAGACTTGGTCAGGAGGTAGGTATAATGAAGAAGATCATCTGTGGCGCGGTGTTAGCGATCTGTGGTGCCATGATCGATTCCGCCATCATAATTGCAGCGGCGGCTTACAGCGCAACGCTGACCAGCTGGTCGGGCTCAAAGCTCTGGTATTCCGTTTTTGGCGGGCCAGTTTTTGCGGGAGAAGCGAACCTGAGCCTTAATCTGGGTATCCCTTTTGTGATAGGCGTAGTGCTATTTGCGCTGGGGATTGCGCTTGTGCTGAGCGAAGCCTTAAAGAGGAACGCCTAACGCCCGAAGCACATACGGATCATTGAACGCCTCGCCATGAGCGGGCGTTTTTTTCATGCTCTCAGAAAGGAGGCAGCCCATGAAGAATCTCGAAACCCTGACCTACGAAAACACCCTCGGCGAAAGCGTCACCTTCTCCCACGCGGATATCTTCTGCCCGCAGGAGATCACCGGTTTGGCCGATGTGCGCAACACCATCTACTCTATCAATTCCATGGGCCAGGACGGCGACACTTTCGTGGCCAACCGCATCGAGGCGCGGGATATCGACATCGCGGGCTTCATCCGCGAGCGCGACCCGGAGAGGATGCGGCAGGCGCGCCGGACGCTGGCACGGGTGCTGAACCCGCAGCTTGCCGCCACGCTGACCTATCGCTTTGGGAGCTTTGTGCGCCGGATCGGCTGCCGCAGCGTGAACGCGCCCACGGTCACCAAGCCCGCGCAAAATATCTACGCGGCGTTCTCTGTGCAGCTCTCGTGCCTGAACCCCTTCTGGCGGGAGGAAAATGAATCCCGTGACGACATCGCCTCCTGGATCGGCGGGTTCGAGTTTCCGTTGGAGATTCCCGAAGAGGGCATCATCCTCGGCTACCGGCAGCCGTCGCTCATCGTCAACGTGTTCAACGCCGGGGACGTGAGCACCGGCATCCGGGCGGAGTTTCGCGCCATGGGCCAGGTGGATAATCCGTCCATCCTGAACGTGGACACCCACGAGGCGCTGAAAATCAACCTGCGCATGCAGGACGGCGATGTGCTGACCGTCTCCACCGGATACGGGGAGAAGTGGGCGAAGCATAATCAAGGTGGTGCGATCACTGATGCGCTCCAATATGTGGACGTGGACAGCGCATTTTTGCAGTTAGCCCCTGGCGACAACCTCATGCGGTACGATGCTGCGGACGGGCTGGCGAACCTGGAGGTTAGCCTATTCCACCATAACTTATATTTGGCGGTATAGTTCATATGGCAGAGTATCCACTTTGCTTTTTCGTGCATTTGTGATAGGCTAATATTATAAAGCACAACATTTTTTGGGCTGGAGGAGATCATGGCAAAAATAGCGAGGCGTATTGGTATTGCAATATGCTGTTTTCTTATAATACTTGCCCTGCTTGTTGTTGGCAGTTATATCAATCACCAAATACAGTTAACAAAGGAAGACGCTTTATTTTCGCCTATCGGTACTCAGGTTGAGGTAAACGGTCATTCTATGAATGTGTATGCTGAGGGTTCTGGGGGAACGACGCTGGTCTTTCTATCCGGTGGCGGTACCTGCTCGCCTGTACTTGACTTTAGATCCCTGTATTCGCTGCTCAGTGATACATGCCGGGTTGTTGTCGTAGAGAAAGCCGGTTACGGCTTTAGTGAGGTCACCGACAGTGCACGTGACATTGGCACGGTTCTTTCAGAAACACGGAAGGCGCTTGGGCTTGCGGGAATCCACGGGCCTTATGTGCTATGCCCGCACTCCATGTCCGGCATTGAAGCATTATATTGGGCACAGCAATATCCCGCGGAAGTAACTGCGATTATCGGGTTGGATATGTCTGTGCCACAGGCTTACAAGAATTATCAGATTAATATGCCAATGATCCGATTTGGTGCATTTGCGGCGAACACGGGTATTGCCCGCTTGTTTCCAGTATTTGCACAAGGCGATGCTATCAAATATGGAACGCTGACCGAGACGGAGAAAGAGCTCTATGAGGTCATTTTTTACCGTCGTACGGCCACCTCAGATATGCTCAATGAAGCGCAGCAAATCAAGAACAGCGCACAGGTTGTGGCGAAAAATGGCATACCTGCCGTGCCGATTGTGATTTTTTCCTCCAACGGAGAAGGTACCGGATGGGATGAAGTAACCTGGAGAGGCTTTCAACAGGAGTTTATTTCAACGTGTGAAAATGGAACGCTTATCCAGCTGGACTGTTCTCATTACGTCCACAATATCGAATATGAAAGGATCGCGCTTATGATCGAACTTTATTTGGATGAGCTGGAGTAAGCGATGCAATAGCCCGGCATATTCTTTAGCGATTAAGAGCTGCTTCGGCAGCTCTTTTCTTGTGGCTGAAAGCGAGGTGATCTTGTGGAACTATACATATACGATCAATCCCTGACCTTGCTTGGCGTCATCGACGAGCTGACCTCACTGGTCTGGACCCGCCGCTACTGGGATTGCGGCGACTTCTCGTTGCTGATGCCCATGACCGACCGGCACACGCAGCTACTGCAAAATGGCCGGATCATCATCCGGCGAGACTGCGATGAAGCCGCGCAGATTCGCTACCTCCATATCAGCCGGGACAGCCAGGGGCTGGAGCAGATCGAGGTGCAGGGCAGGTTCCTCACCCATTGGCTGGGCAACCGGCTGCTGCTCACGCCGCTGGTGATGCGCGCGCCTTCGGATACGGTGCTCCGGCAGGCTGTGCGGGAAACGCTGGTGGCGCCAGTGGACGCCCGCCGCAGGATTGCTTCCCTGTCCATTGACGAAACGCCGCTCTCGGACATCGCCACCCTAAACGTCTCCTCGGATGATCACGAAAACGCACTGGCCTTCTGCGTCTCCCGCGCCCAGTTGGCGAAGATCGGCTTCAAGATCGTCACCGACGTTCGTACCAAGCGGCACATCTTCAAGGTGTACAAAGGCCTCGACCGTACCACCACCCAGACCGCCAACCCCATCTGTGTGTTCAGCCCCGACTTCGACAACGTGCTCTCCCAGGAGTTCACCCGCAGCGTGGAGAACGTGGCCACCGCTGTCTATGTCGCCGGCGAGGCCGCGCCGGATGCGCCGCGCCCCGTGGTGGAGGTAGCGGACGATGCCCCCGTCGGCATGGACCGCATCGAGTTTTTATACCAGGCGACCGGCCTCAACCGCAGCACCATGGAGGGCGGCCAGCAGACGCCCATCCCGGACAATGACTACCGCGACATGCTCACCGCCCGAGGCGAACAGGTTCTTGATCAAAAGATCGAGAGCCTTTCTTTTTCGTCGGTCATCGACACCCACGCCAACCTGCGCTACAAGAGCGATTTCGACGTGGGTGACCGGGTTACCTGCCTCAACCGCCGCTGGCATGTTCAGATCGACGCGCGCATCACGGAAGTGGTCGAAAGCTACGAACGCGGCCGGGAGAGCGTGGAGATCACCTTCGGCGTGTCCCTACCCTCCCTGAATGCCGCAATGAAATGGAGATGAATCCGTGGAAAAATCCTCGTTTTTCAACTCGGTCAACGGTGACCGCCGCTACAACGCAGCCGACTTCGCCGCTTACTTCGCCGGGCTGGTGGGTAACGGCGTGTTCGGCTCTCCGGCGGACGGCCTTAAGGTCGTGCCCGATACCAACACGCAGGTCGCCCTGCAGCCCGGCGCGGCATGGATCAACGGCTACTTCTACGCCAACACCGCCAAGATGGTGGTCGAACTGCCGAACCCAGATGGCGTGCTGAACCGTGTCGACCGCATCGTCATCCGCTGGAGCCTGAACGATCGCACCATGAAGGCGGCGGTCAAAAGCAGCCCGCTGGGCTCGTCGCCCACAGCGCCCCTCCTGCAGCGGGACGGCAGCGTCTGGGAACTGGCGGTGGCCGACGTGTACATGGCGGCGGGCGCTACATCCATCACCGAGAGCAACATCACCGACCTGCGCGGCAACGCGGCGCTCTGCGGCACCGTGTCCAGCATCGTAAGCGAGGCACATACCCACGATGTCGCCACCCAGACCAAGGCGGGCTTCATGAGCGCCGCCGACAAAAAGGCGTTGGATGGCTTCGCCGCCAAGCTGACCCAGGACGTGGGCGCCACCGCCAACGTCACCTTCAAAACCGTCACCGCCGACAAGGTGATCGGCGCTGTGTACGCTTAAGGAGGCGCTGACGCATGCCCACGATGACCTACTCGCTGAGCAGCTTCACCAAGACCAACATTGACATGGCGGCGGGCGCCTCCTTTACCGCGTATGCATCCGGCAGCCCGGTGTCCAACGCCTCCATCACGTCCGGCTCGCTGTACTTGAGCAGTCTCAAGACCTACTCCTCCGCGGCATACCTGGATTTTTCGCTGGGCAGCGGCTCCGGCTCCACCACCAACTTCTCCAACAACAGCTCCGCGCACAGCGATACTGTGGGCCTGGGCTCCTTCGGTAACGGACTGCTCACGGCGGGCAGCGGCACGATCTCCTTCACGCTGCGGCGTACCACCAGCGGTTCGGGTAATCTGTTCAACCTCCGCGACGGCCTCACCGGCACGCTGACCCTCAACTACAACCTGAACTACACCGCCTGCGGCGCGCCCACGGCGGTGTCGGTGAGCGCCACCAACGTGGCCCCCGGCGCAAGTATCACCCTGTCCTGGTCGGGCGCGACCTCGGGCACGGGTAACGCGGTCACCGGATACCAAATCTACCGCTCCGACAACGGCGGCGCGTACACCCTGCTGACCTCGGTGAGCACCACGGCGGGCTCGGGTTCCGTAGCGGTGACAGCACCCTCGGCAAGCGGCGCTTCCTACTACTACAAGGTACTGACCGTAGGCACGGTGGGCGGCTACAACAGCGGCCAGTCCTCGGCTACAGCCACGCTGACCTGCTCATACTCCGCAACCACCGCGCCCGGCACGGTGACCATCGGCGGCGACATCTCCGCCTACGCGCTCAGCGGGAGCAGCGTCACGCTGGCCTGGAGCGGCGCGGCGGCGGGCACCAACAACCCCATCACCGGCTACTTCGTGTACCGGGACGGCGCATTCTACACCAGCGTCAGCGCCTCGGCGACGAGCGGCAGTTGGTCGGTTCCGGCGCACACCACGGCGGGCAGCAGCTACTCCTATACGGTGCGCACCATGGGCAGCTACGCGGACAGCGCGCTCAGCGCCGCCAGGGTGCTGTATACCTACTCCGCGCCGACAGCGCCCACGACGCTCGGCCTGAACCCCGCCATCGCTAACGTGGGCGGGAGCGCCACCCTGTCCTGGAGCGGCGCGGCAGCGGGCAGCTTCAACGCCATCACCGGGTACGAGGTGCATCGGGCGACGGCGGCGGGAGGCCCATATTCGCTGCTGACAACGGTGAGCACGACAGGCACCAGCGGCTCCTTTTCCGTCACCGCCAACGCAACCATGGGCGGCGTCTACTACTACAAGATCGTCACCGCCGGCACGCGGTCCGGCAGCGCGATCAGCTCCGGCTCCATCTCGCTGGCCACCAACTCTGTGCCGGGCGCGCCGGGCATCTCCGCGCCCGTGGCCGACAAGACCACCTACAACAACCGTCCCCGGATTCTGGTGACCGTCAGCAAGGACAACGAGGATCATCCGCAGACGCTGGCGCTCTCCGGCTACGCCGCCAGCACCACCGGCAGCGTGGGGTTTGGCAAGAAGATCGTGTACCGCCGGAGCGCGGCGCTCACCGCCCCCGGCGCGCAGAGCGTGTCAATCACCGCCACCGACTCAATCGGCGGCACGTCCGCAGCCGCCACGCGGAGCTTCGCCTACGCCGCGCCGGGCCTGACGGACACGACGCTGGTGGCGGGCAGCACGACCATCAAGGCGGCACACATGAACGAGCTGCGCGCTCGCGTCAATGATGTGCGGGCGTACTACGGTCTGACCGCGTACGCTTGGGCGGCCGCCATCGCGGCGGGCCAGACTTCGCTGGCCGGGTGGAAAAGTCATGTGCTGGAGCTGCGGACGGCCATAGACGAAGTGGTGGCTCTGGTCAACGGCTGGGATGCCGCCAGCGCCACCAACAACATCGTGCTCCCCGCGTGGATCGACATCCCAGCCAACAAGCCCACGGTGGCTGTCATGAACCAGCTGCGGGACGCGCTCCTGCTGCTCTAACCTTTCGGGATCACGCGGCCTTCCAAGCGAGGGCCGCGTTTTCATGTACACAAAAACAGGAGGGATTTACTTTGAAGGACACCTTTTTTACCACCCTGGCCGCGATTGGCGCGGGCATCGTCACCACCCTGCTGGGCGGCTGGGATTCCGCCCTGGAAATCCTGCTGATCTTTGTCGTTCTCGACTACATCACCGGCGTTGGCGCCGCGATCAAGACGCACACGCTCAAGTCCTCGGTGGGCTTCGCGGGCCTGATGAAGAAGGGGGCCATCTTCCTGGTGGTCATCCTGGCCGCCCAGCTCGACCGCATCACCGGCAACGCCGCCGGCGTGTTCCGCACCGCCACGGCCTTCTTTTTCATCGGCAACGAGGGTATCTCGTTTATCGAAAACATCGGCGAAATGGGCGTGAAGCTGCCCTCCTTCCTGTCCAGGGCGCTGGCCAAGATGCGCGATGACAACGACGATGTCGGGGATGACCGCGATGAGTAAAAACGCGAACCGCGCCCGCATGCCGGTGAGCGGCAAGATCATCGCCGCCGATGGCCAGACACACAACATCGTCGACCTGCTGGGCGGCGGCTCGCCGATCTGTGACGAGGTGTACGACATCGCCAGCTACGCCCCTGCCAGCGGGCTGGTCATCGGCAGCGACGGCAAGCTGTACGACCTGACGAAGCTGCTGGCCGCGCGCGGCGAAGGCGGTGGCGGTTCTGTGTCGGCGGGCTCGGTCACCTACGGAAACGGCTCCAATGTGGCGGCGGCGCTGGATCATCTAATCGCCGCCCTCGATACGCTCCGCGCGGAAATCGGCAACATCTCCGCTACCCTGGACGCAATTCTTGGAGAGGTGGTTGAATGAGTGTCACCACGAAGCTCCGGCGGTTGGCCGACACCAAGACCGCCATCCGCGACGCCATTGTAGACAGGGGTGTGCCGGTGAACGCCGACACGCCTTTTTCGTCGTACCCTTCCCGGATCGCGGGCATCCCCAGCGGCCCGCCCTACGAGGACCCCTGGCAGCCCGACCCGCTGTGGTGGGACATCCGATCCATCATCCAGGCCGACGAAACACCGGGGTATGTGGCCAAGCTGATCTACCTGACCGAGGCTTGCACGCTGGCGTCGGACTTCACCGGGGCCAACGCCTACCGCACCTCGGACGGCGCGTTCTATGCCGCCGAGTCGCCCACGGCCATCGTCCCGCACATCTGGCACCCCAGCGGCTTCAAGCCCACCAGCCTGTGCGGCATGACCCGCTGGGTGATCCGCTACCACGCCACCAACACGATCTCCGCGACCCCGGACTTCAAAAGCGAGTGGCCGTACTACGCCATCGTCAAGGACGCGAAGATCACCACGGGCAGTTGGTTCCCCAACACCTACGTCATGCAGGCGTTCGACTTCATCAACACCACCATGACCAGCACCACCATGAACGCCCTGTGCGCCACCAACGCCTCCTGCCTGCAGCGCATACCGGCCATAAACTACGCGGCGGTCACAAACCTGACCGGCGCGTTCAACGGCTCCGTGTTGCGCGACTTCGATGTGAGCACCGTGGATTTCACCAAGTTCACATCCTTTGCAAACATTCTCAAGGATATGCGCTACCTCATCCGGGTGAAGGGCGTAATGAATCTCGCGAAGGGGCTGCCCATGGCCAGTTTCATGACCGGGCTGTTTTCGCTGCGCTCCTTCACCGTGCGAAACCTCAAGGTGAACTGGAACATCTCCAACGGCAGCCAGCTCACGCGGGAGACGCTGCTGGACCTGCTGAACAACGGCCTGGCCGACCTGACCGGGCAGACGGCGCAGACGCTGACCCTGGGCTTCAACCTGCGGAACCTGACCGAGGACGAAAAGGCTGTCGCCACCAACAAAAACTGGATTCTGGCATAAAAGGAGGACACGATCATGACGCAAAAAACAAATCTGGGCCTGGTTGCTTGGGTACAGAAGATGCTGGGACAACCCTACTGGTGGGGAACGTGCTGCTATCCGGCCACAGCTTCCCTGCTGGCCAGCAAGACCAAGCAGTACCCCGATTCCTACAAGGCCAGCCGCACCGCGAGGTACAAAGCCGACATCGCCAAAGGCGCGACTGTAGCGGATTGCGTGGGCCTCATCAAGGGCTATTATTGGGCGCGCGACGATGGGAAGATCATCTACGGCCTGGATGGCCGCCCGGACAAGGGCGCTAACAGCATGTTCAGCGCCGCCAAGGTCAAAGGGCCGATCTCCGCGCTGCCGGAAACGCCCGGCCTGCTGCTGTACTCTCCGGGGCATGTGGGCGTGTACATCGGCGGCGGCTGGGCCATCGAGGCGCGCGGGTTTGACTACGGCGTCGTGAAAACCCGCGTGCGGGATCGCAAATGGACGCATTTTTACCGCTGTCCGTACATCGAGTATGTGGAGGCGAACGGCCATGACGATGGTCAGACCGGGGAAACGGTGGCACCGCCGCAGCCCCAGGACCCAGCGAACCAACCCCATCAAGGCGCGACGCCGGATTATGGCACGCGCCTTTTGCGTTACAAACCGGGCCGCAAGGCGCAGTCGGGCGCGGACGTGACCGCTGTGCAAATCAGGCTCTCTCAGCTCGGGCACTCGCCCGGCAAGGTGGACGGGCTGTTCGGCCCCCTGACCGCCGCGGCGGTGAAGGGCTTCCAGGAGGCCGCCAGCATCGAGGCCGACGGCATCGTCGGGCCGGTGACGCGAGGCGCGCTCGGTCGGTAGTTTCGCAATGCGTAGCTCACAGAATGGCCTGTGGGCTGCTTTTTTTGAGGTGAACACGATGACCACGGATCAACAACCGCGGCTCCAAGCCCTCCGCGAGGGCGGTGCCGCATTCACCGAGATCGCCGAGCAGCTCGGCATGTCCGTCAATACGGTCAAGTCCTACTGCCGCCGGCAAGGCATACAGCCCAAGACGAATGACGCATCCCCAGCGCCCCCGACTGATACAGACTGCTGTGCTCACTGCGGCAAGCGCCTGGTATCGCGCACCCGCCACGAAAAGCGGTACTGCTCCAACGCCTGCCGCATCGCCTGGTGGAACGCGCACCGCGAGCAACTCAGCCGCAAGGGCATGGTGCGCCTCGCCTGTACTTACTGTGGGCGTGCTTTCGAGAGCTACCCCTCCCAGCAGCGAAAATACTGTGGGCACGGCTGCTTCATAGCCCACCAGCACGGAGGCGGCGATGTGGACACAAGCGCAGTTTGAACGGGAGGCGGGGTATCATACGGCGATGGCCATCGCTCGTGAGATGCTGGCGCTGGGGATCATCGACGAGGCGGACTACCGGGTACTAAGCACAAGTTTAGCGAAGAGATTTCTCCCGATGATCGCGGCATTATCCCCCTGATGGGCCTTCCTATCTGCGCGGGTAAGAGGTAACATGCTGATACAAAACGCCCGCCCATCAGGCGAGCGCACAGAAAGAGGGATGTTATGCCACGGATCATCACCAAAATCCCGCGCTCCGCGCCGCCGCCCAAGCTGACCCGCGTCGCCGCCTACGCCCGCGTGTCCAGCGGCAAGGACGCCATGCTCCAGTCGCTGGCCGCACAGGTCAGCTACTACAGCGATTTCATCCAAAAGCGTGCCGGGTGGCAGTTCGCCGGCATCTATTCGGACGAGGCGCTCACCGGCACCAAGGACAGCCGCGACGGCTTCCAGCGGCTGCTGGCCGACTGCCGGGCGGGCAAGATTGACCTGGTGATCACCAAGTCGGTCACGCGCTTCGCCCGCAACACCGTCACCCTGCTGGAGACCGTGCGAGAGTTGAAAGCCTTGGGCATCGAGGTCTGGTTTGAAAAAGAGAATGTCCGCAGCCTGAGCGGGGACGGGGAGCTGATGCTGTCCGTCCTCGCTTCTTTTGCCCAGGAGGAAAGCTACAGCGTCTCGGAAAACTGCAAGTGGCGCTTGCGAAAAA
>JAVBUD010000162.1:0-12181 GCA_031555755.1 Eubacteriales bacterium | reverse complement strand
TTTATTCAGCTTCTTTGAGGTGCGTTTTCGATTGTCTTCTCGATTGGGGGCGGTGCCTCGCAGGGTGCATTGTTAAGGATTTGCGAGTGATGATTTGAGGGGATAGAAGCCCTAAAAGGCGATGGGAAGGGTCGATAACGTCGAGGTGGGACTTCTGCGACTTAGTGAAATGAGCTTGATAACGCAGAATTACAAGGGTTTCGCTGCGCATATATACAAAAAGATCATCGCTTTTGACGATGATCTTTTTGCCTCACAATTCACGTGACGAGGTGGTACACCATCAGGGACTCGAACCCTGGACACCCTGATTAAGAGTCAGGTGCTCTACCAGCTGAGCTAATGGTGCTTGATTGGCGGGGGGGAATAGATGCCCGACGGATTTAGATTATACCACTTGTTGGTGTGGTTGTCAAGAGGTTTCGACATGTTTTTTTATGGACATGGATGTTGGGGGTATGTTAAAGGTGGGGCGGGTTCGTTGCGGGTGGGGGGGATGTGTGGTAAGATGGGGTTGGGAATTGTTGGGTTGTTGGCTTGGTTTTTTTGGGGACGGAGGAGGTTGGTTTTTGTGCGGAGGATGTTGGTGCGCGGGGGTTGTGCTTTGATTTGCGCGGTCGTGGCGCTGGGTGGGATGAATTTGGCGCCTTGGGGGGCGTTGGCGTTTGATGAGAATCCGCTGCCTTATTGGGTTCATGTGAGCCGGTTGGCGCAGATTGTGACGGTGCACAGGACGGAGGACGATTCGGTGGTGCGGCAGATGATCTGCAGCACGGGGTTGCCGGGGTCGCCGACGGTGACGGGGAAGTTCAAGATGCCGAAGGCGCGGTCCGACGAGCGCAAGAACTGGTACGCGTTCCATGCGGGCGGGTCCACGTACGCGCACTATGCGTCGCGGATCACGGGCAGCTATCTGTTCCATTCGATCCTGTATCGCGGCGCATCGACGAGCTCGCTGAGGCGCGACACTTGGAATCTGCTGGGCAGCAAGGCTTCTGCGGGCTGCGTGAGGATGACGCCGCTGGACGCGCAGTGGATCGCGTATCACTGCGCGCCGGGGACGCTGGTGGTGATCAACGACAAGCGCCCGGACGGGCCGATCAGGTATGTTTCCGAGATCAAAAAGACGTTGCCGAACCCGAGTTCGGGCGGCGTGCTGAAGGGATTTGAGCCGACGCTGTCGCCGACGCCGAAGCCGGGTCCGCAGCCGGTGCCCACGCTGTCGCTGGGGATTGAGGGCCCGCGGACGAAGTCGATGCAGACGAGCCTGCGGAATCTGGGCCATTTTGACGGGTCGGTGAACGGCACATTCGGGCAGAAGACGCTGGTGGCGCTGACCGCGTTCCAGACGCTGTATCTGTCGAAGAACCCGTCGGCGGGCCTGGTGGCGGACGGGACTGCGAACGAGGCCTGGCAGGAGATCATCAAGGAGAACAAGTCGAACGCGGAGTATGTGGGGCGCGGCAGGACGCTGAAAGTGGGCGTGTCGGGACTGTCCGTGAAGGCGCTGCGGGAGCGGCTGAAGGCGCTGCGGTACACGACGGCGGCCTCGGGGACGGGGTTTGATGAGCGGACGAAGAAGGCCGTGGGCGCGGCGCAGCGGGCGTTCGGGATGAAGGTGAACGGGATCGCGGACGCGGCGCTGCAGGAGGCGCTGTTCGCGGCGGAGGCGAAGCCGCTGCCCTATGCGCGGGCGAAGATCAGGACGGGGCTGACGCTGCGGACGAGCGCGAGGACGGGCGCGGCGTCGGTGATCAAGGTGAAGGACGGGACACGGCTGGCGGTCGCGAAGTTTGACGGGGACTGGAGCTATGTGACGACGGGGAGCAAATATGGGTTTGTGCTGAGCCGGTATTTGGCGTACGAGGATGCGTCGGAGGACCCGGCAGCGGGCGCGTGACAAGGCGTATGGGGGGATTGGGGCGGCGCTGGACTGGGATGGCTGGGCGAACGCAAGATGTTTGAGCGTTTCGCAATGGGATACATATGGATGGGGCATCCACAAAACGCCGTCATCCTGAGCGGTAGCGAAGGACCTTCTTCATGATTTGAGGAAGGTCCTTCGCTGGCGCTCAGGATGACGGGGGGAGGAGCGAGGGCCTGCGCGGGGCGCTTGCTCTCTTTGGCGATCCCTGGTATACTCTTTGTATGTCAGCGTCACAGAAAGCAGGTGTCAGGTATGCCCGCCATTTTTGAGCTCGCCGAGCGATTGAATCAGAACCTCCACCGCGTCATGGTCGGTCAGGACGCCACCGTTGAGCTGCTCATCACCGCGCTGGTCGCGGGGGGACATGTGCTGCTCGAGGACGTGCCGGGGACCGGGAAAACGCTGCTGGCCAAATCCCTGGCGAAATCGCTGGACGCGCCGTTCGCGCGGATCCAGTTCACGCCGGACCTGCTGCCCTCGGACATCACGGGGCTCAGTGTGTGGAGCGCACAGCAGGCGGCGTTTCAGTTCGTGCCCGGGCCGGTGTTCACCTCGGTGCTGCTGGCCGACGAGATCAACCGCGCCACGCCGCGCACCCAGTCTGCGCTGCTGGAGTGCATGCAGGAGCGGCAGGTCACCGTGGACGGCGCGACGCGGGCCCTCCCCTCCCCCTTCATCGTCATCGCCACGCAGAATCCCGTGGAGACCCAGGGCACATTCCCGCTGCCGGAGGCCCAGCTGGACCGGTTTTTGATGCGGCTCACGCCCGGCTATCCGTCCCGGGACGAGGCGCTGGCCATCATCGAGCGATTCATCCAGCGCGATCCGCTGGACGAGCTCGCGCCGGTCTGCACGGCGGACGACATCGCTGCGGCCCAGCGCGGGTTCACAGACTGTCGCGTCGCGGCGCCCGTGCGGGAATACATCGCGGCGCTCTGCGAGCGGACCCGCGCCATGGAGTCGGTGCTGTTGGGCTGTAGTCCGCGCGGGATGCTGGCGCTGCTCCGCGCGGCCCAGGCGCTGGCGCTGATCAGGGGTCGGGATTTCGTGACGCCGGACGATGTGAAGGCGCTGGCCGTGCCGGTGCTGGCCCATCGTCTGGTGCCGCGCGGGCTGGGGCAGGGGGCGGCGCGGGCGGCGGAGATCGTGCGCGACGCGCTGGACCAGGTCGCAGTGCCCACGGAGGCGGTCGAAAAATGAGCGTGCCGTTCCTGGCGTTCTTGGTCATCGTCGCGGCGGGCATACAGGCGCTGGTTTTCGGGTACTTCGACCTCAAGCGGCTCAGCTATCGGCGGGCGTTTGACCGCGACACCGCCGTGGAGGGCGAGCGCGTGGAGCTGATCGAGGTCATCCAAAACGCGAAGCCGCTGCCCGTGCCGTGGCTGCGGGTGGAGTCGCGCATCTCGCCGCACCTGCGGTTTCGGGGCGACGACGAGCGCGAGATCAGCGGCGAGCGATACCACAAATCCGTGTTTTTCCTGCCGCCACTGAGCCAGATCACGCGCAGGCACCAGGTGCACTGCGCCCGGCGCGGCTACTATGCGCTGAACTCCGTGGCCATCACGGCGGGCGACCTGCTGAACCTGGGCGCGGTACACACCGGGCAGAGCCTGGACTGCGCGCTGACGGTGCATCCGCGGCTGCTGACCGATCAGGAGCTGTCCGTGCCCTGCGCCAGGTGGCAGGGCGAGGTGGCCGTGCGCCGGTTTATCCAGCCGGACCCGGTGCTGGTGTCCGGGATTCGGGACTATCGCGCCGGGGACAATGTGCGCGACATCCACTGGCGGGCGACCGCCAGGATGAGTGCGCTGCAGGTCAAGCAGCGCGACTACACCCAGTCGCCCCGGGCGATGGTGCTGCTGAACGTGCAGACCAGCGAGGCGCAGTGGGGCGAGCTGAACGACGCCGAACAGCAGGCCATCGAGCAGGGCATCCGCATCGCGGCGACGCTGTGCGTTCGGGCGCTGCAGGCCGGGGTGGAGGCGGGGTTCGCTTCCAACGGCTGCCTTTTTGGGGAAAAGGGCCAGGGGCGGCCGGTTTACGTGCCCTCGCAGCGGCATCCCGCCCAGCGGCAGCTGCTGCTGGACGCCATGGCGCGGCTGGTCGTGCACCGGGAGCTGAGTTTTCCTACGTTTTTGGACGCGCTGGCCCACCTGCGCGGCGAGGACATCTTGATTTTGTCCGCCTACGACAGCGACGCCATCCAGCTGGCCATGAGGAAGCTGCGCGCGCTGGGGAACACCTGCACGCTGGTGCGTCTGGAGGGAGGGCGGGCCGATGCGTAGGGCGATGGCGATGGTGTTCCGGGCGGCTGCGGTGGCGCTGGGGGTTGGGCCGCTGGTGCTGGTGGTCTTGGCGTGGGTTGGCGGGGATTGGCGGGGGGCTGCTTTGGCTGTGGGGGTGGGGTTGGTTTTGGGTTGGGTGCCTGGTAAGGTGCGGCTTCCGCTCAGCTTGATCGTCGGATGCAGTCTCTTTGCTTGGGGGTTTCTGTGGGGAGCGGGCGGGGCGCTGGTTGGGATCGTTGAGGCCCTTGTGACCGTCATACTGTTGCTGCTGACGGTGCGCGAGATCCTTGCACCGCGCCCATTCTTCAGCTCATTGCCTGGGCTCTCTGTGGGGCTGGGCATCCACATCGCGGCTGCGATCCTGACGGGGACGCTGGGGCTTCATGCACTCACCGCGCCGCTTTATGTGCTCGGTGCGGCGTTTTTGGCGCTGGCGCTGTTCACCCTCAATGGCGACTCGCTGGACGTGGGCTACGCGGCGCACGCCAAGCTGCGGCCCGCGCGGAGGGTGCTGCGCGCCAACCGCGGGCTGATGCTGATCCTGTGCGGGCTGGTGGCCTTTGCGGCCGCCTTTGACCGCATCAGCGATTTTGTGGTCAAGGCCGCCCAGGCGCTGGCGCGGGCCGTGGTGTACGCGGTGCTGTGGCTGATGTCGCTGGTCCGGCTGCAGCAGGTGCCGACGGGGCCGATGGGCGATGACAGCGCGGGGATGCTGCCCATGGAGGCGGCACAGGACCCGAGCCTGCTGGCCCTGATCCTGCAGTATTTGTTCACGGCGCTGGCCGTCGCGGCGCTGGCGGTGCTGGGTTTTTTCGCGCTGCGGGCGGCGTGGCGAAAGCTGAGGGCGCTGATGGGGCGGCTGATGGCGCACATCAGGCGGTTTTCCAAGGTGCTGGGCGAGGATTATGTGGACGACCGGCAGAGTTTGGTGGACGCCGGAGCGCTGCGCCGGGCGGTGCGGGCGCGCGCCGAGAATGCGCTGCGCAGGCTGACGCGCAGGCAGCCCCGATGGGATCAGCTGACGCCTGCGGAGAAGGTGCGGTATCGGGTGAAGGCGCTGTATCAGAAATCGCCGGACAGGGAGAAGCTTGCGCCGCTGACCGTGCGGGAGGCCGCGCCGCTGGTGGGGGCCGGTGAACCGCTGGTGGGGCTGTATGAGCGGGCGCGGTATGGGGAGGTGGAGATTGGGGAGGAGGAGGTGGGCGGGGTGTAGGGTTGGGGTGTCGCTCGCTTTTCGGTCCGCCGAGTCTCGTCATCCTAAGCGGAGCGAAGAACCTTCTTCAAACTCTCTTTGCTTGAGTTTGAGGCAGGTCCTTCGCTTGCGCTCAGGATGACGGGGGAGGGATGAGCGATGCCGAGGTTGAAAATGAGCGCTCTCCCCTATCCCTTCAGGCCGGAGCTGAGGTTGAGGCCGGTGAGGAAGTAGCGCTGGGCGGCGATGTAGATGGCGAACGTGGGGATGACGCCGATGACGCCGCCGGCCAGTTGGCGCACGATGTGGCCGCCTTCCGACACCTGCAACATGCGCAGGCCGGGGGTCAAGGTCAGGTTTTTGGGGTTCGTCAGCGCGATGGACGGCCACACGAAGTCGTTCCACGCGCCGGTGAACGCGAACAGCGCCACCACCGTCAGCACCGGGCGGATCGTGGGCAGGATGATCTGGAAATAGGTCCGCCACGCGCTCGCGCCGTCGATGGACGCGGCCTCGTCCAGGTCCTTGGGCACGCCCTTGAGGAAGTTGCGGATCAGGAAGATGTTGAACACGCCCGTGACGCCGGGGAAGATGACGCTGGGCAGTTTGTCCAGCCACTTCAGGGTGTTCATGATCTGGAACTGGGGCACCAGGCCCACCACGTTGGGGAACATGGACAGCCCGAAGACGATCCAGAAGATGGCCTCCTTGCCCTTGAACTGCAGCCGCTCATACGCGAAAGCGGACATGGAGTCGATCGTCAGCACGATCAGCGTCTGGCTGACCGCGACGATCAGCGAGTTGAGCATCCAGCCGAAGATGGGCGTGGTCTTGGTCTCGAACACATAGGTGTAGTTTTCCAGCGTCCAGGTCATGGGCAGGATGTTCTTGTACTTGACAAACTGCTTGGCCTCCATGGACGGCTTCAGGCTCGACAGGATGGTCCACGCCAGCGGCATGATCCACACCAGCGCGAGCACCAGCATGAACGCGAACGCGATGATCTGGCCCAGGTGCATGCGGAGCCAGCTTTCCTCGTGCTTCAGTTTGTCGTTGATTGGCCTTGACATATCCGCATACCTCCTTTATTCCGCATTCGCGCGCATCAGCCTGAACTGGATCACCGACACCAGCAGGATCACAGAGCCCAGCACCAGCGCCATCGCGCTGGCCATGCCCGGGTCGCCGCCGGCCTTGCCGAAGCCCAGCTCAAATATGTACATGAGCAGCACGTTGTTGCTCTTTTTGTCAAATCCATTGATGACCGCCGTCACCGGGCCGCCGCCGTTGAACATCAGAGGCTGGCCGTAGATGCCGAACTGGGCCACCACAGAGGTGATCGCGGTGTAGGTGAGCGGGTAGCGCATGCCGGGCACCGTGATGTGCCAGAACTGCTGCAGGCCGTTCGCGCCGTCCACGCTGGCCGCCTCGTACAGCTCCGTGGGGATCGACGCCAGCGCGCTCTGGTAGATGATCATGTTGCCGCCCGTGCCCCACCACACCGTGATGATCACCAGCGCGATCCAGTTGTAGGGAATCGCGCTCATCCAGTTCAGCTTGCCCAGGGAGAAGAACTGGTTGATGAAGCCCGCAGACATGTTGAACATGTAGTTCCAGCTGATCATGACCACCGCGATCGACAGCAGCGCGGGCAGGTAGAAGATCGATTGGAAGATCTTGTGGCCCGCGGTCTTGGAGTTCAATGCCACCGCCAGCAGCAGCGGCACGATGATCTGGAAAGGCACCGTCATCAGCACAAACTTGATCGTGTTTTCCAGGCCCCAGCGCAGCTGCCAGTAGTATTGGCTGTTCTGGTCGAAGAAGATCGTCTTGAAGTTTTCGAGACCCTCCCACACCATCGGCTGGGCCAGTTTCCAGTCCGTAAACGCGGCGAAAATGCCCACCACCGCGGGCACGAAGAAGAACACCGCGAACAGAATCAGGTGCGGCGCCAAGAACAGATACGGCGTCACCCGGTCCTTCAGCGGCCGCTGGGCGCTATGCGTTTGCGCAGTCATGGCGGACATCAGCTCCTTAAAAAGCAATCTCTACAGGACAATAGACGGGCCGTGTTGCCCGCCTTTTGAGGGAGGTCATGGAGATGCACGCCTCCGCCCCTGTCGGGGTACCTCCCCTGCGGAGGTGACGCGCGAGCGCCGGAGGCGGCCCCTCCGACGCTCACGCATGCGTCGCGACTCAGGTGTTACTTGGTCGCGTCGTTGACCTTCTCTTCGACCTTCTGCTGCAGGGACTGCGCGTACTCAGCGCTGGTCATTCGGCCGAAAGCGGATTCCCAGCCCATGGGATCGAGCACGTCCACTGCCAGGCCGTAGTACTTGTAGTCGGAAACGATCATGTTGTCAGCATAGCCCGCCAGGAACGACTGCTTCATCTCCTGATACGCCGGGTCCTCCAGCAGCTTCAGGGACGCCACGGTCTGGCCGGCCTCGGCCCACAGCATGGAGTTGTCCTTCACATACTCCAGGAACGCGGCCACGGCGGCCTGCTTCTCGTCGGTGGTGTCCTTTTTGAACTCCACGAACTGGTGGGAGGACGCCCAGAACTTCACGTTGCTGGCGTCATACTGCGGGAACACAGCCATGGTGTAGTTGAAGTCAACGCCCTTCAGGCCGTTGTTCATCCAGATGCCTTCGGGGCAGAACACCATCATGCCGCCCACGAACAGCCCGTTGTAGGGATCGTCGCCATCCACGCTGGTCAGGCCCGCGTCATGCATGGCGGTCAGGTCGTCCAGCACGCCGGTGAAGGTCTCGTTGTTGAAGGTCGGGGCGATGCCGTCCTCGGTGATCTTGCCGCCCTTCTGATAGTACATGGACAGGATGTAGGGGCGGTTCCAGGTCAGGCCGATGCCGGTGTTGCCATCGACGATCGCCTTCTCGGACACGGCCTTCACCTCGTCCCAGGTGATGATGCCGTCTTCCAGCACGGGGGTCTCCAGGTCATACTGGGCCAGCAGGTCCAGGTTCACATAGCAAACCCAGCTGTGCACGTCCAGGGGCAGCGAGTAGCGCGCGCCGTTGATGTCGCCCAGGTCCCAACCGGCGGACATGTACATCTCGGGGGCGAACTTGCCGGTCTCCATGACCTTGTCGATGGGCATGATCAGGCCGTCTTCGGCGAACTTGGGCATGCGCTCGGCATGGACGATCGCCAGATCCGGCACGCCTTCAGCGGCGGCCACGGCCAGGGGGGCCTTGGTGTACAGGTCGCCCGCGTCCATCTTCATGTGGTTGACGACGTAGTCCGGGTTCGCCGCGTTGAAGTTCGCGACCAGCTCGTCCATGTTCACGCCGTCCTCGCCCGTGAACACCGTCCAGAAGTCGATCTCCGTCGCCGCGAAAGCGGACGACGACGCGCCGAGCACGAGCACCAGCGCCAGGACCAGGGCCAACAGTTTCTTCATGGGGTATACCTCCTATTGATATTGGTGTTTATCCGTTTTCGCCGCCCAGCGGCGAGGAGTGGCGATGGGTGTGATGGGGATGCGCTCACGCGGGCGGCGGGGGCAAGCCCCCGCCCTACGGGTGGCGTTGACGTCTGTAGGGCGGGGCTTGCCTCCGCCGCCCGCGCGTGCGTCTCTCTCCCCTACCGGCCGCCCAGGCCGTCGGGCTTGAGCGTCAGGGCGCGGAACTTGTCCGGGTCCACCTTGGGCTTTCTGTCCGGGGTCAGCAGGCCGTTGGTCTCCTGTTGCACGTCGGTCAGCTGCGTGTACACATAGCCCTGGCAGTACGGGATCGCGCGGATGGCGTCGGTCACGCTCTTGTAGCGCGCCAGGAACGCCTCCTCGCCCACGACCTTGTCGTGATAGCCCCAGGTGTCCTTGCCCTTTTCGTCCTGATAGGCGATGCCGCCGTATTCGGTGACCAGGAACGCCTCGTCGCCGCGCGGGACATAGGTGTCGGCGGCGGCCATGCGCCAGTCGTTGCTGGTCTTCATGGTGTGCTCGCGGTCCTGGAAGTGCCTGGCGATGTCCGCGCCGGTGGCTGCGTAGTCGTGCAGGCCCACGATGTCGGTCTCCACGACCTCCCAGCCGTCGTTGGTGGACACCATGCGGCTCTGGTCCACGGCCTTGCACTGATGATACAGCATCTGGCCGAACTGCTGCTGGTTCCTGTTGTGGTAGATCTGCGGCACACCCCAGCTCTCGTTCAGCGGCACCCAGCAGATGATCGACGGGTGGTTGTAGTCCCGGTCGATGAACCCGGCCAGCGCATCGGAGACGTGCTTGACGGACTCGTCGGTGAACTCGTACATGCTGGGCACCTCGCCCCACACCAGCAGGCCCAGCTTGTCGGCCCAGTCGTAGTAGCGCGGGTCCTCGATCTTCTGGTGTTTTCTGGCGCCGTTGTAGCCGAACTTCTTGGTCCACTCGATGTCGGCCACGATGGCCTCGTCGGAGGGCGGCGTGATCAGGCTCTCGGGCCAGTAGCCCTGGTCCAGCACCAGCTTTTGGTACAGCGGGCTGTTGTTCAGCAGCACCTGGCCGTGCTTCACCTCGACCTTGCGCATGCCGAAATAGGTGGCCACGTCGTCGATGATGGCCTCGCCGCAGCGGATCTGGATGTGCGCGTCGTACAGGTTCGGCTGGTCCGGCGACCAGGGATGGAACTCGTCCAGGTTCATGACCTCGACGCTCACGGACAGGTCCGTGTTGCGCTGGGTGAGGGACACGCGGGCGGAGCGGATGGGCTCACCCTTGAAGCTGATGTCGATGTTCGCGGTCAGCGGCCGCTGAGGGATGTCCTTCAACGTCAGCGCGAAGTGCGCCATGCCGTTGTCGATGTCGGGGCGGATGTGGGCCTTTGTGAGGTAGTTCTCGCCCACGGCCTCCAGGTACACGGTCTGCCAGATGCCGCTGGTGGGGGTGTACCAGCAGCCCATCCAGCCGTCCTTCCAGTACTGCTTGCCGCGCGGCTGGGTGCAGTCCCGGTCGTCCATCACGCGCACGCACAGGTCGTTTTCACCGTCCACCAGGAAAGGCGTGGCGTCCACCGTGAACGGCGTGTAGCCGCCCACATGGCTGCCCGCGACGCTGCCGTTGATGTAGACTGTGGCCTGAAAATCCACCGCGCCGAACCGGATCAGGATGCGCTTTCCGGCCATGGACGCGGGCACCGTGAACGCGCGGCGGTACCACATGTGCTTGGAATACCGCAGGTCGTGCAGGCCGGACAGCTCACTCTCCGGGCAGAACGGCACGTTGATGGTGAGCGGGAGCTTCGCGTTGGGCTTGTCATAGCCGAGCCGCAGGCCTTCGTCTGTCTCGTCGAACGCGAACTGCCATTCTCCGTTCAGGTTCAACCAATCGGGGCGCACAAAATCCGGGCGCGGGTGCTCAGGGCGCGGTATGGGCTTGCTCATGCGATGTCCTACCTTTTCTACATGATTTGTGGATCAATCTTTCAGAAATGCGTAAAATCTAACAGATTGCCACAAGAAAACCGGGCATGTTACTGCGCATATACTAGCATAACCGGTCGTGTGCTGTCAATCATTTTGGACAATTCCATACATTCCGTAGCAAACCGCGCTTAACATACAGCCCGACAGAGGGCTTTTCATCGCGCTCAGCGGCAGGCGTATTTCACCACGATGTCCTGGGGATAGTCCCCGAACCCCTTGCCGAACAGGTTCAGCCCGCCCACATGCTCCGCCTCCGCCTCCACGCCGATCCGGAGCGTGAAATAGTCGCCCGCCTGCAGGTTTAGCGCCCCCAGCGCCACGTCGCTCAGGTACACATGGTCCAGATAGCTGCCCCGCTCGTCCACCCGCCAGGTCTTCAGCTGCCCGAACTGCGTCGCCGCCTCGGGCCACCAATCAGGCGTCAGCACCCCGCGCCGCCCGCCAAAATCGCCCGGCGAGGTCCACGTGCCGATCCGGACCCCGTTCAGCTCCATGAAGATGTCGCTGGGGTAGTCATTGCGGTAGTTGATCACCTCGCTGCAGGCCTCAAACGACACCTCGATCCACTCCAGCGCCGCGCCGCGCAGGGGGATGGTGGGAAATCGGTACTCCAGATAGCCGCTGGTCAGCCAGACCAACTGCGCCTGCATCCGCTCCGGCAGAAAAAAGGAGGCCGGCTCGTCCTCCGTGCCCAGAAAACCGTCGTTGCCCGCCAGACCGCAGGTGGCCCGGATGGCGCCCGCGTCCATGTAGTAGCCCACCGGCATCGAGATCTCGCCGGTGCTCTTGGGCCGCTCGTCGGTGGCCGCCAGCATGATCCCGACCCGGTCCGTGATCCGGCTGCACAGCTTCATCATGCCGCGCGACGCGGGCTGCAGCTCGGAAAACACCAGGTTCGCCTTCTCGAGCACGGACACGTTCAGCGAAACCGTGCTCATCGGCACGCTCAATTCTTGGGCCAGCTCGATCAGGTTCATGCTCCTGCGCCCCAGCAGCTTGATGATCCGCAGCCGAAGCGGGCTGGAGAGCGCGTGGGCAATCAGCGCGATGTTGTCGATTTGCTCGTTGATGTCCAGGTCCAGCTTCTTGAGGCCCGCGTACTCTTCGATTCGGCTCATGGGGGGAACGCCTCCTTTTGTTGTCGGTGAATAGTATAACATTGTGTGGGGGGTGTTGTCATCCATTGCGGGGGTGTTGACAGGCAATTCCATGGAAAATCGTCCACTCCACTGCGCCGTCGTCGGCGCTTCCACGTTGTCGTCCGCTCCCCATCACCGTCATCCTGAGCGCAGCGAAGGACCGTCTTCAAGCGGTGGTCCCGTACAGTTTGAAGGAGGTCCATAGCTGCGCTCA
>JAVBUD010000049.1:0-13677 GCA_031555755.1 Eubacteriales bacterium | reverse complement strand
GTTTTCGCTGGTCAAGACCATCGACAGCCACGACACGACCATCTCGGACATCCTCAGCGCCCTCAAAAAATACCTCGGAGCAGTGACCGAGGGCCGCCAGAGCAGCGCCCAGACCGAGACCTGGCTGTTGGTGGAACTGGCGCACCGGTTCTTGACCAACGACGAGCACCTGATCGGGCTGGTGCTGGACAGCCTGAAGATCTCCGACTTCATCCCGCTGCTGGAGCGGATCATCGGTTCAGGCAACAGCTACGGCCATGTGGGCGGCAAGGGCGCGGGCCTGTACATCGCCAAGCAGATCCTGGACCGCGCGTCCCTGGACGACCCGCTGCTGCGCGGCATCAAGACCCCGCGCACCTGGTACATCGCGGCGGACCAGCTCACGGCGTTCCTGCACTACAACCACCTGGAGGAGCTGAACGCGTACAAGTACAACTCCATTTTCCACTTGCGCATGACCTATCCGGGCATCGTGCAGCGCATCAAGGACTGCAGCCTGCCGCCGTATACGGTGCAGATGCTGTCGCTGCTGCTGGACGATCTGGGCGACAGGCCGATCATTGTGCGCTCGTCGTCACTGCTGGAGGACCGCACCAACGCGGCCTTCAGCGGCAAATACAAGAGCCTTTTCCTGGCCAACCAGGGCGTGAAATCGGAGCGGCTGCGGCAGCTCATCGACGCCGTGCTGGAGGTCTACGCCTCCATGTTCAACCCCGACTCCATCCAGTACCGCAAGGAGCGGGAGCTGCTGAACTTCACTGAGCGCATGGGCATCATGATCCAGGAGGTCATCGGCGTTCGCATGGGCCGGTATTTTATGCCGCTGGTGGCGGGCGTGGCGTTCTCGGAAAACGTGCTGCGCTGGTCCACCCGCACCACGAAGGAGGGTGGGCTGGTGCGCATGGTCATGGGCCTGGGCACCCGCGCCGTGGACCGGGTCAATGACGACTATCCCGCGCTGTTCTCGCCCGGGCAGCCGGGCCTGCGCGTGAACCAGTCGCCCGGCGACATCAAGCACTATTCGCAGAAGTACATCGACCTGATCGACCTCACAGAAAACGCGTTCAAGACCGTCGAGGCGGGCGTGTTCCTCAGCGAGTGCGGCAAGTTTGTGCCCGGCATCGGAAAACTGGTGTCCGTATACACGCCGGACATGATGCAGCAAAAGAGCGGGTTTGAGCTGGACTTTGCCCGCGACGACGCGGTCATCACCTTCGAGGGCCTCCTTTCGGACACCCCCATGCCCCACGTCATCAAGCACATGCTGGACGCCCTCCAGCGCAAGATGGAGACGCCCGTGGACATCGAGTTCGCGTACGACGGCGAGTCGATCTACCTGCTGCAGTGCCGCCCGCAGCAGAGCGGCTCCACCCGCGAGCCCGCGCCCATCCCCAAGGACATCCTGCAGGCCGACCTGCTGTTCACCGCCAACCGGTTCATCTCCAATGCGCGCCTTACGGGGATCACCCACGTCGTGTATGTGGACCCCGACGGCTACGGCGCGCTCGCCACCCGCGAGGCGCTGCTGGACGTGGGCAAGGCCGTCGGTAGGCTGAATGAGCTGTTGCCGCGCCGGAAATACCTGCTGATGGGCCCCGGCCGCTGGGGAAGCCGCGGCGACATCAAGCTGGGCGTGCGCGTGACCTATTCCGACATCTGCCACACCGCCGCCCTCATCGAGATGGCCAAGGAAAAGCACGCCTATGTGCCCGAGCTGTCCTTCGGCACCCACTTTTTCCAGGACTTGGTGGAGGCCGACATCGTCTACATCCCGCTGTACCCAGACCAGCAGGGCAATGTGTTCCGGGAGCGCTTTTTTCAGAGCGGCAACAACCAGCTCCAAGGGCTGCTGCCGGAGTACGCGCATCTGTCGGACACACTGCGCGTCATCGACGTGAAAAAACAGGCCCACGGACAGACCTTGTCCGTGCACATGAACGCGGACCTGGACCAGTGCGTGGCCTTCCTGACCGACGCGGAAGAGGTTCGCGCCGCGAAGCCGGCTCGGGACGTGGACTGGGCCGCGCCTGACAGCGACCAGCACTGGCGCTGGCGGCAGTACATGGCCGAGGAGCTGGCCCGCGAGCTGGACATGGACGGGCTGGGCGTGAATGGCCTGTATCTGTTCGGCAGCACCAACACAGGCGAGACCGGCATGGGCAGCGACATCGATCTATTGGTGCACTTTGACGGCGATGACAGGCAGCGCATGAGGCTCTCCGCGTGGCTCGACGGCTGGAGCAAGGCGCTGGCGAAGATCAATTTCCTGCGGACCGGGTACATGGCGGACGGCCTGCTGGACGCGCACATCATCACCGACCAGGACATCGAAAACGGCGATTCCTACGCCATCAAAATCAACTCAATCGCCGACCCCGCCACGCCCCTCAGACTGCGCCGCTGACAAAGCCCACACAGCGGCGGGCGCAACCCTCGTAGGGCGGGGGCTCGCCCCCGCCGCCGCGTGAGCGACGTCCCAGACCAGAACAGGAACGACTCGCTCACCATTCGCCTCACTGCCTCATGGCTCGCATCGGGAACGCCGCGCGGCCCTCGACTGCACGCCATCCACCTACCCCGTCATCCTGAACGAAGTGAAGGACCTACCTCAGCTTTTGGGCCGCGCGGGGTCACGAAGGAACGCTCAGAGGGCGCTGCCCTCCGAGACCTCCCGCCAAAGGGGCTAAGCCCCTCTCGACTCCCTGTTGTCGCTTCGCTGTGCTCTATACGAACGGATTCAACACACGCGATCCGTTCGACGCCGTCAGCGCCAGCGCCACCCCGAGCAACGCCGCCACGACGCCCAGCGCCACTGCGTCTGCACACCCAAACGGCCGCTTCGTGTACCACGTCCGCCGACGTCCCTTCCCAAACCCCCGCAGCTCCATCGCGTTCGCAATCGAACCGATCCGGTCAATCGACGCGAACACCAGCGGCATCACAATCGCCGCCGACCGCCGGAGCCGCGTCAGCGCCTTCACATCCCGGCTCATGTCCAGCCCTCGCGCCTGCTGCGCCGCGCTGATGTTGCGATAATCCCGCTGCACGTCCGGGATGTACCTGAGCGCAATCGCCACCGCGTACGCGATCGAGTAGGGCACGAAAATCGCGTTCAGTGACGACGCGAACTCGCTCGGCTGCGTCGTCAGGATGAACAGCAGCGCGATCGGAATGATCGTCAGGTACTTCAGCGCGATCGTCAGCTCATAGAAAAGCTGCTCCGCCGTCACCGAATACCGGCCCGGCAGCTCAATCAGCACCGTCCGCGTGCCGTACATCCTGCAGCCCTCGTCCGGCGAGAACAGAAACACCATCACCAGGTTCAGCAGCATCATCACCGCCACCAGATAAAAAACCAGCGCCACCTGTTTGAACTTCACACCGCTCATCGCGAAGAAAACCAGCGATGCTGACAGCAGCAGCGCCAGCGCCCGCGCGTCAAAGCTGATCATCGCCATCAGCGACCAGCACAGAAACGTCAGCAGCTTCGTCAGACCCGTCAGCCTGTGCAGCGGCGAATCGCCCTTCAGATAGCCCAGCTGAGCCCTAGCCATGTCCGCGCACCTCCCGGTCCTCCGCGATGAATCGCTCGATCAGCGCCGCGCCGCCGAGGCCCGCGCGCCGCGCCAGCGCGCTCAGCGAGGTTTTGCGCAGTGAAGCCCGCGCCACCACCGCGTCGTCGTCCAACACCACAGGCGTCACATCGTCCGCCACCAGTTCGCCGTCCGCCATCACGATGGCGCGGTCCGTGTATTCCAGCGCCAGGTGCATGTCGTGGGTGATGAACAGCAGCGTCAGGCCCATCTCGCGCCTCAGGCGCAGCAGGAACTCCATGATCTCGGTATAGTGCGCGTAGTCCTGGCCCGCCGTCGGCTCGTCCAGGATCAGCATTTCGCAGCCCAGCGCCAGCACCGACGCCACCGTGACCCGCTTTTTCTGGCCGAACGACAGCGCGCCCGTGGGCCAGTTCCGCATCGGGTATAGCCCGCAAACCTTGAGCATCTCGTGGACCTTTTCTTTGACCTGGTCCTCTGGCATGCCCCGCGCCCGGAGCCCCAGCGCCACCTCGTCGAAGATCATGGGTTTGGAGAGCATGTGGTTCGGGTCCTGCATCACCAGCCCGATCCGCTTGCCGCGCTCGGCGATCGACAGCTTCGCGAGGTCTTGGCCGTCGTAGCGCATGCTGCCGCCGTCCGGTTGCTCCATGCCGCACACGACCCGCGACAGCGTGGTCTTCCCCGCGCCGTTCTTGCCCAGCAGCGCCACCGCTTCGCCGCGCCGGATGTCGAAGCTCACGCCCCGCAGCGCGTTCACGCCGCCCTCGTATGTCAGGCGCAGGTCGCGCACCGACAGCAGCGCCGGGCCTTTCACAGGCTCCGCAGGTCGCCGCTCGCTCTGGAACCAGCGCGTCAGCGGCGCCTGCGCAGCACCCATGTCCAGCGCGTCCACGCTCGTCACGTCCGCGAGATGCGCCGGGTCGATCCCCGCATACTTCAGCGCCGTCAGGTACAGCGGCTCCCGAATCCCCTTTTCCGGCAGCAGCCCGCTCTTGAGCAGCGCGTCCGTCCCGCCGTCGAACGCGATCTCGCCGTCCTCCACCAGCACCACCCGGTCCACTGGGCAGTGCAACACGTCCTCCAGCCGGTGCTCGATGATCACGACGGTCTTCGCCAGATCGCGGTGAATTTGATCGATCAGTTCGATGGCCATTCTGCCCGCAGCCGGGTCCAGATTCGCCAGCGGCTCGTCGAAGATCAGCACCTGCGCGTCGTCCACCAGCACGCCCGCCAGCGTCACCCGCTGCTTTTGCCCGCCGGACAGCTCGTGGGGCGTGGCCGTCAGGAATCCGCCCATGTGCACCAGCGCCGCCGTGTCGCGCACCCTGGGCAGCATCTCGTCCCGCGCTACGCAGTCGTTTTCCAGCGCGAACGCGATGTCCTCGCCCACCGTCAGCGCCACGAACTGGCCGTCCGGGTCCTGGAGCACCGTCCCCACCGTTCTGGACACCTCGCCGAGCGACGCCTTCCCCACCTCGACCCCGCACACGCGCACCGTGCCCGCCACATCCGCCGGATAAGAATGCGGGATCAGCCCGTTGATCATGTGCGCCAGCGTGGACTTGCCCGAGCCGCTCTGGCCAACGATCAGCAGCTTTTCGCCCTGGGCGACGCGCAGCACAACAGAGCCAAGCGTGTGTTCCGCTTGGCTCCGGTATCGCTGGGATGTGATCTCGATTTCGATGGCGTATCCGCCCATTACGCTTCCTTCTTCAGGCCCTTTGACTTGCCCCGCACCTGCGCGTACGCGACCAGCAACAGCGTGCCCAGCACCGCGATGTTGACCACATTGCCCACGCCCGCGAACAAGCCCTGTGTGAACACCTTGTCTGACGGCTCCGAGTACATCAGGATGTCGAGCACCGGCGCCACCAGCCCCCAGGCGATCAGGTTCGCGCCGATCTGCACGCCGTTGAACAGCCCGATCTGCTTGAGTCCGAACTCACCCTCTTCGACCCTGTACTTGGATGCAAGCAGCCCGATCAGGCAGCCCAGCACGCCCGTGGCGATCTCCCAGCTCCACCAGATGCCGTAGCTGGTCATGTCCGCCAGCACATGCCCGATGAACCCGCCAAACAGACCCACCAGCGGCCCGAACAGCGCAGCCATCATCGCCAAGAACCCGTACGCCGGCACGAAATCCGTGTTCGGAATCCCCGTCGGTATCCGCGCGAACCGCATCAGCACAAAGAAAACCGCCGCCGTGATCCCCATCGCCACCACAGTCTTGACCGATATGCGCTTCATAGCAACGCCTCCTGTGTATTGTCCTGCGTATGATTATAGCGCATTCGATCAGATGCCGTCAAGATGGGCAAACAATTCGACGGCGACATCCGTAAGCACGGAGGCGTCGGTGCATCCTAGCCCTCCACGCCGTCATCCTGAACGCAGCGAAGGACCTTCCTCATACTCTCTTGTGATAAAGCTTGAAGAAGGTCCTTCGCTGCGCTCAGGATGACGGCGCTATCCATCGGCTACCGGAGCAACGCGGTCAGCTCGCCCTTCCAGACGCACTCCATCCGGTGCAGCGCCCTCGTCATGCACACATACAGCAGCCGCGCATCCAGATCCGCGTCCCGAAAACTGTCCGCCGATACGTCCGCCAGAATCACCCCGTCGAACTCCAATCCCTTCACCGCGCTCGCAGGCGCAAACACGACGCCGCCCTCATACGCCTCCGCGTTCACATCCAAGATCCCCGCGCCCAAATCCACCGGCACCTTCTTCAGCATAGCCGCCAGCCGCTTCTCCGACCGGTCGATCACCGCGATTGTGGAAAGCCCCGCGGCCTTCCAGGCCCGCACCGTCTCCACGATCCGCGCCACCCGATCTGCTTCGCCATCCACCCGCACAAACCTCGGCGGCTCCCCGTGCCTGAGCACCGGCTTTGCCACCTGCTGGCCCGGCGTCGGTCTGTGCTCCGCCACCTTGATCGCCGCGTTCATGATCTCGATCGTGTTCCGGTAGCTGGTCACCAAAAAGTGCTTCGCCGCCTGACCCTCGAAAACCGCGTCCTCCAGCACGCCCCAATCCGTGAGCCCGCGCCAGCCGTTCACGCCCTGCATCAGGTCGCCCACCACCGTCATCGTCGCCCTGGGCGCGAACTGTTTGAGCAGCAAAAACTCCATCGGGCTGAAGTCCTGCGCCTCGTCCACCACGATGTGCCGGATGTCCAGCCGCTTGAGCTCCAAAAATCGCATCGCGATCAGCGCCACACTCGCCAAGTCCTCCGGCTCCAGCGGCAACTTTTTATCAAGCCTTTCCAGTGTGTACCGCGCCGCCTCCGCCAGCTCGCCCCGAGAGAGCGCGTCCTCCCAGAACGCCCGGTATAAAAGCGCCGGGTCCAGCGTCGGGAATCGCTTCATCGTGTCCTTGATGAACGGCGCGACACGCTTTTTCACTTCTTCCACCCGCCAGTCGAACTTCTCCCGCAGCGCCTTCACCCGCGCCTTTCGCTGATCCGGGTCGCGCTCCGTGCGGTTCAGCTCGTACAGGTCGCGGTCGTACTGCTCGTTCAACTTGCGGATGATCAGTTGTGCCGCGCCGTGGGTCGCGCCCTTGAGCTGCTTTTTGAACTCGTCCAGCCGCCGCGCCATGGGGAACGGCTTTTCGTCCACCAGCAGGAACTGCCGCTGCCAATCCACCGAAAACAGCTTCACCGGCCCGTAGAGGATGCCCTCGACCAGCGGGAATGCGTCCTCATACCGGTCCATAAAAGCAGTCAGCAGCCGGAAAAGAAGAAGCGACCCCTTCGCCTGCGCGATCCGCGTGCGCCGCGCCAGTTCGTCCGGGTCCAGGCTCAGTATCGTGTCCAGCCGCTCGCCCGTTTCGCACTTCGGCAGCGCCTTGCTCAACAGCCCAGCCAGCAGCCGGGAAAACGTGGTCTGTTGCACGCGCTCCACGCCCAGGTCCGGCAGGATGCCCGCGATGAAGTTCAAAAACAGCGGGTTCGGCGCCAGGATCAGCATGTGCTCCGGCCTGAGCTGATCCCCGAACGCGTACAGCAGGTACGCGATCCGGTGCAGCGCGATCGTCGTCTTGCCCGAGCCCGCCACCCCCTGCACGATCAGCGACCGGTTCAGCGGATAGCGGATCACGAAGTTCTGCTCCGCCTGGATCGTGGTCACGATCTCGCGCAGCCTGTCGCCCGTGGACGCGCCCAGCACTGACTGCAGGTACGCGTCCTGGGACACGATGTCCGTGTCGAAGATCGTCTCAAGCCGACCGTCCTCGATCCCGAACTGCCGCTTCAGCGTCAGCTCGCCCTCGACGGTGCCGTCCGGCGCGACATAGTTCATCGGCCCGATCTGGCCGGAATAGTACAGGTTCGCCACCGGCGCGCGCCAGTCGACCACCTCCACCTCCAGGACGTCCGAGCGCAACACGCCGTATTTGCCGATGTAGTACCGCTGCGCGTCGCCGCCCTTTTCGATGAAGTCGATCCGCGTGAAGTAGGGCTTGGCCCGCGCCAGGTCCATGTTCCGCACGTTCTGCAGCGCCTTGGCGTACATCATTTCCCGGAGCGGCAGCGCGTCCGGCTCGAACCGCCGCGCCGTGGCCAGCTCTTCCTCCGCGTGCTTCAACTCTTGCATGGAGACGCCCCGCTCCGTGCGGATGATCGCCAGCGTCGAGTCCAGGTGCGCCAGTTCTTCCCCTGCCGCCGGATGCGCGATGTTCGCCATGCATTTTCTCTCCCGTCGTCGATGGTTGAAGAACCATTTTATCACATTAGGCGGCAAGGCACAAGCCCCAAAACACGCTCATGATTATCGTCATCCACCTCATGCCGTCATCCTGAGCGCAGCGAAGTGATTCGAAGGATCGCCCCCGCCTGTGCGGCCGTCCCCTGTCGTGACTGGGGAGGTCGCCTCACGGCGGGGAGATCCTTCGACTCGCTTCGCTCGCTCAGGATGACACGGGTGTTCGCTTCGCTCGCTCAGGATGACACGGGTGTTCGCTTCGCTCGCTCAGGATGACACGGGTGTTTGCTTCGCTCGCTCAGGATGACGACGTTGTGGGCGGTACGTCAGGTTTCCCCGAACCCGTTACTTCAGCGTCGTCGCCCCAACCCAGTTCGCGCCCAGTTCCGCGTCCCACACATCCGGGTTCGCGAACCGGATGCTGCGCTTGTTCGGGGTCGTCTCCAAGGGGTCGTTGATCTTCAGATAGATGTCATACTCGCCCGGGCCCATCGTCCCGAACGCGCTCAGGTCCACGGCGAAGCTCAGCGCGCGCCAGGCGGCCGTGTTGCTAGCCCGGCTGTCCAGGTCGGGCCGCCACTCTCTGGCGTCCAGTTCCGTGTCGGCGATGTACTGGTCCTTTTGATCCTTCGTGCGGAGGATGACCGTCACTTTCTTCTTGTTCACCACGTTGCCGAAGCCCACATTCTGGATCTTGCCTTCGAACTGGAGCGTGCCGCCGTTTTCCACCCACTCGCTGGCGCTCGCCTCGCGCAGCACCAGCCGGTAGCCCAGCCGGTCTCGCCAGTATTCCACGCCGTTCCGGCCCGCGTAGACCGGGTCGAAGATGGCCGTGTCCGCTGCGTAGGCGTTGCTCATTTTCGCGGTCACCTCAGGCTCGTCATAGGTGAACGCCGCCCAGCGCGCGTGGACCTCATCCTCGTAGTCGGCGTTCAGGTACACCGTCTGGGCGTACGACGCCTCCCAGGCCACGAAGGGATAGGTGTTCCAGAGGGTTTCCGGGCCCTGGGCCTCGCCGCCGTAGAAGCTGTTCTGCTTCCTGATCCAGGTCATGACCCGGGCGCGGTCATAGCTGTCGTAGTCGCCCAGCGGGTCGCCCGGCCAGCCCGCGCCCTCGGAAAGCGAGCCCCAGTCGTTGGGGGCCTCGCCCTCCTCGTCAGTGCCGAATCCGTAGCTGTCGTTGAAGAAGCCGAACCGCGCCTCCGGCGTGCCGGGTGCGGGGGCGGGCATCTGGTCCATGTCGGCGAAGGTGTAAGTGGTGCCATATCGGTGGTTGTACCATGAAAGGAACGCGCCGCCCTGCACGATGATGGAGCGCGATTCCGGCACCGCGTCCAGCCAGGCGTCCAGCAGCCACGCGTTCGCCTCGGGGCTGGTGCCGAAGGTGGTGGAGTGCATCTCGCCCCAGGGACCGAACATGCCGCCGTCCACGGCCATCAGCACGTCCTCATACTCCTGCAGGATGGGCTTGATCTGGGCGATGTGGCCCAGCAGGGTCTCTTTGTCCGGCTCGATGTCGGCCACGGGCCGGTCCACATAGCCGTCCTCGGGATGGTCCGCGTCCACCCAGCCGAAGCCGCGGCCGTCGTAGTTGAACCGCACCAGCGTGACGCCCTCGCCGTCGCGCACCTCCTGCAGCTTGCCCTTGATGTACGCGAGGCCTGCCTCCGTCAGCGGCTGGGACTCGCCGTGAGGCCATGTGGGCAGCACATTCTGCTGCCAATAGTCGAAGTGCGTCTCGTACTGCGGATTTTCGTCGCCGCGCGACGCGATGGCCACGTCCTCCGGCGCACGGAAGTCCTCGTTGTAGCGCTCGCCGCGCTCGGTGAAGGCGTTGCTGGAGTAGTTGCGCAGGTCAAAGTATACATGACTGACCCGCGTCTCCACCGGCGTGCCCGCCACGTCCGCAGGTTCCGCGCCCACGTTCATGGGGTCGTCCTGCACCTCGCCGGACACGGGCACGATCATGCCGTCGTTGGCGCGATAAAAACCTCTGTCTGGGTTCGGTATGTCCACCGGACTCTCCGTGAAATCGATCGCCTGTGGCACCAGCGGCGCGGACTCCGCCGCCGCCATCGGGCAGGATAACACCAATCCAACCGCCACCAAGAGTGCCAGCGCCCTGAAGTTCTTCCCCACGATCATCCCTCCAAACATGCGTGATTTCCGGGTATACGATCAGTATAGAGTGTCGAAGAATGACTGTCAACTTGCCATAGATATTCTGCACGGTATTGACCGATTTGCCGAATATAAAAAGAGCAATAGCGAGCAATTGTTCTTCGCACAGGTTCCTCTTGACAAACCGCCCAGGGTACGGTAGATTATCTGTAGCTGAATACATGCTTCGATCCGATCCGGCTGTGGCGAAGGCTATGCGGGTTCGGACGTCAGGGTGCATGGGGAAACCGGTGCGCCTTCCATTGTGAAAAGGAGCAGACGGATGCGTCTCGACCTCGAGATGTGTTGTGTTGTGCGCCTTCGCGGGCGCTTTTTTGATACCGGGACCGGATCAAGCACACAAATCGCACGGGAATATGAAGGGAGTTCACTGAAGATGAAAACAAGATCGCTCATGTCCATCGCCGTTGCTCTGATGCTCGCCGTCGCCATGCTGTCCGGGTTCTGCGTGGCCTTTGCCGAGGCCGACGCGTCCGTCACGATCACGGACGTGGTGGGCCGCACGGTCATGCTGGACAAGCCCGCCACAAAGCTGGTGGGCACGCACAACCCGACGCTGAACATCGCCATCATCCTCGGCGGCGGCGGCAAGTACCTGGTGGGCTTTGGCAACAAGAACATGGCGGGCGGGCTGTACGGCTATGTGTATCCGGAGCTGCCGGACGTCGTGCAGATCGGCAAGGGCAAGGAGATCAACTTTGAGAGCTGCGTAGCCCAAGGCGCGGAGCTGGCAATTTTGCCGGAGCGGTTCGCGGACCAGGCGGAGCAGTTTGAGGCCGTGGGCATCCCCGCAGCCGTCATCCTGCCCAGCACGGAGAGCTTCGAGACCATCAAGGAATCCATCGCGCTGCTCGGGACGCTGCTGGGCGAGGACGCCCGCGCCGCCGAGATCATCGACTACTATGACAGCAAGATTGAGGCCGCCAAGGAGATCGCGCAGGGTGCAGGCCAGACGCCCCGCGCACTGTTCACCGGCGGCAGTTCCCAGCTGTCCGTCGCCAACGGCCACATGTTGCAGTCGATCATGATCGAGACCGTGGGCGGCGTCAACGTCGCTAAAGACGTTCAGGGCAAGGGCGATTTTGTGGACGTGTCCGTGGAAGAGATCATCGCCTGGGACCCGGAGGTGGTCTACATCCCGGCGTTCGCGCAGTACACCGTGGACGACCTGCTGAACGACCCGGCCTGGGCCAGCATCAGCGCGGTCAAGAACAAGAAGGTCTTCCGCTTCCCCAGTGAGCTGGAGCCCTGGGACTATCCCACGCCGTCCACGCTGATGGGCCTGGGCTGGCTGCTGAACAACCTGTACCCGGAGCTGTACACCATGGACCAGGTGCTGGCGGACGCGAACGAATACTATGGCATGGTCTACGGCCAGACGTTCACCGCCGAGCAGCTGGGCCTGAACTAGCATGCTCACCAAAAAGAAATACGCGATGCTCATCTCTTCGATGGGCATCGCGCTGCTGCTCTTGAGCCTGGCCGCGCTGTGCATGGGCCGCTACAGCATGAACCCGCTGGACGTGCTGCGCGTGCTGCTGGCGAAGCTGTCCGGTCAACCGGCGGACGAGGCCATGGAGGTCATTTTGTTTCGGATCCGGCTGCCCCGGGTGCTGGCCGCGCTGCTGATCGGCGCGGCGCTTTCGCTGTCCGGCGCGGTGTATCAGTCCACATTCCGCAATCCCCTCGTCTCCCCCGACCTGCTGGGCGTGTCCTCCGGGGCCAGCGTGGGCGCGGCGGTGGCCATTTTCTTGGGGTTTTCCGCGCGCGCGCTGCCGGTCTTCGCGTTTGTGGGTGGGCTGCTGGCGGTGCTGCTCTCCACGGGCCTCGCCAAGCTGCTGCGCAACGCGTCGAACATGATCCTGGTGCTGGCCGGGATCATCGTCAGCACGTTCATGAACGCCATCATCGGGATCATCAAGTTCATCGCCTCTGAGCAGGACCAGCTGGCGTCCATCGTGTTCTGGCAGATGGGCAGCCTGTCGAAGGTGACCGCCGACCAGTTGCTGATGGTCGCGCCGCCGATCCTTATCAGTCTGGCGCTGTTGATCGCGCTTTCATGGCGACTGAACATCCTGTCGCTGGACGATCAGGAGGCGCAGACCGTGGGCGTCAACGTGCCCCGTTTGCGCGGCCTGGTGATCGTGTGCGCCAGCCTGCTGACCGCCTGCAGCGTGTGCGTCAGCGGCACCATCGGCTGGATCGGGTTGATCATCCCCCACTTTGGGCGGCTGATCTGCGGCAGCGACAATGTGTTGCTGATGCCGGCAGCGGCGCTGCTGGGCGGATTGTTCCTGTTGATCGTAGACACGGTCGCCCGCTGCGCCACGTCCATGGAGATCCCGCTGTCGATCCTGTGCGGGCTGGTGGGCGCGCCCTTCTTTGCATGGCTGCTGACCCGCCAGAAGGGCAGGATTTTATGAGCATTGAGATCACCCGCCTGTGTCATGACTACGGCTCGCGGCCCGTGCTGCGGGACGTGTCGCTGGTCATTCATCAGGCCGAGACGCTGACGATATTGGGGCCGAACGGGTCCGGGAAAACCACGCTGCTGAACGCGGCTGCCGGGCTGCTGACGCCCACATCCGGCGGCGTGTGCTATGACGGACAACAGCAGGCGAAACTTAGCCCGCAGCAAAAGGCGCGGCTGGTGGGCTATGTGCCCCAGTCGGCGGTGACGACCTTCGATTATCGCGTGCTGGACTATGTCGTCACCGGCTGCGCGCCGCAGATCGGCACCTTCCAGCGCCCAGGCGCGAAGCACTATGACATCGCCATGAGCGCCCTGCTGGACATGGGCATCGCGCACCTGGCGGAGCAGTCCTACATGCGCATCAGCGGCGGCGAGCGGCAGCAGGTCTCCATCGCGCGGGTGCTAGCCCAGTGCCCGCGGTATATTTTGATGGACGAGCCCACCGCGCACCTCGACTACGCCAACCAGATCTTGGTGCTGAAGACCATCGCGCATCTGGCCGGCGCGGGATACGGCGTGGTGTTCACGACCCACAACCCGGACCAGGCGCTGCTGATCGGCGGCAGGGCGGCCATTTTGGACCGAGGCGGACAGCTGAACTGCGGCGACGCGCGGGACATGATGCGCGAAGAGGCGCTGTCCGCGCTGTACGGCATCGAGCTGCGCATCGCCAGCCTGGAAAGCGCGGGCCGCGAGGTCTGCTACGCGCCAAGGCTACCGTGACGTGGCGGCCCCCGCGGGCGGGGCCCACCCGGTCGGGGGA
>JAVBUD010000018.1:0-3671 GCA_031555755.1 Eubacteriales bacterium | reverse complement strand
CTGCGCCCGCCCCCGCCGCCCCGGCCCCCGCGCCGAAGGCCGCTGCCGCCGCCCCCAAGGGCGCCGAGACCATCAAGAGCCCCATGCCCGGCACCATCCTGAAGGTCAACGTGGCCCAGGGCACGAAGGTCAAGAAGGGCGACAACCTGCTGATCCTCGAGGCCATGAAGATGGAAAACGAGATCAAGTGCCCCCGCGACGGCGTCGTGGCCGCCATCATGGTCACCAAGGGCCAGACCGTCAACTCCGGCGACGCGCTGGTTGCGATCCAATAAGCACTTTGCAGCACGAAATGCGAGTCGGCGGGCAGAGTGATTAAATGACTGGATTTGCCGTAGGGAACGCCCTCCATGGCGTTCCGCGTTCCTGATTGGATGGGAGCGTCGCCTGCGGGCGGGGCGGAACGCCACGAAGGGCGTTCCCTATGGCAAACCCTCGGCCAACGGCCTCATCCCCCCGATCCGCACACTGAAGGGAGCCCGATCCATGTACCGGAAACACAGAAATGTCATCGCCTTGATGGGGCTGGTGCTGCTCCTGCTGCTGTGCGCCGCGCCGCTGTCCGCACTGTCGGAGGCTGCGCCGAGCACAGGCGCTGTTGAGGAGGTCGCCGCAGTAGACACCGCGCAGCCTACAACGGACGCCCACAAGCTGGAGATCAACATGGGCGATTCATTCGTGAACCTCGCCAAGTCCACCGGTTTCGGCGTGGGCGACTGGAAGCAGTACGTCATGATGGCCGTGGCGTGCCTGCTGATGTACCTCGCCATCGTCAAGAAATTTGAGCCGCTGCTGCTGCTGCCGATCTCCTTTGGCATGCTGCTGGCGAACCTGCCGGGCGCGAACATGATGGCCGAGCCGCAGATGGAGTTCCTCGCCGAGGCATTCCACAACGGCAAGAACGGCATCCTGACCGTCATGCCGGACGGCACGCAGATGTACTCTTACGTCAAGCAAAACGGCGGCCTGCTGTACTATCTGTATCAGGGCGTCAAGCTGGGCATCTACCCGCCGCTCATCTTCATGGGCGTGGGCGCGATGACCGACTTCGGTCCGCTGATCGCCAACCCCAAGTCGCTGCTGCTGGGTGCGGCCGCTCAGTTGGGCATTTTCATCACGTTCATCGGCGCGATCATGCTGGGCTTCACCCCACAGGAGGCGGGCTCCATCGGCATCATCGGTGGCGCGGACGGCCCCACGGCCATCTTCGTCACCACCAAACTGGCCCCGCACCTGCTCGGCCCCATCGCCGTGGCGGCCTACAGCTACATGGCGCTGGTGCCGGTGATCCAGCCGCCCATCATGAAGGCGCTCACCACCAAGGCCGAGCGCGAGATCGTGATGGAGCAGCTGCGCCCCGTGAGCCAGACTGAGCTTGTGGTGTTCCCGATCCTGGTCACCATCGTCGTGTCGCTGCTGCTGCCCGACGCGGCCCCGCTGGTGGGCATGCTGATGCTGGGCAACCTGTTCCGCGTCAGCGGCGTGGTAGAGCGGCTGTCACAGACGGTGCAAAATGAGCTGATCAACATCGTCACCATCTTCCTGGGCGTCACCGTCGGCGCCACCACCAACGGCGCCACCTTCCTGAACCCGCAGACGCTGGCCATCGTGGTGCTGGGCGTCATCGCGTTCGGCGGCGGCACCGCGGGCGGCGTGCTGCTCGCAAAGCTCATGAACAAAATCTCCGGCGGCAAGATCAACCCGCTGATCGGCTCCGCAGGCGTGTCGGCGGTCCCGATGGCGGCCCGCGTGTCCCAGGTCGTGGGCCAGGAGGCGAACCCCGGCAACTTCCTGCTGATGCACGCCATGGGCCCGAACGTCGCCGGCGTCATCGGCTCGGCGGTCGCGGCGGGCGTGTTCCTGAGCCTGTTCGGATCATAAGCAATCAACGATGCGCCGCTCTCTCCGTCATCATCCTGTCGCCAGCGAAGGACCTTCCTCAATCCTGAAGAAGATCCTTCGGCTGCGGCCTCAGGATGACGACGGGGACAGCACGGCGACGGGTATTCCGGCGTTCCACGCCACCCATTTCGCGTTTATCTACCGCCTAGAGGAGGGATACCACATGGGCAACAAACTTCTGATCACCGACACCATCCTGCGCGACGCGCACCAGTCCCAGGCCGCCACCCGCATGCGGGTTGAGGACATGCTGCCCGTCTGCGACAAGCTGGACAAGGTCGGCTACTATTCCCTGGAGTGCTGGGGCGGCGCCACATTCGACAGCTGCCTGCGCTTCCTGAACGAGGACCCCTGGACCCGGCTGCGCCAGCTGAAAGAGGCGCTGCCGAACACCAAGACCCAGATGCTGCTTCGCGGGCAAAACATATTGGGCTACAAGCACTACGCCGACGACGTGGTGGACGAGTTCGTCAGGCTCGCCATCAAGAACGGCATGGACATCATCCGCATCTTCGACGCGCTGAACGACCCTCGCAACATGGAGCAGGCCATCAAGTCCACCAAGAAGCACGGCGGCATCTGCGAAGTGGCCATGAGCTACACCACCAGCCCCGTGCACACTGAGGACTATTTCGTGGAGCTGGCCATCCAGCTGGAAAAGATGGGCGCGGACACCATCTGCGTCAAGGACATGGCGAACCTGCTGCTGCCCTACGACGCGTTCAGCCTCATCAAGAAGCTGAAGCAGGCGCTGAAGGTCCCGATCCACCTGCACACCCACAACACCTCCGGCACAGGCGACATGACCTACCTTAAAGCCGCCGAGGCGGGCGTGGACATCGTGGACACGGCGCTTTCCCCCTTGGGCAATGGCACCGCCCAGCCCGCCACCGAGCCGCTGGTCGCCACCCTCAGGGGTACCGAGCGCGACACGGGCCTGGACCTGGCGAAGCTCTCAGAGATCGCGGTCCACTTCCGCGGCGTGGCCGAAAAGCTCAAAAAAGAGGGCTTCCTGGACCCCAAGGTGCTGCAGGTGGACATCAACACGCTGCTGTACCAGGTGCCGGGCGGCATGCTCTCGAACCTCATCAGCCAGCTGAAGCAGGCGAACGCCTCTGACAAGTTCTACGAGGTGCTGGCGGAGATCCCGCGGGTGCGCGAGGACTCCGGCTATCCGCCGCTGGTCACCCCCACCAGCCAGATCGTGGGTACCCAGGCCGTCATGAACGTGCTCGCTGGCGAGCGCTACAAGATGAACTCCAAGGAGTTCCAGGGTATGATGCGCGGCGAATATGGCCGGCTGCCGGCGAAGGTCAACGAGGAAGTCCGCAAGAAGGTCATCGGCAACGACAAGGTCATCACCTGCCGCCCGGCGGACCTGCTGAAGCCCGAGATGGAGAACTACAAAAAGGAAGCCAGCCAGTGGGTCCAGCAGGAGGAGGACGTGCTCAGCTACGCCCTGTTCCCTGCAGTCGCCCAGAAGTACTTCGAGTACCGGCAGGCGCAGTCCCTGAAGCTGGACAACTCGCTGCTGGACAAGGAAGCGAAGGTCATGCCGGTCTAGCCATGGGCTGAGCCCCTGGACCCCAGTTCGTATCGCGGTTTTCTAGCGAAGCGGTGTTCCTTGGTCATCCATCTCCAGCGCCGTCATCCTGAGCGCAGCGAAGGACCATACTCAAAACAAAATGATGGGGGTTGGGGTAGGGACGTAGCGGCGCACCGGATGGCGGCGGGGGGGGCGGTCAGCACATAAGTCCCAGCGCCGAAGG
>JAVBUD010000200.1:0-6423 GCA_031555755.1 Eubacteriales bacterium | reverse complement strand
GTTTTCGGCGCCCACCCCCTACCCCCCCCCCTCCAAACCCCCCCCCACCGCCTTAACCGTGCCCCACCCTACGCACCTTCCTTATTCTTTTAAGACGGCCCTTCGCTGCGCTCAGGATGACGGCAGTGTGAGGGCGGAGTTTTGGTCGATCCTTAACCAAGCGGGCATGATTTGACAAGAATTAACACGTGCATAGCAGGTTCATGTTATCGAAGCGTCGAATCATCCCTCATGATTCTGATCGGAAAGGGCGTGCGACCGAGCCATGAGCGAATCGCGCAAACCGCTGTTTCGGGAGGAGAGCCTGAAGCGGCTGTCCAACCCGGAGCAGCTGAATGACTACCTCAGCGTGACCGGCGTGGGCATTTGGCTGGCGCTGGCCGCGGTCGTGGCGCTGCTGGCGAGCCTGCTGATCTGGGGCGTTTTTGGCCGCGTGGCGATCTACGATCGCGCGACGGGGTTTCAGGAAAATGGCAGCGTGCGGCTGTATGTACAGGACCGGTCGGCCTATCAGGTCGGCATGGCAGCCTCCGTGGACGGCGCGTCCGGCAGGGTGACGGAGGTGGCCGAACAGCCCGTCAGCCGGGACCAGCTCAGCGCCCAGGACAGCTACCTGGTCTACGCGCTGCAGGTGCCCGAATACAGCTACGAAGTGCAGATCGACGCAGCCGGTCCCCGTGACGGCCCGGTCTCCGTGATGATCCTGCGCGAGCAGGTGCGCCCGATCTCGTTCATCCTGGGCGGCGGAGGCGAATCATGAGCACTGCGCAAAAGCCCGTCACCGGCGGCAGCTGCAGGGCGCCCGTGATCATGCAGATGGAGGCGCTGGAGTGCGGCGCGGCGTCGCTGGGCATGGTGCTGGCCTATTACGGAAAATGGCTGCCGCTGGAGCAGCTGCGGGTGGCCTGCGACGTATCGCGGGACGGGAGCAATGCCAAAAAACTGCTGATGGCCGCGCGTGGCTATGGCCTCGACGCGAAAGGCTATCGGTTTGAGCCGGAAGCGCTGCGCGCGTCGGGCTCGTTTCCGTGCATCTGCCACATGGGCTTCAACCATTTTGTAGTGGTGTGCGGGTTCAAAAAGGCCTGCGTGCTGATCAACGACCCCGCGAGGGGGCGGATCGAGATGCCGCTGGCGAGCTTTGACGAACAGTACACCGGCGTGTCGCTGCTGTTCGAGCCGACAGACACCTTTAAGCCCGGCGGGCGGCCCGCATCGGTGTGGTCGTTCGCGAAGGATCGACTGAAGGGCGCAGGCCCGGCCATCCTGTTCGCGGTGATCTCGACGTTGATCGCGTCCGGCGTGGCGTTCATCCAGCCCGCGTTTTCCCGGGTGCTGGTGGACCGGCTGCTGTCCGGGCAGAACCCGGAATGGCTGATGCCGGTCATCGCGCTGATGGCGCTGGTGGCGGCGGTCCAGCTGGGCGCGGGGATTTTGCGCGCGGTGTATTACAAGCGGATCGAGGGCAAGCTGGCCATCGCCGCCGAGACCGGCTTTTTCTGGCACCTGCTGCACCTGCCGATGGAGTTCTTTGCCCAGCGCATGGCCGGTGACCTCATCGCCCGCCAGGACGAGAACGCGGACATCGCTTCCAGCGTCATCCAGACCGTCGCGCCACTGGTGCTGGACACGGCGATGATGTTCGTGTACCTGTTCGTGCTGCTGCAAAACAGCCCCGCACTGACCGCCATCGGCCTCGCGGCGGTGCTGATCAACATCTTTTCCGCGCGGTACATCTCCGGCAAACGCATCGGCCTGATGCGCGTCATGACCAAGAACCAGGGCAAGAAAACCGCCACCGCCATGAATGGCATCCGCACCATCACGTCCATCAAGGCCAGCGGCGCGGAGAGCGCGTTCTTCTCGCTGTGGGCGGGCTATCAGGCCGCCGAATACCAAGAGATGGCCAAGACCGACCGGCTGAACGCCTACCTCGGCAGCGTGCCGCAGCTCATCTCCGCGCTGGCGAACATCTGTGTGCTGGGCGCGGGCGTGCTGTTCACTTTTGAGGGCAACTTCACCGTCGGCATGCTGCTGGCGTTCCAGGGCTTCCTGATGCAGTTCAATCTGCCCGTCCAAAGCCTGATCGACGCAGGCCAGACCATCCAGGCGATGCGCGTGCAGATGGAGCGTGTGGAGGACGTGATGGCCTATCCGGCCCAGGTGCGGACGGACGAAATGCCCGAGGGCGCGGCGTTCGAGAAGCTGACCGGGCATGTGGAGATGAAGAACCTCACCTTCGGCTACGCCAAGCTGGACCCGCCGCTGATCGAGGACTTTTCTCTGACGCTGACGCCGGGCCGCAGGGTGGCGCTGGTGGGCGCATCGGGCTGCGGAAAGAGCACGGTGGCGCGGCTGCTGTCTGGCCTATACAGCCCGTGGTCCGGCGAGGTGCTGTACGACGGCGTGCCGGTGTCCGAGGTGCCTAGGCCGGTGCTGTGCGGCTCCGTGGCGGTGGTGGACCAGGAGATCACGCTGTTCGAGGACACGATCAAGAGCAACATCAGCATGTGGGACCGGTCCATCGAGGACTTTGAGGTCATCCTGGCGGCCCGGGACGCCAGCCTGCACGACGACATCACCAAGCGCCCGGGCGGCTATGAGGCGCTGCTGTCGGAGGACGGCAAAAACCTGAGCGGCGGCCAGCGCCAGCGCATGGAGATCGCCCGCGTGCTGGCCCAGGACCCGACCATCGTGATCCTGGACGAGGCGACCAGCGCACTGGACGCGGCCACGGAGCACGAGGTCGTCACGAGGATCAAGGACCGCGGCATCGCGTGCCTGATCGTGGCGCACCGGCTGTCCACGATCCGCGACTGCGATGAGATCATCGTGCTGGACAAGGGGAAAATCGTGGAGCGCGGCACCCATGAGGCGCTGTACGCAATGGGTGGCGCGTATGCGCGGTTGATGGAGACGGAGTAGGATCGCGACGTGTTGCGGGCGGGCGTGGAAGCCCGCCCGCAGCGACGTGTGATAAGGAGATGACCCACCATGGGCTGGTTCAGCGACCAAATCAGGCAGCGCGCCGAATCCGACGAGCGCGCATTTCACGCGTCCATGTCGCGCATCGCCGAGGCGCTGACCGGCGATAACGCCGGGCTCGGCGCGGCGTACAACAGCCAGGTATCCGGCGCGAAGAGCGCTATCGACGCGATCCTGACGTACTACCGCGCCGAGACGCGCGAGCTGCCGGACAACATCGAGGACCTGAACGCACAGCTCAGCTACCTGCTGCGCCCGTCGGGGATCATGTGGCGCGAGGTCCGCCTGAGCCCCGGTTGGCGCGGCAAGGCCATCGGCGCGATGCTGGGCACATTGAAGGCGTCCGGCGCCCACGTGGCGCTGATCCCGAGGAGCATCTCGGGCTATGACCTGTTCGACCCCAGCACGGGCCAGCGCACCAAGCTGACGCGGAAAAACGAGTCGCTACTGGCGGACGACGTGATCTGCTTTTACAAGCCGTTCCCCCAGAAAGAGATGAGCGCCCGTGACCTGTTGCGCCACATGCTGGGCACGCTGGACCGCTCGGATTATCTGGTGACGCTGCTGGCGACGGTAGCGGCGGCGGCGCTGGGGCTGCTGCCAGCTTGGGTGAACCAGATGGTGTTCCGGGACGTGGTGGGCGTGGACGCGGGGCCGCTGCCCGCGCTGCTGGTGATGTACATCGGCGTCACGGTCTCGATGACGCTGATCGCTGTCGCCAAAAAACTGGTGCTGGCGCGGGTGAACGCGAAGATTGCGTTTTCCATGGAGTCCGCGTCGATGATGCGCGTGCTGTCGCTGCCGGTGTCGTTCTTTCGGGGCTACAACTCGGGCGACATCTCGACGCGGCTCGCGCACCTGCAGGCGCTGGGGCGCACGTTCTGCCAGGTGGCGCTGGACACCGGCCTGACGGGCGTGTTCGCGCTGGTCTACATCGGCCAGATCTGGGCGATCGCGCCGTCGCTGTGCCTGCCCGCGCTGGCGGTGCTGGTGTGCAGCAGCGCGTTTTCGGTGGTCTCGGCGCTGGCGATCCGCAGGCTGACGCGACAGAAAATGGGCGCTGAGGCGGCGATCACGGGCCTGCAGTTCGCACTGCTGGGCGGCGTGCAAAAGCTGCGCCTCGCGGGCGCGGAGCGGCGCGCGTTCTCGAAGTTCGCAGACAAGTACGCGGACTACGTGCGTCTCGAATACAACCCGCCGCTGTTCATGAAAATCAGCGGCGTGCTCACGATGGCGATCCACCTGATGGGTTCGATGTTGATCTATTATTCTGCCGTGCGCGGCGGCGTGGGTGTGGCGCAGTACATGGCATTCGGCGTGGCATACGGAATGGTGGCGGGCGCATTTGCGACGGTGACCTCGCTGGCAGACGTGCTGGCGCAGGTGCAGCCGATGCTTGCGATGGCGGCGCCGATCCTGACCGCGCTGCCCGAGCAGGACGAGGAGCGCGCCACAGTGCGCTCGCTGTCCGGCGTGATCGAACTGGACAATGTGTCGTTCCGCTACGACGAGGGCGGCCCGCTGGTGCTCACCGAGTTTTCGCTGAAAATCCGCGCGGGCCAGTACGTGGCGATTGTGGGCCGCACGGGCTGCGGCAAGTCGACGCTGGTGCGGCTGCTGCTTGGCTTTGAGCGGCCGGAGTCGGGCAGCATTTTCTATGACGGCCGTGACCTCCAGACGGTGGACCTGAAATCGCTGCGCGGGCACATCGGCACGGTGCTGCAGGACAGTTCCCTGTTCACGGGGAGCCTCTACAACAACATCGCAGCCGCCGCGCCGGGCCTGAGCATGGACGGTGCGTGGGCGGCTGCGGAGCTGGCAGGGCTGGCGGACGAGATTCGGGCGATGCCGATGGGGATGCACACGATGATCTCGGAGGGGACGGGCGGGGTGTCGGGTGGCCAGAAGCAGCGGCTGATGATCGCGCGGGCGGTGGCGGGCAAGCCGAAAGTGCTGATCTTTGATGAGGCGACGAGCGCGCTGGACAATGTGACGCAGAAGCGGGTGAGCGAGGCGCTGGAGGGGCTGAGGTGCACGCGGGTGGTGATTGCGCATCGATTGAGTACGATCAGGGCCTGTGATCGGGTGGTGCTGGTGGAGGGCGGGCGGATTGTGGAGGATGGCAGTTATGATGAGTTGGTCGACGCGGGCGGCCGCTTCGCCGACCTAGTCCGACGCCAACAACTCACCCCCTAACCCTCGTAAAAACACGGCGAAGCCACCAGGGAGTCCAGAGGGACTTAGTCCCTTTGGCGGGGATCCAAGGGGTAGCGCCCCTTGGCCGCCGGAGGCCGTACCCCCATAACCCAGCCCCCGTCCGCGTCCGAAGGACGCATCAGACCCCCGCCCCCTCCCTGGCCAGCGGGCCAGGGAGGGGGGCGGGGGTCCGATCTTTCCCTCGACGGGAAAGGGAGCCGGGTGACGGGGGCACGCCCTCCGGGGGCCAGCGGGCTCCGCCCTCTGGACTCCCGCCAAGGGGATTAAATCCCCTTGGAACCCCTGGTGGCTTCGCCGTGTTCTCACCGGCGTCAGGGGGTGATTGCTTGGGGTTCGGCCTCGACCGGCACGGCGACGCTCGCGTCCGCCTCGATCGTAAACGCACTCACCTCAAACGCATTCCTCTGCATATACTCCCCACTGTCCAAAAGCTTCTGATACTCCCGCGACTGCAGCCGCCCGCTCACCCTCAGCCGCTCACCCACCCCAAACCGCGCCGCGTACTGCGCGTTCCGCCCCCAAGCGATGCACGGTATGTAGTCCGACTTCCCAAACGCCCGGTTCACCGCCAGCATCAGGTCGCAGATCTCACGCCCGAACGGTGTCGACCGGTAGATCGGCGGCTTGCAGATCGCGCCGGACAATTCCACCCGGTTCTCCGTGTCCGACGGCACCTCTGCCGATACCCGCTGCACAAACAGCGTGATCATCAGCCGCCCCGCGCCGTCCATCACCTTGTTGTAACTGCGCACCTGACCCGTCAACTGCATCAGCTGGCCCACCGGCCATTCCACATTCTCAATCAGCTTCCCAGGCACCGTGATCGGCAGCCGGTCCATCGTCCCCGACAACCGCTTCACCAGCAGTACCCCCGAGTAAAACCGCTCGTTCATCACTTCATGACTCAGCTCAAGCGGCCTGTCCAAATGCCCCGCCGCCACCATCCGATTGCACAAGTTCTCCATCGTACCACACGCTCCCCTGCTGTTGTTTCGTGAGTTTCACACGGTATGGACTGTTGTCTCCATATCTATATGCAACTTCAGGGTGTGGTATGCATAGAAGTTCTGTGGGGTTGACAGTTTTTCTTTCCGTCATCCGCCCCCTCAACGCGGTCATCCAGAGCGCCGCCACAGACCATACGCCAAACGCTGGGGGGTTGTTTTTGGGAGGGCCGTCGCGGCGGCGCGGGGGAGCCCGCGTTGGGGTGGGAGGACGACA
>JAVBUD010000137.1:0-41621 GCA_031555755.1 Eubacteriales bacterium | reverse complement strand
CCCTCGATGATTCGCTTCATGATGTCCAGCTTCTCGTCCGGGATTCGGTGCGCGCTCTTCCTTGGCATTTTCAAAGCCTCCTGTGTGTTTCTATTTTCTACACAGAAGGCTTGACCTTACAGAAAATTCTAAACAGGCTCTCACGGCCTGGGGTTTACCAACCTCCAGCTATTGCCGTTCTATCATTTTGACAGCGTGGACAGTTCCACATGGACGGGCGGGCGGCGGTTCGGCTACCTGTACGCACCCAGCGTGATCACGCCGAACGCGTCGTCGCTGTCGGTGAAGCTGTCGCCCTCATCCATCCACGTAGCCGAGCCGTGCGACGCCACCACGGGAATGCGGCGCTCGCCGCTGTCGCTCTGCACGATGGTCGCGAGGCGGCGCATGATGTTCTCGTCCTGCAACTTGTCGATGAGGGTGCGCTCGTACTCGTCCGGGCACAGATAGCCGCCCTGCGCGTCGGTGCCGATCTGGAGCACGTTGCGCACGTCGGCGGGCGTGTAGCCCCGCACCGCATCCCAGAACGCGGCCTTGTATTCGGCGCTGCCGCGCGGGCTGCTGGGCTTGCCGCTGTGCTCCGGGCGACTCATGAGCGGGGTGGCGGTCGGCTGCGCCAGTTCGCGGTTCACGGCTTCCAGCCGCTCCGCGCGGTCGATCTGTGCTTTCATGGCGTCCACGTCGGCGCACATCTTGTCAAACGTGGCGGCGTCCTCGGCGCTCATGGTGCCGTCGTCGGTCTGGTGCTCGTCATAAAACTTTTTGGCGCTGTCGTACAGCGCCGCGCGCCGGGCGCGAAGCTCGATGCTGTTCATGGTTTAGACCTCCTGCATCTCTAAAAGTCGGTAGCGGTGGGCAACAAAAACGCCCGGTGCCGGTTCAGGCAATGCCTGTTCGGAGGCGGGCGCATGGTCTGCGGGTTCGGGCAGCATGGGCGGCGTTTTGGGGTGCGGCTTCGTCAGGCGGCGCGCCGCCCACGCGTTGATGGCGAGTTCGGCGTCCTCGCGGTTGATGGGTGCGCGGGGCTGTGCGCGGTTGGTGGTGCTGGAGGCGTCGCCGGTGATGGCGTCGATGAACCCCGCATCGAGCGCAGCCTCGGCGTCGAGCCATGCTGTGGCGTCCATCATGTCGGACAGCGCAGCGCGCGCCTTGCCGGTCTTGCGGTGATAGATGTTGATGATGCTGTCCTTGGTGGCGCGCAGCAGCGCCTTGGCGATGTCGAGGTCGCGTTCCTCACCGAAAGCGATGGTTTGCGGGTTGTGCATCATGTAGATGCTGCCGGGGCTCATCTCCACGCGGCGGCCCGCCAGCGCCACCACGGACGCCGCTGACGCCGCGATGCCGCTGATACGCACGTCCACGTTGCCGGGGTATTCGCGGATGATGTCGTACATGCGGGTGGCGGCGTTGCAACTGCCGCCGTAGGAATTGATCTTTAGCAGCACGTCGCCGGTGTCCTGATACAGCGCGTCGCGCAGCATTTCCGGGGTGATCTCGTCGCCCCAGAACTCATCCTCGTCGATGTAGCCGTTGAGTTCAATGGTTCGCAATGCTATTCACCTCCCAGGCCGCCTGCGCCGATGTCCGATAGCCGAATCATGTTGCCGTTGACTGCGTAGATGTCGCCGCCGTCCTCGGTGGGGATGGGGTTCAGGTTTTCCAACCCTCGGATGTCGTTGGCGGACAGCCAACCGTTTTGACGCCCGATGGCGTAGCCCTCCATGCGGGTCTTGTAGTCGCCGCGCTGGAGCCCGTCCAGGTTGTGGGCGGCATAGAAAACGCCCTTTTCCTGTTCGGTGAAAAGGGCGCGGTTGATGGCCTGTTCCCAGCGCACGGCCCACGGCCTGATGCAGTGGGTCACAAATTCAATGCTCTGGTGCTCGATGTTCGCAAACGTAGCTTTGTCCAGGTCGGCCACGAGATGGGGCGGTACGCGGAAGATGCGGCAGATCTCCGCAACCTGAAATTTGCGGCTTTCGAGGAACTGCGCCTCGTTGTTCGGGACGCTGATCTTTTCAAACCGCATCCCCTTTTCGAGCACGGCCACCTTGTTCGCGTTGGTGGAGCCCCCATAGGCGCGCTGCCAGGACGCGCGCAGCGCCTCCGGGTTCTTCACGGGGCCGGGGTGCGTCAGCACGCCGGACGGGGTGGCCCCATTGCTAAAGAACCGGCTCCCATATTCCTCGGCGGCGATGGCGAGCCCCAACGCGTTGCGCGCCACGGCGATGGGCGAGTGTCCCATGATGCCATCGAACCCGAGCCCGGGGACGTGCAGCACGTCCAGCGGGGTGAGCCGGAACAGCGTGCCGTCCTTGTTGTACTCATAGAACAGCTTGCCGTCCGGGTCGCGGTCAACCCGCATCCGGTCGGGCAGCAGTGGGTAGAGCTCCAGCACCTGCCCGCGACCGTTGCGGATGATCTGCGCGTAGGCGTTGCCCCACAGCAGGATGTGCGACATGAGCGTTTCGCGCAGTTGCATGGCCGTCATCTCGCCGTTGGGCTCGTCGTGCAGCACGTGGTACAGCGGATGGTCGGGCGCGCGCTCGCTGCCGGTGCCGGTGCTGCGGTACACGTGCAGCGGCAAGCTGGCGATGGTTTCCGAAATGACACGCACGCACGCGTATACGGTCGTCAATTGCAACGCGCTGCGCTCGTTGACGCGCTTCCCGGACAGACTGCTGCCCATGAAAAAGGTCAGCGCCTCGCTGACCGCGTTCTGGGGCTTGTCGCGCGCGCGGGTGAACCGCGTGAAGGGGTTATTCATGGTGTTACCCCCTAAATGGGTATGAAAAAGCACTTCATCAGAAGTGCTTTTTCATAGCATCTTTTACTTATTGATCGTCATTTTGTTGGTTTCCACCATGTAAGTGCTGTGCTATAAGCTCCAACCTTGTCTTTGCCTGGTTAAGCGTAATGGGGGTCAGGCGTCTAGACTCTATAGCTATAGCATAATCTTTGCACGCCGACAAACCCATTAATAAAGCTTCGGCATTACTGGTTTCATGTTCATCCAACAATGCTTGATGGAACAACCTATCCTGAATGAGGGCACGCCTGAAAAACACAAACGCGTGGTTAACAGAAGGTTGATCTTGTGCCAACTCTTGAACGGCCCTATTACTAGCATTCAATGCTTCTTCTAATCTACCGAGCTCAGATAGTTCGTCTGCTAATGCATTGGCGCACATCGGACAGTTTAGGTTCATTTCCAAAGGTTTCTTCAAAATCGCAATCACGCTCTCTGCAACATCTTCACCGGTCGATGGGTCATACGTCTTTCTCTTTACATCTGCTTTTTGCTTATAAGCACGTTCCTCGTTAGGAAGCCATTTTACGAATTCGTCTGATAGTTCGATGGCTTTTTTCATATTAGCTATAGCCACATAATAGTCGATAACAAAATCAAATGCGCGCCAATTCCATAGGCGAGTTGCAATTTGATTCAGGCTTCCTATTGCTTTTTCAGCGTTATCATAATCGCCAATGTTGGTCGCGTATTTAATCCAATCCGCAAGTAGGTCTACATCGTTAGGAAAGAAGGATATTCCAGCTTCACATACTTTACACGCTTTATCAAACAGATTTTGGCGACCTAATTCAGCCGCGAGGTTATGATAGTCGCTTTGATCACCACGCACCGTCTTGCCACAAACTAGGTCAACTATCTTGAAGACAATCTGCAAGTAATCTCGAGGCTTATCATCCGCTTGATAAATTGCTTCAATTTTTTTATGAGCGTCATAAGTTGAAACAATTTCTAAATCAAACTCATCCTCATCAACTTTGGTTGAAATGAGCCATTTATACTTTTCCTCGAAGCCAGCCAGCCGTTCATATACCGAGTCGGAAATATCTCTGATGGTAGCCAGGCTTGTTTTAAGAAACTCTTCATTTTCACCTCGAATGCGTTCTATATCATTATTAAGTGTTTTGAGGAATTCCTCTTCAAAAGAACGAGTGTGGGCATCCACCTGGGACTTGAGAACTTGAGTTTGAGAATCCCTCAGATCACGTAATAGCCCCTTCTCGTCCGAAAGCTCTTTACGCATCTCGGTCTTCATATCAGCTATGTGGGTATCAAAATCTTTTAGTCTGTTCATCCCTAAAAAAGCAACCATGAATCCGCCAACAGTTAGCAAAACTGGAACTACAAATTGTAAGTAATCAATATTCTTAGTAATAGATGAGTTCCCCTGCTGAAGGGTGGCAATCCATGAACTATCAACAAATGCCAATGACACGAGAATCAGCAACGCCATAACAAGCCAACTCACACCACAGCAAATCAACATTAATACCCAATGACGCCTCTTTTCCCGTAACCATGTCTGTTCAGTCATTGTATACACTCCTTTAGCATGTTTTTGGCTAATGCACACTGTGCATTTACATAATATTATCATATAATCATCTTTTTTTCAATATAAAACTGACCATAAGTAAATATATTTGATTCAGAATACTAGGAGTTCGTTACGTTCGTATATATTTGAGCCCCCACTCTCTATTCTGAGAGCCCTGTCCAGCGCCATGACCAGCGCGACCGCGCCGTCCACTTTTTCGGTGCTCTTGGCCTTGTCGATCTTCACGTTGTCCGCCGGGTCGGTCTTGATGAACGTGTTGTCCAGGTTCCATCTCAAAACCGGGTGGCCGCCGTGCGCGATGCCGTGCGACAGCACCAGCCGCATGAGTTCCTTGGTGGGCGGGCTCATGTCTTTGTAGCCCTGTCCGAACATGACGACGGTGAACCCCGCGTCCTCCAAATCCTGCGCGATCTGCGTTGCACCCCATCTATCGAACGCGATCTCGCGGATGTTGAACCGCTCGCCCAACTGCTCGATGAACCGTTCGATGGCGGCATAGTGCAGCACGTTGCCCTCGGTGGTGTGGATATGCTGCCGCTGCGCCCACACGTCATAGGGCACGTGGTCGCGCCGCACGCGCAGAGGCAGGGTGTCTTCGGGCAACCAGAAGAACGGCAGCACCTTGTACGGCTCGCCGTCGTCCACGGGCGGGAACACCAGCACGAACGCGGTCAGGTCGGTGGTGCTCGACAGGTCGAGTCCCGCGTAGCACTCGCGGCCCTCCAGTTCGTCCAGGTTGAACGGCGCGCCGCACTCATCCCACTTGTCCATGGGCATCCAGCGCACGCTTTGCTTTACCCATTGGTTCAGGCGTAAGCGCCGGAATGTGTTCTCGTCGGCGGGGTTCTGGCGCGCTTCCTCGAACGCCTCCCGGAACTTTTCGATGGGCGTGATGCGCCCCAGCGACGGGTTGACGGCGCGCCAGTTGTTTTCCAGTGTCCAGTCGGCGTCGTCGGGCAGTGCGTACACCATGCTGTAGAAGTGCGTGTCAACCTTACGGCCCGCACGCACGTCCTCGGCGTACTGGTGAACCTCCCAGCAGATGCTATTCCGGTCGGTGCCCGCCGTCGTCAGGAACACGAACAGCGGCTGACGCCGGGCGTCGCCGCTGCCCTTGGTCATGACATCATACAGGCTGCGGTCGGGCTGCGCGTGGAGCTCGTCGAAAATGCACGCGCTCACGTTGTAGCCGTGCTTGCTGCGCACCTCGGACGACAGCACGCAGTACACGCTGCCGGTGGGTAGGTAGATCATGCGCTTGGTGGAATGCACCACCTTGACGATGCGCCGGAGCGCGCGGCTCTGGTCTACCATGTCGGCGGTCACGTCGAACACGATGGATGCTTGTTGCCGGTCGCTGGCGCAGGAGTACACCTCCGCGCGCACCTCGTCGTCATTGCACAGCATATTCAGCGCGATGGCCGCGCCGAGCTCGGACTTGCCGTTCTTCTTGGGTATTTCCAGATAGGCCCGCGAATACTGGCGCAGCCCTGTGTCGTTGCGCATGGTGCCGAATACGTCACGCACGAACTGCTCCTGCCAAGGGAACAGCGCGAACGGCTGCCCGTAAAACTCGCCCTTGGTGTGGCGCAGCATCCCGATGAAGTCGATCACGCGCCGGGCCTTTCGCTCGTCGAAGTACATCAGTAGTCACCTCGGATAAGCCGCAGCATCCGCGCGTCCTCGCCGTCGCCCGTGCTCTGCGGCAGGTCGCCCGCCACGATGTGCGCGCGGCTGGCGGGCGTCAGTCCGAAGTCCTGCAAGCCCCGCCGCCACTGGTCGTAATACTGGCGGCGCAAGCTCAAAATGGGGTGCTGCTGGATGTAGCCGGACGGCGTTTTCTGCATTGCGTACACGGTTTGCGTGCCCTGCGCGGTGATCTCTTTATCGACCGCCAGATAGTAAGCGTAATTCTGGCACAACTCCGCGAATGCGGTCATGTCCACCTCGGTGAGCACGCCCAGCGCGATCAGCGCGGGCGCGAGCTTGCGCCATTCCTTTTTAGCGTCGGGCAACAGGCGTGTGGGTGGGTTGGGCACGGTGGCGGGCACAGGCGGCATGGGCTCGCCGGTGTTGCGTATCTTGCGCTTGCTGGGGTTGCCCTCCAGCAGCCGCATCGCGGTGGGTTTGGGTGCTGGCCCGCGCTTGCCCATGCTGTTCACCTCCTATGGGGTCGGGTTTCCATAGCCGCCATCTGTGCGGGCGGTCTTTGCGTTGTGGCACTGTTCACATAGGGGCTGCCAGTTGTCGGTGTCCCAAAACAGCGCCGGGTCGCCTCGGTGCGGCGTGATATGGTCAACCACAGTCGCGGGCACAAGCTGGCCGCGCCGCTGGCAGTCCACACAAAGCGGATGCGCCGCGAGATAGGCGGCGCGCGCCTCGCGCCAGCGGGCGTCGTAGCCGCGCATGGCGGCACTGGCGCGGTTGCGGTCGGCGGCGCGCTCGTGGGCGGCCTTGTGGCGCTCGCAGTAGGGCCCGCGCGCAAGCTGGTTGCAGCCTGGTTCGCGGCATGGGCGCAGCGGCTTATATGGCATTCCGGTCATCCCTCCTGCGGGTCAGCAGATAGAAGAACGGCGTGTCCAGCGCCGCCAGTAGGAACTTAAACGCGTATTGGCCCAGCATCATGAGAAAAAGTGTTGCGCGCATTTCCGGCATGAACGCCCAACGGAAGCCCAGCCCAAACGAGATGAAAATAAATATCACGGTGTCGATCATCTGGCTGGTCATCGTGGAGGCGTTGTTCCAAATCCAACGCTGTTTGGTGCTGCCGCCGTTCTTCAATACGCGCGCCCTGATCTTGTGGAACAGCCACACGTCCCAGGTCTGCGAACAGGCGTAGGCGGTCAGGCTGCCGACCACAAACACGGGGTTCTGCCCGAGGATGGTCACATACGCGCTCTGCACGGCGGGGTCATTCGTGGGCAGGTAGCGGGTCAGGATGATCAGCGCGCTGGCGATCAACTGCGCCACGATGCCGTAGCGCACTATGCGGTTGGCTTCGGCCTTGCCCCATAGCTCGCCGATCACGTCCGTCATGAGAAACGTGATCGCGTAGCACAGCACCGCGCCGGGGAGCATGATCTCCGTGCCCATCAGGTACAGGCCGGTGGCGTACAGCTTCGCCGTGACCACGTTCGCCACGATCAGCGCCACCGCAAAGATCATCGCCAGCAGCGCGTAGGTTCCTTGTGTTTTCCTCATGTTGTTCACCTTGCAGCCTATAGGAATTTGTCGGCGTATGCTTGGTATTTCAGCCATTCGCGCAGGTTGTGGCGATCGGCTTCCCTGTAGTCCGAAATGCGGCGGTCTGGGTATCGGCGTTCGATGATGGTGTGCCCATTGAAAAAGTACAAGGTGGGCACCACACTGCGCGTGTCCGAGGAACTGCTCAACGACAGCGTGTTCAACCTGGAGGCGTACATTGCCGCCGAGTTCGCGCGCCGCATCGGGCGCGCCGAGGAAAACGCTTTTCTTGTGGGCACCGGCACCGGCCAGCCGCTGGGCGTCATGGCCCAGAGCGGCGGCGCGGAAACCGGCGCGACCACCGCCAGCCCCACCGAGATCACCGCCGACGCGCTCATTGATCTCATGTACTCGCTGCGCGCGCCGTACCGCCCGCGCGCCGCGTTCCTGATGCACGACGACACCGTGAAAACCCTGCGCAAAGTGAAAGACCAGAACGGGCAATGGGCGGCGGCGAGGCGGGCCCGGAGGCCATCGCGCCCATCGACACGCTGATGCAGTTCGTGCGCGCCGCCGTCAGCGAGGGCCGCGATGCCGACACGCTGCGCTACATCGCCGCACTGCTGGAACGTTACCTGCCCATGTTCGCCGAGCTTCGGGTGCTGCTGGACACCGGCGCGCTGGTCGGGCAGCTTGCACCCGCCATGGACGGCGCGTTGAGCGGCATCTCCGCGCGGCGCGAAAGGGGGCTTGCAGTCACATGACCACCGCACAGTTTGAGCTTATAGCGACCGGCGCGCGCTACGACGCACACGCGGCGTGGTGGCTGGTGCTGTCCGCGAAGGACACCAGCCCGCCGCGCCCGCGCGTGTACCGCGTGGACATCGAAGGGCGCGACGGCAGCATCGACCTATCCGAATGGACGGGCGACACCCGGTTCCAAGACCGCACGCTAAAGCTGACGTTCGGCATCCTGCGCCCGGCGGCCCGGCAGGAGGCCGCGACCCAGGCGGCCAAGAACGCGCTGCTGGGGCGGCGCGTGCGCGTCACGCTGTCGGACGACCCCGGCTGGTATTATGAGGGCCGCTGCGAGGGCGTCAGCGTCACCGGCCAACGCCAGCAGGTGCAGCTTGTGGTGGACGTGGTGTGCGGCCCGTACAAGCTCGCCAGTGCGCTGACCTCCGTTAGTTTAGGCGTAACCGGCGAACACCTGATCACGCTGCACAACGCGCGGATGCCCGTGGTGCCCACCGTGGAACTGTCCGCGCCCATGACGCTGACCATCGCGGGCAGCGCGTACAACCTGGGTGCGGGCACGTACAAGCTGGGCGCGCTGCTGCTGCGCGAGGGTGAAACCAACATCACCGCCACCGGCACCGGCAGCATCACCATCACGTACAGGGAGGGGGCGCTGTAATGTACCAGATCGCGCTGGACGGCGGGTTGATCTACGACCCGCGCGTTGAGCACCTGCACGTGCTTGCCCCGAAACTGTCCCTCGAAGCCAACAAGATCGGCGCGCTGACGTTCGGCGTGCCCGAGACGCACGAGTGTTATGGGCGCATCCACAAGCTGGCGTCCGTCGTGGCTGTGTACAAGGACGGCGCGCCCAACCCCATGTTTCAGGGGCGCGTGCTGGACAGCGCGCAGCCCGTCCACGGCACCGTGACCTATTCCTGCGAGGAACTGAGCGCATACCTGCTGGACAGCGTGATGCGCCCGTTCCAGTATGCGGGCGGGTTGCGCGCGTTCTTCGAGCTCGTGCTCGACACCCACAATGCGCAGGTGGAGCCGTACAAGCAGATACGCCCCGGCATCGTGACCGTGACCGACCCCAACGACTACATCAGCCGTTCCAGCATTGAATACCTGCCGTGCTGGGATGTGCTGCTGTCGCGGCTGGTCAAGACGCACGGCGGGTTTCTGCGGATGCGCTACGAGCCGGACGGCATGTATCTGGACTATCTGGCCGCCGACGCCGCCAGCTTGGACACCGCCACGCAAGCCATCGAGTTCGGGGAAAACCTGATCGACCTGGCGCTGGACAGTTCGGCGGCGAACACCTACAGCGCGTGCATTCCGCTGGGCTGCCGCCTATCGGCGCTGCCCGGCGAGGAAGAACCGGAGGAACCGCAGGAACCGGAACAACCAGAAGAACAAGACGATAACGCCGACGCGCGGCTGACCATCGAGAGCGTGAACGGCGGGCTGGACTACCTCGTGAACGAGGAAGCGCGCGCCCGGTTCGGCTGGGTGTGCGCGCCCGTCAGCGAAACCACCTGGGACGACGTGACGCTGCCCGAAAACCTGCTCACCAAGGGCCGCGCCTACCTGAACGCGACTGGCGTCAAGTTCAAGGAGATATTGAGCCTGACCGCGCTCGACCAGCACAACGCGGACGCCAGCGTGGAGAGCTTCAACCACTTGGACATCGTGCAAGTGCGCAGCGCCAAGCATGGCGTGAGCGCGTCCTACATCCTGACCAAGCTGGAACTGCCGCTGGACGACCCGACCGGCGCGCGCATCACGCTGGGCGACGAGCGTTTGAGCCTCACCGACACCATGCTGAACGACCGGCGCAACGCCGCCGAACAGGCCGCCGCCGCGCGCCAGTTGGCCGAGGCCAGCAGCCGCCAGACGGCGCAGATGCAAGACCTGCTCAACACCACCGAGGAAACATTGACCACGCTGATCGGCGCGACCGAAACCAACATCATCATGCAGGTGGCGCGCGACTACGTGGCGCAGAACACGTTCCAGACCTACCAGGAGAGCGTGTCCACCCGGTTCACGCAGACGGAGAGCGCGTTCGAGTTTCGGTTCCAGAACACGTCCGACCTGATCACGCAACTGGACGGCGACGTGAAGCGCCAGTTTGAGAACCTCGACCGCTTCATCCGGTTCGAGGGCGGCAACATCATCTTGGGCGAGGTAGGCAGCCCGCTGACGCTAGTCATCTCCCATGACCGCATCGGGTTCCGGCTGAACAACAACGAGATCGCGTATTTTTCGAGCGACCGGCTGTATGTCACCAACCTGGAGGCGCTGACCACATTGACCCTCGGCAACTTCGCGTTTTTCCCGCGACCCGGCAACCAGAACCTGTCGTTCCGGCGCACAAAGGGGGCTTGACACCATGGTGCTATCAGGGGTTTTCAAGTTTCGGGACAGCTCGGGGCACCATGGCCTCAATTGCCGCTGGAGCGCCACGCAGGACAGGGCGGCCAACAGTTCAACGGTCACATTAAAGGTGTATCTGTGGCAGCAGCGCACCTGGACGCTGGAGCTATCGGCGGCGCGCACCGTGTGGGCCACCATCGGGGACAGCACCAGTTCCAAGACCGCGCCGCGCATCACCGGCCCCGTGCCCGAGGACAAAGAGACGCTGCTCATGAGCAAGACCAGCACCGTGCAGCACAACCCGGACGGCACGCTGTCGCTGTACCTGCGCGGGCGCTGGGAAGCGAATTATGGCGGCCACACCTATTACACCGCCAGCGACACCGTGGAGCTCGACCGCATCTTCCAGCCCACGCAGCCCGTGATCGGCACCGCCACGCCCACCATCGGGCAAGCCGTGACCGTCAACCTGCCGCGCGAAGATATTTCTTTATATCATACGCTAACCTATAGCTTCGGCACGCTGTCCGGCACGCTGGCGTCTGGCGTCGGCACGTCCTACATATGGAACGTGCCCGCCGCGTTCGCGGAGCAGGTATCCAGCGCCATGCAGGGCACCTGCGTCATCACGGCGGCCACCTACGACGGCACCGGCACGCTGCTGGGCAGCAAGTCCGTGTCGTTCGTGCTGCACGTGCCAGCCAGCGCCGTGCCCGTCATTGGCAGCGTGTCCATCAGCGAGGCCAGCGGCGGGCCCGTGCCGCCCGAATGGGGGCTGTACGTCAAGGGCAAGTCGCGGCTGGCCGTGAGCATCGCGGCGGCGGGCGTGTATGGCAGCACGATAACAGCCTACCGCGCGTCTGTCAATGGGGAAACCTTCACCGCCGCGCAGTTCACCACCGGCTACCTCGGCACCATGGGCACGAACACGCTGACCGTGACCGTCACCGACAGCCGGAGCCAGACCGCCACCACCGCGCGCACGCTGCAAGTGGCCGACTACTTTTCGCCCGAGCTGTCCGCGCTGTCGGCCATCCGCTGCAACCCGGACGGCACCGAGAACGACGAGGGCAGCGCCATCAAGGTGACGACCGCCGCGCGCATCGCGCCTGTGGACACCAAGAACACCGGCGCGCTGGTGCTGGCGTGGAAGGACGTGAACCAGCAGAACTATGTGGACGCGCGCACCGTCGCGCTGAACGCCGCCAGCGGGTTCAGCGTGGCGGGCGACTACATCATCGACGGCGGGTTCACGGTAGACAAGAGCTACGAGCTCCGCGCCAGCCTGACCGACCGACTGGAGGCCGCGACCCGCTACGCCAGCATCCCCACCGCCGCCGTGATCATGGACTTCAAGGCCGACGGGCGCGGCATGGGCATTGGCAAGGTGTCGGAGATGGCCGACACGCTGGATGTGGGCTGGAAGACCCGGCATCGTGAGGCTGTGGCGTTTGACAACGAGATGCAGGTTGTGGACGGCACCGGCAACGTGTACTATTGGCGCGCGCAAGACTACGGCGGCGAAAAGTGCCTGTGCCTGTTCCGGCGCGGCGACGCCACCGCGTTGCTGACCATCAACTACAACACCGGGCGCGTGCAAGCGCCCAAGTACCCCATCGAGGGACAGCAGGGCCCGCCCGGCCCAATGGGGCCAGAGGGACAACAGGGGCCGCCTGGCCCGCAAGGTATGAAGGGTGACACCGGCCCAATGGGGCCACAAGGCTCGACAGGGCCACAAGGCCCGCAGGGGCCACAGGGCATACCCGGCACGCTGTCGGGCTTGACGATGGGTACCGCTGTGGTGTCTGTCAACCCCGCCTCGGCCAGCTCGCAGACCATCACCCGGCGCGTTGACTTCGATGTACCGCGCGCAACCGTCCCCGTTTGGGTGGATGTTCAGCCGACTGACAACAATGCCATTTTGAAGAATTGGCACATGGGAGCCGACAACTATTCGACCACCGGGTTTGACCTCTACCTGACCCGCATCTTTTCAAGCAGCAGTTCCAGCGGCACCGTTGGCATCCGCTACTGTGCGTTCTAGCACCACACAGACCCCGAGCAAGCGCAGACCGGCGCTTGCTTTTCCATTGGGAGGGAAGCACACCATGTTTACCAATTTGACGCTCGTGCGGTTCGCGCAGGACATGCTACAGGCCAAGGCCCGCTATTGGTACGGCACGTTCTGCCAGACCGCCAGCACCAGCCTATACAACAGCAAGCGCGCGCAGTACCCGGCGCACTACACCAGCGCCCGCGCCGCGCAGTATCAGCGCGACATCGCCAGCGGGCGCACCGTGTGCGACTGCGCGGGACTCATCAAGGGCTTCTTTTGGACGAAAGCGGGGGCACGCGCGCCCGTGTACGGCGACGGATTTCCCGACACCAACGCGGACGGCATCATTGCCAAGGAGTGCGCGCAGACCGGTAATATTGGGAACTTGCCCGAGGTGCCAGGCCTCGTGCTATGGACGGGCGGGCACATCGGCATCTATGTGGGCGGCGGCTACGCCATCGAAGCACGCGGGTTCTCGTTCGGCGTGGTCAAGACCCGCGTCGCTGACCGCAACTGGAAGAAGTGGGGCCGCCTAAAAGCGAAGTATATCAGCTATGTGGATGGCGGCGTTGACCCCGGCACTGGCGGCGAACCGCCCAAAGAGCCCGCGCTCGGCGACCGGCTGCTGAAATACCGCGCGGGCCAGACCATGCAGCGCGGTGCGGACGTGGCGGCGCTGCGAAGCGCGCTGATCAAGCTGGGGTTTGGGCGCTACCTGGGCGCGGATGGCGCGGACGGCGTGTTCGGGCCCAACACCGCCAAGGCCGTGCGCGCGTTCCAAAAGGCGCACCGCCTGGAGATCGACGGCGACTCTGGGCCCATGAGCCACGCGAAGCTGGCTGCGCTGTTGGTGGCGACGGAGCCGAGCGAGCCCGAGAACCCCGACCCGCTGAACGAAGACGACCTGCCGCCCGAGCCCGAGGAACCCGGCGAGCCCGACCCTCCCGACAGCGACGAGCAGCCCGACCCGGATGCGGGCATGGGCACCGGCGCGCAGAACCCGTATGCGCTGCCCACCCGCACACTGCGCGAGGGCGCGAAGGGCGAAGGCGTGCGCTGGCTGCAATGGGAACTGTTGCAGAGCGGCCATTCCGTGGGCCCGGACGGCATCGACGGCGAGTTCGGCCCCAACACGCTGCGCGCTGTGAAGCAGTTCCAGGCAGAACACCGCGACGCCAGCGGCCAGCCGCTGGCGGTGGATGGCGAGGCGGGCCCGCTGACCCGCGCGGCGCTGCTGGCCGAGGATGGGCCCGCGCCTCCAGCCGAGCGGGACAAGTCCAAGATCATCGACGTGTCGCACCATGACGGCACCATCAATTGGTCGAAGGTGGGCGCCATCACCGGCCCGGACAAGATCGAACTTGTTATCATCCGCGTGCAGGACAACGCAGTGCTTGACCGCCAACTGGCGCGCAACGTGTCCGAGTGCAAGCGATACGGCATCCCCTACGGCGTGTACGCGTTCTTCCGCGCGCCCACCGAGGCGGCGGCCCGCGCGGAAGCCGACCGGTTCTTTGAGCGCGCGATGGCGGCGGGCGCTGCGCCGCTGTTCTGGATGGTGGACGTAGAGACCCAAACCGCGACCTGGGCGCAGCAGCGCAAGGCGGTGGCCGCGTACATCGCGCAACTACAAAAGCACGGCGCGCGCCGCGTGGGCGTGTACATGGGCCACCACATCTATGCGTACTTCACCGCGATCATGGAGGCCGCTGCCATCAAGTGGGTGCCGCGCTGGAACGGCGCGAAGACGCCGCCCGCGCATCCCTACGACCTGTGGCAGACAGGCTACAGCAAGGTGGTGGGCATCGGCTCGAATGTGGACACCAACCGCCTCGCGCCTGGGCGCACACTGCGCTGGCTCATGACCGGCACCGACTAAGGGAGGCGATACCATGAGCGATGTCGTCATTGTGGGGTTGATGTCGCTGGCGGGCACGCTGGTGGGCTCCGTCATGGGCGTGCTGGCCGCCAACCGGCTCACCAATTACCGCATTCAGGAGCTCGAACGCAAGGTAGAAAAGCACAACATGATCATCGAACGAACCGTCGTGCTGGAACGCGACCTCAAAACCGCGTTCCGGCTCATCGACGAAATGAAGAAGCAGAAGGGGGCGTAACTGCATGGACACCGAGCTTTATACCTGGGCGACCCTGGGCACGTTCGCGGGCGCAAGCGCCGCGACGCTGCTCGTCGTGCAGTATCTCAAAGTGCCGCTGGACAAACTCGCGCACATCCCGACCCGGCTGCTGGTGCTGCTCGTGGCGTTCCTCATCCTAGTGGCCGCGCACACGTTCGGCGGCGGGTTCGCGTGGCAGGACTTGCCGCTGATGCTGGTCAACGCGTTCCTCGTCGCGCTCACCGCGATGGGCGCATATGAGAACACGTTCGCGCACAGAGACACCAGGAAGAAGGAACCGCCTGACGAGCCGGACGCCCCAAACTGATCAGACGACAAATGACGGCTTTGGCAATTGCCAAGGCCGCCATTTTCCCATAACATCAGCATTCTGTCCTTTGATACACGAACAGCGACAGCCGATACGACAGCAGGAAGGTTGTCACCGCTACGGCAAGAAACACTGCCATACAGAGAAAAAACTGCGCGTCGCTGAGGCCAGCGGTTCCGATCAGATGGTTGATCAGTGTGATCAGGCCCATCGTTAGCCCGACAGCACCCAGAAAGCTCAAAATGATCGTGACCTCGCCACGGTCGGTGCCCAGGATATAGTTCAGTGGGTAGTAGATCGCGCCTGTGAACATCGCAATGCCGGAGTTTTCCGCAAACAAAGCTGCCGGGTCGCGCACTACACTATAGTAGAAGCGGTTTCCGTGCATCAGGGCGTCTAACCCGAGCACGGCGACAGACACCAATATGCCAACCAACACCCAAAGAATGTGCGTGACATAGTGGCTCTTAATGATATCTTTTCTTCTGACGGGGGTCGTCAACTCGTACTTACCCCATTTTGTCGAGGCCTCTTTCCGGATGCCGGAAACGGCATTGGCGGAAAAGGCCGTTGCGGTCACGATGCCAAATAGGTTCATCAGCATTTGGTTACCTGAAACCAGCAGTGCCACGCCCGCTGCTGCAAAAAACACAGCCAGCACCTTGGCACTCCCAAGCGCACCATAATAGCTATTCCTCAACAGGCCGATCATGTCTTATCCCCCTTTACCAACAGCACCATCATTTCATCGATCGTCGCGGCATCACAGACAACACCCTTATACTTGCGTTCGGCTACATGCCTGTCAGAAACAAGAACATCCATTTGGTAGTCTCTTTTTCTGTGCGCCAGTATGTCGCAGGGCTCGAGCATGGCGAACTGATCTGCCTTGCACCGCAGGATGCCATATCGATACAGTAGATCGTCCTTTTTCGCAGATAGTATGATCTTCCCATCACTTATGAACGTGATGTAGTCCGCGATCTTCTCCAGGTCGCTCGTAATATGTGAGGAAAGCAAAATGGCGTGTTCCTCGTCCTGCACAAAGTCCAAGAAAACATCCAGTATTTCCTCGCGCATCACGGGGTCGAGCCCGCTGGTGGCCTCGTCTAAAATAAGGAGTTTCGGATGGTGGGCAAGTGCGGCGGCGATGGCAAGTTTCATCGTCATGCCACGGGAATAGGTTTTGATCTTCTGCTTCTTGTTCAACCGGAACTCTGTCAACTTCCGATCATATAGCGCGTCATCCCAATGGGCGTACAGACCGCGCATGACGCTTGCGAGGGTTTCCGCGCTGTGGTAGTCGGGAAAATTGTTGCCATCGTAAACGACGCCGATGTCCTCGCGGAGCATGGTGTCCTGATCGCGCATCTCCATACCAAACAGCTTGATCTCGCCATCATCCTTGAACAATGTGTTCAATACGCAGCCGATGGTCGTGGTCTTGCCCGCGCCATTTTCGCCAACATACCCCATAATGGAGCCATAGGGCAAGGCGAACGATATGTCATCCAACGCGAAGCCCGTGGAGCCAAACTGTTTGGACACATGCTTCAATTCCAAGATGTTGTTCATGCTGCTACTCCTCCTCGTGATAGAATATCGAAAGCAGTTCTTTGAGCTTTTCCAGTGGTATGCCGCTCGTTCGCCCAATTTCGGCGGCCATTTGCAAGTGTTCTTCCGCGCGCCGCTGTTGTTCCTCCTGATAGAAGTCCTTGTTTTGCGCGGACACAAAGCTACCCCGGCCAACCGTCGTTTCGATAAAGCCGTCCCGCTGCAAGTCCTCATAGGCTTTTTGAACCGTGATCACGCTCACATGTATGGACTTCGCCAAGGCTCGCATTGACGGAATGGGGTCGCCCGTTTGAAGATCACCGCTCATGATCATAGCTTTGATCTGCGAGGTGATTTGCTCGTAAATGGGTTTGCTTGTATTGCTGCTAATGATGATGTCCACAGCCGCCTCCAATGAATATAGTGTACATGTTCAATGAGTACACTATATCGCATTTCGGTCATGCTGTCAATAGGAAAAAGCTAGGTTCAACAAAAAAAGGGGAGCAACGCAAGTGCTCCCGCATCAGACAGAATTTTAGTTGACCGGCCAGAAACACGAGCAGTCGGACACGATGTTCAGCAACTCCAGCCCGCGCTTTTTGGCCATGCCCACCGTTTGGCTCGTGCCGCTGCGAGGCCGCTTCAAGTAGGCAACACAGGCGTCAGCGTGGTCAGTGAGGTAAGCGTTGCGCGCTTTCATGCAGCCCTCATAATATTCGGGCGCGAGGCAAACCACCTCGTCAGCCGTGCCCAGCAAAGCACGATATTCCGCTTGCGCGGCGGCGCTCCATTCGGCGTCTTGATCGGCATAGGGCTGCACGATGACAAGCTGTATCGCCGGGTTGGCCTTGCGCGCCTCCAGCACGGCATACGCCGCCAACGTGTCGAATCCCAGCGCGCCGCCGCATAGGAACCGCGTGTAGCCGTCGCCAATGAACCCGCGCACCACATAGGGCAGCCGCTCAACGACTGCTTGCCGCTCGGGTTCGGCTATATCACGATGGCCCGTGAAGCAACATGTTTTAATGCCGTCCATAGCCCCTCCGCTTTTTCCGGTTATCAATTTCATCCGCTTCCTCGAAAACCTTGCTCAGTTCGGAAAGCAAGGTTCTTTCATCCATGCGCCCAATGACAATATCCAATGCTTCCTCTACCACTTCTTCGACCGCATGTTTCACAGCTTGCCTTAATACATCTGGCGTGGCCTCAACCCTGCCGCCGAGCGCCATCGTGTCGGTCATCAGCGCATCCAGCGACACGTTCAGCGCAAGTGCGATATGCACCAGCGTTTCGATGCTGGCCTTGCGGCCACCACGCTCAATGTGACCGAGAAACGACAGGGAAATGCCCGCCTTTTCCGACAAGGTTTGTTGTGTGAAACCGGCGGCTTTCCGGCTCTTTTTTATCCGCTTCCCTAAACCACTATAGTCTATAGGAATGCTCGATAAGTCCATGATCGACAACCCCTATGCTGCGCAAGACCAGATCAAGGTGCTTGCTTTATACTTTTAACGAAGGGATGTATCGGAACCCTCCATTTTAGGCTACCCATAGCCTAATAGTAGCACGCGTAGCCTACTTTTTCAAGAAGAATATTCTATTCTTGAGAAAATATGGAGAGGAAGACGATAATGAATACATTAAATGCGATACGGAACCGCATTCTGCGGCTGTGTGATGAAAGGGATATAACGATCAACAAACTGGCAACGCTGTCAGCCCTGCCGCCCTCGTCGATCAAGAACATACTTTATGGAAAGAGCCATAACCCCAAGATACTGACGATCAAAATGATATGCGATGGGCTTGACATGACGCTTGGCGAGTTCTTTGGTACGGAGGAATTTGACCGGCTTGAACAGGAGATCAAATAACGCCAACGCCAATGGATAAACGCCTTGCTTTCTGTATGGAATTATGATAGAATTACGATAGAATTAAGGGAGGTGAGCGGTTTATGCAGATCAGACCCGTTACGGATTTGCGCAACAAGTTCGCTGATATATCGCGTATCGTGCATGAGGAAGCCACACCCGTGTTCCTGACCAAGAACGGCTATGGCGACATGGTAGTCATGAGCCTGGAAACCTACGAGCGCATCACCGGCAAGGCCGAGCTTTACCGGTTGCTGGATGAGGGCATGGCCGACTTGAACGCGGGCAGGACGCGGCCAGCGGATGAAGTGTTTGCGGACATTGAGGGAAAGTTCCATGTCTAAGTTGTACAGCATCCATTTTACCGAAGCCGCCGAGCAGGACTTGACCGGCATCGTAACCTATATCATGGAGCAGCTACAAGAACCGGACGCGGCCAGCAACACCTATTCAGAGATCAGGCGGCAGATCAACAACCTACAGCAGACGCCCAAGCGTATACCGCTTGTGAGGGACGCGCGGCTGGCCCATGATGGATACCGCGTAATACACGCTGGAAATTATCACGTGTTCTTTGTCGTGGGCGAGGACGAAAGTGCCGTAACCATCGTTCGCATTCTATATGCCCGGCGCAATTGGGCAGACATTCTGTAAGTTATCACGGCCATTCTGAAATGTTAAACATGTAAGTAGTGACCCCATACCAAAGAAGAACCACCCTTGCGGCGGTTCTTTTTTGAGATATGGAGATGCTGAAAACCCAGCAAACAAGGGCTTTTCAAGCCCACGCGTTGGTTTATCATCGTAAACAGCTTTATTTGACATCATTATTCTCTAAAGCCGGAAGCTGGAACCCAGCAAAACAAGGGGTTCTAGTCTCAAAAAGTGCCACCAATTCGCCCCCATTTCGCCCCCAAACCTATACAACCCCCTACAAAAACGTGCAAAACCGTACAAAAACGCATGAAAAAAGTTTAGTAATACTAAACTTCAAAATGCTTAAATGAGCTGAAAAGCCCCCGGAATTACTACATTCCGAGGACTTTTCGGTGGTCTGGGTGAAAGGATTCGAACCTTCGGCCTCTTGAACCCCATTCAAGCACGCTACCAAACTGCGCCACACCCAGTGGGTTTGCAACGTTGTTTATCATACCACTTGGGCGGGGGGTTGTCAAGGGGCGGAGGGGAAATTTACTTGTTTTCTATGATGGACATGCCGGCGGAGGTGCCTAGGCGGTCGGCACCGGCTTGGATGAGGGCTAGGGCGGAGGCGTGGTCGCGGATGCCGGCGCTGGCTTTGACTTCCATGCCGGGGGCGATGTGGGCTTTCATGAGGCGGATGTCTTCGACTGTGGCTTGGCCGCCGCTGAAGCCAGTGCAGGTTTTGACGAAGTGGGCGCCGGCTTCGGCGGAGAGTTCGACGGCCTTGATCTTTTCTTCATTGGTGAGGAGGGCTGTTTCGATGATGACCTTGACGCACAGGCCGGCGGAGGCGGCGACGACGGACTCGATGTCCTTTTTCACCGCATCGTAGCGGGCGTCTTTGAGGGCGCCGACGTTGATGACCATGTCTAACTCTTCGGCGCCGTTTTGGATGGCGTCGCGGGTTTCGAAGGCCTTCGTTTCGGAGGTGTTGGCGCCGAGGGGGAAGCCGATCACGGTGCAGACTTTGACATCGGTGCCCTTGAGCAGCGCGCTGCACAGGGCGACGTGGCAGGGGTTGACGCAGACGGAGGCGAAGTCGTGATCCTTTGCTTGCTGGCAGAGGGTGGTGACTTCGGCCTGGGTGGCGGCGGGCTTGAGGATGGTGTGATCGATGTATTTGTTGAGGGGCTTCATGGGGGGATCAATCCTTTCTGTGGGGAGGTGGTGGGTGCTGTGGTCGCGCGGGCGGCAGGGGTAAGCCCTCGCCCTACGGGGATACTGTGTATTTGTATTGTGATTCGCGGATGTAGGTGAAGCGTGGGCCGGTGTAGCCGTCTCGATCGACCTGTTCGCTCCACATGTGCAGCGGGCGGACCCACAGGCCGCCTTCGCCGTAGAGGGCGCGGTAGACGACCATCTGCTCCAGGGTCTCGCTGTGCTTTGCGATGTCCACCAATTCGTAGAGATTGCCCTTGAAGTGGCGGTAGATGCCTTTTTTCGGCGTCATCTCGTGCCTCCTACGCGGTCGAGCCGGTTGGTCCAGACGTAGCCGGTGTAATTGTCCGGAATCTCGTCCATCAGCGCCTCCGTGTCGAAGCCTTCGCTCCAGCTGCCGTCGCCCGCGACCAGCACCACGCGGGTGTCGGCGGCGTCCATGCGCTGCATGAACCGGGCGGGCCAGCCCCAGAGGTAGCGGGCGAATTTGAGCGGGATGTGGATCTCGGTGTGCTTCATGGCGTCGGGCACGAAGCCGCACCAGCCCAGCAGTTCGTACCGGATCAGCGATGTCTTGAGGCTGGACATGCTCATCACGCGCAACTCGTCCGACTGGCTCCTGAGGTAGTCCATGGCGGCGTCGTCGCCGTAAAACGCCAGCCGGGCGATCCGCTCAGGCTCCATGCCCATGATGTCCTGCCACAGCGCTTCGGCAGCGGGCTCGCCGTCGTCCTTGAGGTGGATCAGCAGGTCCTTGTCCGGGAACGCAGCCAGCACCTCATTGAACTCGGGCATCATTCCCACACCCTTGCCGCGGAACGGGAACGTCTTGCCGTTGTCGGCGGTGTAGCCGTAGCCGACGTCCAGCTGCTTCAGCTCGGCCATGGTGTAGTCGGCCACGATGCCCGGCGCGCCGGTGCGGTATTCGACGGTGTAGTCGTGGAACACGGCCAGCTCGTGATCCTCGGTCAAATGCAGGTCCAGCTCCACGCAGTCCGCACCCAGGTCGAAGGCTGCATGCATGGATGGGATGGTGTTCTCGAGGTAGTCGTGCTCGGGCGGGTAGATGATCTTGGACGTGTCGGTATCCCACTGCACGGTGGATATGTCGAAGGTCTGCGCCAGGCCGCGATGGGCCAGCCACTTGTGGGGCTCGCCCTTGGTGTCCACCAGCAGCGACGTGTTGTTCAGCCACAGCGCGACCAGCAGCCACAACAGCACGCTGAGCACGGTGACTGTGCGCTTGCCGCGCAGGGGCGTGCGCTCTACGGGCTCTGGCATAGGCTTGCCCAGCGCCTTGAACACCCGCGTCAGCGACGAGAACAGCGCCATCAGCAGCACCACGTCCAGCGGCAGCTGCAGCGTGGCCTTGATGGCGCGGGGCACCAGCAGCGCGATGTACGCGCTGCCGTAGAGCTGATGCAGCCACAGCGTGTTCAGCGCCAGCGTGACGATGTCCACGGCCAGCTTGGCGAGCACCACGCGCTTGGCGGTGACCCGGTTGCGATAGAAAAACAGGCCGTATATGATGCCCGCCAGCGCCGTTGTGAGCGTGAAGCCCGGATGATAGGCGCCCGTCGGGCGCAGCAGATACATGATGATGTCGCTGAGCGCCGTGTTGATCATGGCGGGCACCGGGCCGAACAGGTACGCGGCGGTGGCCACCGGCAGGTAGGCGAATGTGATGCGGATGGCGTTGCCGATGCTGATCGTGCCCACGAAGCCGAGCAGGATCTGCATCGCAAGCAGCATCGCGCAGGTGGCGAGGGTGCGGGTGGACTTGAGCTCCGCGAGGGAATCGCGGAATGGCCATGATCTTCGTTCGTACACGGGCAGGACCTGCGCTTTCTCATCAGTCTGATAAACAGCCCCGACCAGGCGGCCGGGGCTGTGGTGGCTAGATCTCGTCGTCCGGGAAGTCCTCGCCGTCCTCGTCAAGCAGGTCGGCTGTGCCTTCGGGTTGGCCCGCTTCGGGGATGACTTCGCCGTCGGGGGCGGGCGTCACTTGGGGCAGAGACGGCGCGGCGGGCATGATGTCCACGGCCTCTTTTTCACGGGCGGCGTCGGGCTGCACGATGGCGCTGATGGCCACGGACTCCAGCGAATACAGCACTTGGGTGATGTCGCTCCGGAGCCACACGAACAGCTGCGTCAGCAGTGCAACGCACAGCAGGATCACGATCACGCTGCCGATGGACGCGAAGAAGTCCGCCAGTCCGCTGAGCGCACGGAACCAGGCGCGCTTGCGCATCGCCTCGCGCTTGGTCATATACCGGGCCATGGGACCTCACCTCGATTCGTAGGGAGTTTATTATAGCACGGTTGGGTGATGGTTGCAATCATTTGACGTACAGGGCGTGTTAATAGATGCATATCGGTGCGGGTGGAGGACACGAAATGGTCACACGTAATCCCGCCAATCTCCAGGCGTCTGCGTGTGATGCAGATGGCCCTCGCCGCTCAGGCCCTCGAACCCGTGTTGGCGCAGCGCCTCGTACAGCACCACGGCCACGGCGTTCGACAGGTTCAAACTCCGCGCGTCCGCCCGCATGGGGATACGGATGCACCGGGTGTAGTTTTCCGCCAGCAGGGCCTCCGGCAGCCCCTTCGTCTCACAGCCGAACACCAGATAATCGTTCGCGCCGTACGCCGCCTGACAGTAGTCCCGCGGTGCCTTCGTCGTGGCATAGTGCAGCACCGCGCCTGGATTCGCCAGCAGAAACGCGTCCCAATCCCGGTGCACGTGCAGCGCCATCATGTGCCAGTAGTCCAGCCCCGCGCGCTTGAGGTACTTGTCCGTCAGTTCGAAACCCAGCGGCTCGATCAGGTGCAGCGCCGCGCCCGTCGCCGCGCACGTGCGGGCGATGTTGCCGGTGTTTTGGGGGATCTCAGGCTGCATCAGCACGATGTGCATGGGCGCTTCATCCTTTCAACACGTATTGGTTGATCACCTGCGCCACGCCCGCCGCGTCGTGGTGCGGGGCGATGAGCCGGGCCGAAGCCTTGACCTCGGGCAGCGCGTTTTCCATGGCGACGCCCCAGCCGGCGGCGCGGAGCATGGCCATGTCGTTCAGGTTGTCGCCGAAGGCCATGACCTGGTCCCGCACCAGCCCGAAATGGGCGCACAGCGCGTCCACGGCCTCGCTCTTGCCCGCGCCCGCCACCATGACCTCAATGTTGTCCACCCAGGAACTGGAGATGTTCAGCGGCAGACCGCTCTGCAAAAGGCTCTGCCTCAGGCCGTCAAGCAACTGCGCGTCCTCGCTGAACGCCACGAACTTGTACGGGTCTATGAGGCCCTCCTCGATGGTCCGGCTCTCGTCGCTGACCACCAGCTCGGCGCGGTGGGCCTGCATGACCAGTTTGTCCTCCAGGCGCTGCACGCCCCGCGTGCGGGCGTGGGCGGCGTCCAGGTTGTTTTGATACAGCGTGCCGTGGCCGTAGCAGGTGAAGAAGATGCCGCTCTGTTTCATGATGCCGAACACCTGGATGGCCAGCTCGCGGGAAAACGTACGCGAATACAGCGTCGGCCCCGCGCCCGACAGGTCCACCCGCGCGCCGTTTGCGGACACGATGGGGCCCTCGATGCCATGTTCCTGGGCCAGTCTGCGCACGGACTCAAAGCTGCGCCCTGAGGCCAGCACGACCTGTACGCCCAGCGCCATGCACGCGTGCAGCGCCCATTTATTGGCCTCGGGCAGTTCGCGGGCGCGGTCGAGCAGCGTGCCGTCCAGGTCCGATACGATCATGCGAATGTCCATCTGTACACCTCTGTGTCCATTTTATATGTCGATGCGGGCGGTAAACCGGGGCTGCGATGCGAACGCTCGGTCGCGGTATTTTGCCAGCGGCCCGCCTGCGTCGATGCGCAGCTCGCGGCACCAGAGCTGGGGCGTCTTTGCGTCGAACCGCTGGTTCGCCGCGCGGTCGCCGTATTTATCGTCTCCGATCAGCGGCCAGCCCATGTGCGCCATGTGCGCGCGGATCTGGTGCGTGCGGCCCGTGATCAGCTCAATGTCGAGTTTGCAGGCGGTTTTCCCTCGGCGAATGACCTGGTACCGCGTCTCGATGGGCATCGCGCCGGGCGCGGGACGGTCCAGGATGCGCACCTTGGAGCCTGCGGCGTCCTTGATCAAGAACGCTTTCAGTGCGCCGGATTCCGACTTCGGCTGGCCGAAGACCAGCGCGCTGTAGTGCTTTTCGATCATGTGATCGCGGAATGCGGCCAGCAGTACCTCGTGCGCCGCGTCCGTCAGCGAGCACAGCACGACGCCGCCTGTGCCCGCGTCCAGCCTGTGGCAGAGCCGCGCGGTGGGGAAGAGGGCCTGCGCCCGCGCGATGAGCGTGTCCGCGCCGATCCCCGCGCCGTCCACGTCCACGGGGAGGCCGGCGGGCTTGTCGAGGGCGAGCAGCTGGTCGTCCTGATAGAGGATGGAGAGCTGCGCTGTGAAGTACTGATCGTCAATGTATAGCTTCAACCCGTCGCCGCCTCGGACCACGGCGTCCGCGCCGGAGCGCGTGCCGTTGATGCGCACGTCCTTGCGCTTCAGCGCGTCGCGAATCACATGCCCCGGAATCCCCGGCCAAGCCCGCGACAAATAGCGCGCAAGCGCAGTTGCTTGCACGCCGTCGGGCACTTTGTGGATCTTCATGTGTCGCACCCCGCAAATGCGGCGGGGGCAAGCCCCCGCCGATCAACCTGATTTGTGTCTACAGCTTCGTGATCCAGCCGTGCGTGTCCTCGATGCGCCCATACTGAATCCCCAGCAGCGTGTCGTACATCTTCTGCGCCACGGGGCCGATCTGACCGCCGCTCAGCGTGATCTCCTTGCCACCCCAGCTCAGCGTGCCCACGGGAGACACCACCGCCGCCGTGCCCGTGCCGAACGCCTCCTGCAGCGTGCCCGCCTCGGCCGCGTCATACACTTCCTGGATCGCGATCTGCCGTTCTTCGACCTTCATCCCCATGTCCCGAGCCAGCTTCAGGATCGAATCCCGCGTGATCCCGGCCAGTATCGAGCCGTTCAGCGCGGGTGTCACCAGCACGCCGTCGATCACGAACATCATGTTCATGGAGCCGACCTCTTCCACGTACTTCAACTCCACGCCGTCCAGCCACAGCACCTGGTCAAAGCCCTTGTCCTTCGCGAGTTCGCCCGCCTTGATCGACGCCGCGTAGTTCGCCGCCGTCTTCGCATAGCCCACTCCGCCGCGCACCGCGCGAACATAGGTGTCCTCGACCCAGATCTTCACCGGCGCCAGCCCGCGCGGATAGTACGCGCCAACCGGCGACAGGATGATGAACAGCGTGTACGTGTGCGCCGCGCGGACGCCCACGAACGGGTCCGTGGCGATCACCGTCGGGCGGATGTACAGCGACGTGCCCTCCTGGGACGGCACCCAGTCCTTTTCCACCTCGAGCAGCTTCTGAAGGCCCGCGCCAACGACCGCTTCGTCGTATTCCGGGATGGACAGCCGCTCGCCGGAGATGTTCATCCGGTGAATGTTGTCCTTGTACCGGAACAGCTGCAGCCCGCCGTCCGCGCGGCGATAGCACTTCAGTCCATCGAAAACCGTCTGGCCGTAGTGCAGCACCAGCGTCGCCGGGTCCATCTGGAACGCATGATACGGCTCCACCCGCGGATCGTGCCAGCCCTGCTCCACGGAATAGTCCATCGTAAACATATAGTCCGTGAATAGCCGCCCGAAACCGAGCTGAGATTCGTCCTTTGGTTTGTCCTTCAAATGCTGCGCCGGAATAAATTTGATCTCCTGCATCGCCATTCTCCTCCCGTGCTACGAATTTACTTTCAATCATAGCATCATCGCGCCACGTTTGCAAGTTTCATTCTTGGAAACTGGTGTTATCCGATTCTCATTTTGTGGTTATTCGATCATATCACAAAACCGGCGCGAAGCCATCTGCCTCGCGCCGGTTGTTTGTGTTACTGTCTACTTCTTCTTCGTGAACAACTGCACCCAGTACACACAGTTGTTCCCCCGGAAAATTCCGACGCCCATCTCCGAAAAATTGGCGTTCAGGATGTTCGCGCGGTGGCCAGGGCTGTTCATCCAGCCGGTCATCACGTCCTCCGCTGTGTCAAATCCCATGGCGATATTTTCGCCTGCCCAGCTATAGTCATACTTGATGACCGTGAAGCACTTGGCGCCGCTGGGGCGGGTGTGGGAGAAAGACTGCATGATTTCCTGGGCGCGGGTGCGGGAGAACCCTTCCAGCGGGCTGTAGTAGCTCAGTTTTCTGAGGCCCGCATTGCTGCGCTCCTGGTTGACGAGCCTGAGAATCTGCGCCTCCAGGGAACTGGCCGTTTGGTTGTCTGAGGTGTCCGGTGTGTTGGCGGTCGTGTTTCCTGCTGGCGCGCTGACGTTCACGGTGCAGGTGGCGGACTTGCTGCCGATCTTGCAGGTGATGGTGGCCTTACCCGCGCCCACGGCGGTGACGATGCCGCCCTGAACGCTGGCGACGCCGGGCTTGTTGCTGGACCAGCTCATGCCGCTCTGGTCGGCGTTGCCGGGGTCGATGGACGCCACCGAGAGCTGCACCGTCTGACCGACTTCGCAGTTGGCGTTCTTGGCGTTCAGCGAGAACTTCTTCACCGGGCCTGTGACTGTCACGTTGCAGGTGGCGATGTCGTCGCCATAGCTGGCTGTGATGACCACATCGCCGTAGCCCACGCCCTTGACCTTGCCGGCCTGGGTCACCTTGGCGATCGAGGTGTTGCTGGACTGGTACTTGACGTACTTGCCCGCGACCTTCGGGGTGATCGAGCTCTTGATCGTGAATGTGCTGCCCTTCTTGATGGTCTTGTGAGACGCGTTGAGCGAGATTTCCGCGTCCTTCATCTGGGCCTCCACGGACTTGGCCTGGGGGATGGTTTGCCCATTCCAGGCGTGCGCGGTCGTGCTCAAGATGGCCATCGAGAACAGCAAGAGCAGCGCGAATAACAGCGCCGTTCGTTTCGTCATCGCATGCCCCTCCGTTTTCTTTTTTCTTTGCTCCATCATATCACTTCCGACCGCGCTCTGTCAATCCAATAAATGGAAATTCATTACGCATTAAGCGCATTTTGCTTAAGAAAAAGTAATTTTTTTCAGAAACCGTGTAACCGAGACGTTTTGCGCTTTTCAAGGCGGCGAGAAGCGGCGCCGCCTGCAGTTGACGAACCCGCAAAAAACAGGTAAAATAAAGGAAAGCAATCCCCGCCTCAAAATGAATCTGAGGGAGTGAACCAACCATGATACTGGATGGCAAGATCCTCATCGGCAAGACCTGTGCAAACGAGCCATGCTGCCTGCTGCCCCAGATGGCGAACCGCCACGGGCTGGTCGCCGGCGCCACCGGCACGGGCAAGACCACCACGCTGAAGGTGCTGGCCGAGGGCTTTTCTGATCTGGGCGTGCCGGTGTTTCTCGCCGACATCAAGGGCGACCTGACCAGCCTGTGCCAGAGCGGCGCGGTTTCGGACAAACTGACCGCCCGCCTGACCCAGATGCAGATCAGCGATTTCTCCTTCAAGCCCTATCCTGTGGACTGCTGGGATGTGTTCGGCAGCGGCGGCCACCCGCTCCGCGCCACCGTGTCCGAGATGGGTCCGCTGCTGCTGGGTCGGCTGATGGGCCTCAACGACACCCAGTCCGCCGTGCTGTCCGTGGTGTTCAAGATCGCCGATGAAAAGAACCTGCTGCTGCTGGACATGAAGGACTTCAAGTCCATGCTGCAGTATGTGGGCGACAACGCCTCCGAGTTCACCACCGAGTACGGCTATCTGACCAAGCAGTCCATCGGCGCGATTCAGCGCAACCTGTCCGTCCTGGAGCAGCAAGGCGCCGAGCAGTTTTTCGGCGAGCCCGCCATCGACATTTGGGACCTGATCAAGACCGACGCCAGCGGTCACGGCGTGGTGAACGTCCTGGACGCCACCAAGCTGTACCAGTCGCCCAGCCTGTACGCCACGATGCTGCTGTTCATCCTGAACGAGCTCTTCGAGAAGCTGCCCGAGGTGGGCGATGTGGACAGGCCGAAACTGGTCTTCTTCTTCGACGAGGCGCATCTGCTGTTCGACGACGCGCCCAAGGCGCTGCAGGACAAGATTGAGCAGGTCGTGCGCCTGGTGCGCTCCAAGGGCGTGGGCGTATATTTCATCTCCCAGAGCCCCATGGACATCCCGAACTCGGTCCTGGCCCAGCTCTCAAACCGCGTGCAGCACGCGCTCCGTGCCTACACGCCCGCTGACCAGAAGATCATCAAGGCCACCAGTGACACCTTCCGCGTCAACCCCGAGTTCGCCGTCGCCGACGTGATCACCCAGCTCGCCACCGGCGAGGCATTGATCTCCACCCTGGACGAAAAGGGCGTGCCCGGCGTCGTGCAGCGCGCGCTGATCCTGCCGCCGCAGTCCTGCATGGGCGCCGTGGACCCGGCCGCCAAGCAGCAAGCCGTGCGACAGTCGCCCGTCATGGGCAAGTATGAGGCCGCCGTGGACCGCGAATCGGCCTATGAGCTGCTCGTGAAGAAGCACCAGGACGAGGAGGCCGCCGCCGCCGCAGCGGCCGCCCAGGCGGAGCAGGCGAAGGCCGACGCCATCGCCCAGAAGGAGCAGGAAAAGCAGCAGGCGATCCTGCAGAAGCAGCAGGAAAAAGCTGCCGCCCAGGCCGAAAAGGAGGCGCAGCGCCAGCATCAGCAGGTCATGAGGACCGTCGACCGGATGGCCAGCGGTGTGCTGAGCCAGATCGGGCGTGAGATCGCCCGCAACACGAAAAACCCGCTGATTCGCGGGATCTTGGGCGGGTTGACGAGGCGGTAGAGAGCGATATGTAAGCGATGTATGTAAAGGAAGGGCGGGAATGAGCAATTGCTCATTCCCGCTGCGCCGTCATCCTGAGGTCGCAGCCGAAGGATCTGCATCAAACTGACCAACATGACCGTCCGTCAGGGCACCCCTCGCCGGGTTCGCCTCACGGCTCACCGGCAACGGCAAGTTTGTGCCCGCGCGCCTGCACGAGGTGCTCCCACCAACCTCGTCGTCACCCGTAGGGCGGGGGCTTGCCCCCGCCGCCTCCCCCGCATGATGGGCGCGCGGGGTGAGGAAGGGGGACGCAGGCTGCGATGCCTGGTCGCCCTCACCATGCGCCTGTGCTCAGAGGGCGCTGCCCTCCGAGACCGCCCGCCAAAGGGCCTGAGGCCCTCTGGACTCCCCATTTCGCTTCGCTGTCCTCGATCGCAAATTACGACATCGGCTCGCCGACGACGTTCACGTGCAGCATGTTCGTCGTCCCGCTGACGCCCAGCGGCACGCCTGCGGTAATCACCACCAGATCGCCGTCCTCCACGTAGCCTGCGTCCTTCGCGGCCTGCACGCTCGCGTCGAACAGCTCGCCGCTGTCCTTCTTCTCATCGATCAGCAGCGGCACCACGCCCCACGACAAGTTCATCTGACGCATCACCTGCTCGTCCGGCGAACACCCGATGATCTGGCAGTCCGGCCTGAACTTCGAGATCATCTTCGCCGTCTCCCCGCTCTTCGTCACCGTGATGATCGCCGCCGCGCTCAAATCGTGCGCCGCGCTGCAGGTCGCGTGGGAGATCGCATTCGTGATGTTCCCCAGGTCGATGTCCGGCATCCGCGTCCGGAACCGCTTTTTGTAGTCGATGTCTCGCTCGGTCCTAACCGCGATCCGCGCCATCGTCTTGCACGCCTCCACCGGGAACTGGCCCGCCGCCGTCTCCCCGCTCAGCATGATCGCGCTCGTGCCGTCATAGATCGCATTCGCCACGTCCGTGCACTCCGCGCGCGTCGGCCTGGCGTGGTTCACCATGCTCTCCAGCATCTGCGTCGCCGTGATCACCTGCTTGCCCGCGGAATAGCTCCTCGTGATTAGCAGCTTCTGGATCACCGGGATCTCCTCCAGCGCGATCTCCACGCCCATGTCGCCCCGCGCCACCATGATGCCGTCCGCGACCTCCAGGATCTCGTCGATGTTCTCCACGCCCTCGGCATTTTCGATCTTCGCGATGATCCGGATTGAGCGCCCGCCCAGCCGGTCCAGCTCATTGCGCACTTCGCGCACGTTCTTCGCCTCGTACACGAACGACGCCGCGACGAAATCGAATCCCTTTTCCACCGCGTATCGAAGGTCGGCGCGGTCCTTGTTCGACAGATAGGGCATCGACAGGTGCACGCCCGGCACGTTCACGCCCTTTTTGGACGAGATGGGGCCGCCGTGCACGACGCGGCAGTTGATGTCCGTGCCCGTCGTCGATTCCACGCACAGCTCGATCAGGCCGTCGTCGATCAGGATCTGCGTGCCCTTCCGCACGTCTGCGGGCAGCCCGTCGAACGAGATCGAGACCGCGTCCGCGTTGCCGTCGATCTGCTTCGTCGTCAACGTGAACGGCTGGCCGTCCTTCAGCTCCACCTTGCCTTCGGGAATCATGCCCAGCCGGACCTCCGGCCCCTTCGTGTCCGCCAAAAGCGCCACTGGCCGGTTCGTCTGCTCACGTACTCGATAAAACAGCTCCAGCCGCGGGTTCAGGTACTCATAGTCCGCATGCGAAAAGTTGATCCGCGCTACGTCCATCCCGCTCGTCATCAACTGCGTCAGCACCTGCTCATCCCAGCTCGCCGGCCCCAGCGTGCAAATAATCTTCGTCTTCCGATGGTTCATAATCTATCCATCCCTTTCTCAATGCCATATCCACCAATGAGCGCACCGTTCGAGGTCGTAAGGGTGAGCCTCTGTACCCGCCCGCAGGCGCCGCAGCGGCCGTCCCCCTACCTCACCACCATAAACGGCTCCTCACCCTTCGTCTCTCCCATCAAAAAGTCCCACTCATAAGCCTGCCCGCTCCGCGCCCGGGACCCCGGATCGTGCACGACGACCTTGCCGTCCTCCGTCTCTCCGGTCAGCACGATGTAGTGCCCCGAGCTGTTCGAGAAGAACCCGTTCCGCATGTGCGCCACCACCGGCTTCATCGCCCTCAGCGAGCGCAAGACCGCGTCCCGATCCGTCCACTGCACATTCAGCCCGAACAGCTTCGCCATCTCCCTGAGGCACTCGTGGCTCAGTCCGTCCCCATGATAAAAACCGTTGTCGAACGCCCACTGGAACAGCGATTGCGGGTCCCAGTCCTGGTCACCTGTCAAGTATTGACCGACCACCGCCACGCATGCGGCCCCGCACCCGCTGGATTTGACAGATTTTTTCTGCCCGCCGATCACCGCCACGGTCTGCGTGTAGTCGCCCTGGTTGAACGGCGGCACATTCATGCTGACCCCGCCGACGACCTCGTCCGGCCGCGTCCCGCGCCAGATCCAGATCAAAACCGCCACCAGCGCCACTACCAACCCGATCCGAACCCACTCCGGCAACCGCCGCCACATCCGAAGCCCCACGCATCCACCACCTCCACCAACCCCGTAGGGCGCGGGCTCGCCCCCGCCGCTGCGTGAGCACCGCCCTCATTCAACAGACTCAAGTGACCGCCATCGTGCGTCCCCCGGCACATCAGCGACCCCTAGCGCACCAAAACCCTCATCAACCCCGCCACATCATCCACCACCACATCCGCCCCCGCAGCCACCAACGTCTCCCGCGACCGGAACCCCCATGTCACCCCCACGCACCTCACCCCCGCATTCCGCGCCGTCTCAACATCCGTCTCCGAATCCCCCACATAGACAACCTCGTCCGCCCGCACGCCGAGCTGCTCCATCAACAGAAAACACCCCACCGGCGCGGGCTTTCTCGGCACGTCCTCCCGCTCCCCCAGCGCCGCTTGCAGCCTGTCCCCAAAGTACTTCCGGCACAGCGGCCCCACCACCCCGTCGAACTTGTTGCTGATCACCGCGCAAGCGATCCCCCGCTCATTTAACTCATCTAGCATAGAAAGCACGCCCGGATAAACCCGCGTCCGATCCTCCATGTGCGCCGCATACCGCGCCTTGAACCGCGCCAAACAAGCCTCATACAGCTCGCCCCGCCCCTCCGGCAGCGCCCGCTGAACCAAAAGCCCAACCCCGTTCCCCACAAACCCCCGCACCTCATCCACCGACCGCCCCTCAACCCCCAGCGACCCAAGCGCCCAATTCACCGCATCCGCCAAATCCCAAAGCGTATCCAGCAAAGTCCCATCCAGATCAAACAACACAGCCTTCACCACACGCATCCCCTCCAGCATATCCCCCCACATTCATGATACACCCGCACGGCCTCCAAGAAAAGCACCCCTTCGCTAATTTTCTGTCAACCCTCATATTTCGCCCCTTGACACCACCCCCAAAACCGCGTATAATATCGGTTGTTACCCTCATCCCGGCATGCGGTCGTGGCGGAATAGGCATACGCGCACGTTTGAGGGGCGTGTGGGAGACCGTACGGGTTCAAGTCCCGTCGACCGCACCACAACAAAGCGTCAGCTTTGATACAAAAAGATCATCGTTTGTAACGATGATCTCTTTGTCTATCCGGCTTGAAAATCCTTGCATTACAGCGTTTTAAAGCCCATTACAACTCTGGTAGTAGCAGTCTATGACGGTCGTGCCCCGCCTGATGAGCCATAAATAACCAACTTAGGGGCCTGAACCCCACTTAACACGATCTTCAAAATGCACCCAACGTCCATCGGCACCCCTTCTCCCGATTGTTAACGTCAGAAGTGAGGGCATCGTCGGCAGTATGCACCTGAAGGTTTGTCAATGGTTGCTGATGCGCGTTCACCAAGGATTCGACGAACGATTCGATTCATATCCTCTCATCACATCCGTTTCACTATTTCACAGCCAGTACCGTAAATTCACTCGGCAACCTACTCAAATATACGTTGCTTCGCGTTTCCTCTCGAATGTCTTCCGTGGCAGACATATTGTTGGATTCATGTGTCCTTTTAATCACAAACCCCGCATCGCTGATCGCGTTTATGATGTCGGAAATACGATAGGCATTGCAGACCGAGGGCAGATCGACTGACCAACCGCCGAAACGATCTGATAGGCCAGTGCCATCAAACGATTCTTGCCTTTCCTGAGTCGGACGATTATAATCCCTAGATACGATCAGCCCGCTTTCGTCGGCATCGACGCAATCCATAATCGGATGACCCATATTCAGCAGCAATCGCCCACCTACCTTCAGCACCCGATGCCAATTCCGACAGGCTTCAGGCAAATCCTGTACCCAACAGGGGTAAGTCGCGAAGACGATATCAAACTGATTATTATCAATCGGCTCAAGTTTTTGCATGTCCGCAACGACAAACTTCACATCCATATTCATCTTTGCAGCATTTGCACTCGCGATTCGGATCGCGTTCGGGGCGATATCGCAAGCCGTCACGATTGCCCCAAGGTTATGCCATGAAAAAGCCTGCACCGCATCGCTCGCACAGCATGTGTCGAGCAACCTTAATCCTTTGACATCGCCTATCATATCGAGCATGTGATCCTCGCCCTGCCAATCCATCCCTCCGCTTGAAAAAAACTCATAATAGTCTGGTCTCGCTTGAAGCTGGAACTGAAAATAGTCTGCCTGATAGGCATCCCATGATTCTTTGTTGAGTTGATTTGTATTGTCCATCGTTTGATCTCCTCAAATGCGGGTTTGGCATAGATGGTGCATTATGCTTCTGTCCTTAGCTCCGCATATCTCGCCCCACTAACAAACCCAATTTTCCGGTACAGCAGTTCCGCTGGATTGCCAATCATCACGCCCAGTGTTATGACAGGGGAAAATGAAGATGCCTTGTCAATCGAGTTCCGCATCATTGCTTCAGCGATGCCCATCCTTTGAAAGGCGGGCCGCACAGAGACTTGGTGGATGGTGGAGAAGTTGTTCCGCGAATCCGGATAGATCCCTGCGATGCATACGCCAACGATCGCATCATCGCCCACGCGCTTCGCGACAGTGCCCATATCCAGCGTATTGGTCTGCATGAACAACGCAAACCTTCGGTTTATCGCTTCGGCAATATGGCTTTCATCAGCCTTCTCGACCGTGGACGTGTAGCCAGCGGCATGGGCCTCATACACGGTTCGAGCAATTTCTGCCTTGTCGGCTTCAAGTGGCACATCAAAATAAAAGCCGTCGTTCAGTTTGGGACACATTCTCGCGGTTGGTCGGAGCATCCTGCACTGCGCTGACACCAACTCGGCGTGGAAGAAATTGATCAGCATCTGTTCGTCACGCTCAGCAATGAACTGGAAAGCTAAATCTGATTCGCCCCGTTCATTCTTCGCATAGACAAACACTCGCCACCAAAACGCCGCACGATTCGCAAAAGGCGAGACCAGAAAGGGAAAACTCAGCACGTTGCCGTCCAGTGTGAACCCACCAACAATGTCATCCCCGAGCATGACAAAGTGACCGTTTCGACCGGCAGTGACTTGAAGGGTTTCATGCCAATCAAAGCTGGCAAACAGATTTGCGCCAGAGTATATGCTGTAGTATTTTGCATATTCACGCGCTTCGGCATTGCTGATCTGTAATTTCATTGAGCATTCCCTCATTGGTTCATGTGATCCGTTGTAGACTGAGCATTTCCTACTCCCCGAACTCTCGATCCAGTATACCCATATAAATCACATCTACATACTTTCCGTCTTTGAAAACCCACTCAATACGCCGTCCGACTTCGCGGAAGCCCACCTTTTTGTAGCAGGCAACGCCTTCCACGTTGTCGGCATTGACCGACAGCATGATATTGTGAAGATTCAACGTATTGAATCCGTAACCCAAAATGAGCCGAATCGCTTCAGCTCCATATCCCTTGCATCGATGCGCTTCCTCTCCGATGAAAATGCCGAGGAATGCATTTCGGTTGAGGTGGTCAATGTTGTGTATGCTGATGCTGCCAATCATGATGTCGCCATCAAGCAAAACCATGGCATAGCGCTGCATGTCAGCCGGCGGCTTAAAAAGCCAGTTGAGGTCGTCTTTCGACGATACAACCAAAGAATACTGTCCAAAGCTCTGAGCAACCGTCTCGTTCATCCAACGTAAGTATGTTTCTGCGTCATCGACGTTCACAGGTGAAAGGTAGAGGCGTTCGCCAATGATTTTGCGGAAGTATCGCATGAAGAACCCCATTCTGTCGCGTCGCAACCGAGGACAGCATCTTTGAAGGAACGAGGCATGCATTGCGCATCTGCTCCACTGTTCACGCTTTGATCCACTGCGACATTTGCTCACATAAATGAGTGTACCATCTGTTCCTACATCTGTCAATTATCGCCACGCAATCACCCGACCGTCTTTGAGCCGAAACATCATCACCCCGTCCCCCTGCACCGTTACCGTATCCACAACCAGATTCCAGAGCCGCTCGTCGAACTCAGTCACCAGGTCGCCGGTGCCTTCAAGCAGGTTCAGGTACGCTAGAAGCTCTGTGCGCCGCCCCTGTCGTTCACGCAGCGCAGCTTCCAGTTCTGCCAGCTTTGCGTTCGCCTCACCATACTGCTGCGCCAGCGCGTCGTATTCAGCGTCGTACTGCACCTGGTCCTGGGCCATGCTGGCGTTGCGATTGATCAGCGCACGGATCTGTGTACCCAGGTTAGCCACCGCTTCCTTCTGCTGCTCAATCGCCGCCTCCAGCTCGCTGGTGTCCGAGATCATCACCACCACCTCCCGGCAGGCACTCAGCACCACATCCTTCCCCGCCAGCATCCGATTGAACACTGTCACGAACGCCCGTTTGATCTCGTCCTCGCTGAAATGCGGCGTCGAGCAGACGGCCTTCCCCTTCTCATACTTCCGATTGCAACGGAAGATGGTGCGTCGATACTTCGTGTTCGAGCACCACACTTTCGGGCCGTACAGGCCGCCGCACTCACCGCAGACGACGCGGCTGGAGAACGGGTCCTTGCCGCTGTAGCTGCGACCCAGCGCCCTGCGGCGCTCTATTTCGCACTGCACGAAGTCGAACACTTCTGGCTCAATAATGGCATCGTGCGTCCCGGTGTGGACATACTGCGCGGCCTCGCCGTCGTTCCATTTGCGGCGCTTCTCCAGGTAGTCTATCGTGACGGACTTCTGGAGGATGGCGTCGCCCTTGTACTTCTCATTTTGGAGGATGCTCTCCACGGTGCTGACTGGCCACTTCGGTTTGCCACCGGGCGATGGTATGCCCGCGGCCATCAGGTGGTCGGCGATCTGGTTGTAGGTCCCGCCCGAAAGGAACAGGTTGTATATCTGCCGAACGATGACGGCCTCATCTTCCACAATCGCGGGCTTACCATCGGGGCCCTTTTCAAAGCCGAGAAACTGCTTATAAGGAAGCCCGAAGTGCCCCTCTGCCAGCCGCTTCCGTTTCCCCCAAGTGACGTTTTCGCTGATGCTGCGGCTTTCCTCCTGAGCTAACGAACTCATGATGGTGAGCAGTAATTCGGCCTTCGGGTCGAAGCTGTAGAGCGATTCCTTTTCGAAGAAAACCTCGCAACCCGCCGCCTTCAATTCGCGCACAATCCTGAGCGTGTCGAGAGTATTCCTGGCAAAGCGGCTGATGCTCTTGACGATGATCAGGTCAATCTTCCCGGCCAATGCATCCGCGATCATCTGGTTAAAATGCTTCCGATTCTTCGTGCTCAAGCCCGACAGCCCCTCATCCGCATACATCCCTGCGAACAGCCAATCCGACCGGCCCTGGATGTATTCGGTATAGTGCGTCACCTGAACCTCATAGCTAGTGAGCTGTTCCTCGCTGTCCGTGGACACGCGGGCGTAGGCGGCCACCCGCCGACGCGACGTGCCATTGATCGGCATCTGCGAGAACGGCAGGATGGTCGCAGGGCGGATGATGCAGTTGGGTTTCCGAACGGCTGCTTCGCTCATCTTGAGCACCTCTCTTTTGCTTGCTGACGCGCTTGCTCTCGGGCGGCTTCGTCCCAGCTATCACGCCGCGAGTGGTCCTGCCAGGTGCGTTCGACTTGTTCGCCATTGGCAAGATGGATGATCAGTTGATTGGGACCTGGGACGATGATTCCAAGGACACCATCATGTTCGGCAACGATGTCCATCAACACGTTCTCAGGGATTTGCTTGGCAGAACACGCGTGTTTGCCGTGCAGCTTTTTCGTGGCGCATACCCATACCGGGCTGGCGTACTTCCCGCCTGCGTTACCGATTTTGCGCTGGTAATGCGCACCGCAGATACCGCATTTTACGATGCCGGATAAGGGATAACGTGCCGGTGTGGCTGTGGTCACCTTGAGTTTCGCCCGCCGCTCTGCAATGAGATGCTGTACGGCATCGAACACGTCCCGGTCAACGATGGGTTCGTGGGAATCGGTGACATAATAATCGGGCATCTGCCCCTTGTTGCGCAGCTTCTGCTTGGTCAAGTGGTCGGCAATGAACGTCTTTTGCAGCCGCATTTCGCCGATATACTTCTCATTTTGGAGAATGTACATCACTGTGCTCTCCTGCCACTGCTCGCTGTAGGGCGGCTCAATGCCGTCCGACTGCAACTGTCGGGCGATGGTGCGCCTGCCTTTGCCCGCGAGCGCAAGTTGAAAGATGCGCCGAACCACTTCGGCCTCATCAGCCACGATCATGAGGCCATCGGTGGTGAGGATATAGCCGTACAGGCTCAGGCTGACGGGATGGCCTTGGCGATATTCGTTCCGAATCCTCCACTTGCAGTTCTCGCTCACCGACCTACTCTCCTCCTGGGCGGCAGCGGCGATCAGCGTCAGCAGCACCTCGCCCTCGGCGCTCATCGTGTGGATGTTTTCCCGCTCAAACCAGATATCCACGCTCAGCGCCTTCAGTTCGCGCACGGTATCCAACAGCGTGACCGTATTCCTGGCGAGTCTGGACAGCGCCTTCACGAGGATCAGGTCGATCTTCCCCGCTCGGCAGTCCGCCAGTAGCCGCTGGAACTCCGGGCGACTGTCCTTCGTGCCGGTGAGCGCCTCGTCCGCGTAGACGCCCATATATCGCCAGCCGAGATGGTTTTGTATCAGCGACCTGTCATAGCTCACCTGGTTGGACAGCGAGTCCAGCATGGCGTCCTTCCCCGATGAGACCCGCCCGTAAGCCGCGACACGCAGCGCCCTGGGCGGCTCTGGCAAGGTGATCGTCTGTTTCTTTCGTACCATTTTGTCGCCCCCTTCGGTCGCATGATAGCTCTGTCTTCTACTTAAGAGCAAGCAATCTCAGGGGTCTTTACGACGCCGGAAGCGGAGAATCTATCGGCCAGGAACGCAGCGATTCGGACAAGCTCGGACTCGGAAACAACGCCCTTTCGATGCAGGGTCTCAAAAATGCCAAGCGCGATCAGGTAGTCTCGGTCATGATCAATTTGCGTGTTCATGAAGCGCACCTCCGAACCGGGCAGCAATATAACAAGCGTGTGAGCAGTGCTTCTGCCTTGGGACAGCGATGAACTCAGCGCCGCAGCCAGGGCACACCTTCGGCTTGGCAGTCTTGAGCATCGTCGGGTTCTGATGCCACCATGTCAGGCGGCAGGCATCCGAGCAGAACCGCTTCGGCTTTCTGCCGGGTGTCCGTGTATAGGGTTGCCCACAGCGCAGACAACGGTGTTCGTCAACCGGCCCCGCATTGCGCCGTCCAAATGATTTCACTGTGTTCACAGATAGGCCGAGCGCCTTGGCGATCTCCGAATAGCCCGCGCCGCCCCTGTGCATCCGAAGGACCCGATCCTTTTGTGCCTGTGTCATGCATACCGCACCTTTCGTCGTGTGTACATCAAGATTTTATCAATCGGCGCGGCGTGTATAACCACAAAACGGCGGACACAAAAAAAAGAAGCGACGCCGCGGCGCCGCCTCTCATCATTACTCGTCGAAGTCGTGCTTCTCGCGCATCTGCTCCAGCGCGTGCTTGATCACACCGGGCACCGGGAGTCTCATCAATCCAGCGTTTTCGACCACGGAGATGCCTTCGTTGGCAATGTAATAGCACACCGTTGCGGTCTGGAACACCATGGCGTCGGTGCCCAATGCGCGGTCGAGCAGGGTCGCCAGCAGCACCATGATCACGATGAAGCCCTTCTTCGCGAGGCCAACGAAGCCCGCCTTGGAGTCCAGTCCGCCGCCTTCGCTCTTGGGGGAGCGGCCTGCCGCCGCGACGATCACGCCCGACAGGTAGTCCAGGCTCATCGCGATCACCAGCACGGTCAACAGCATCGTCCACTCCCCAAAGATGCCCGCCGCCGCCCCAACGGCCAGCGAGCATCCTTTGATCACTTTCTCCCACATGGAGGTCACCCAACTTTCCTCGAGTATTTCGCGCTGATGTACGCCTGCGCCCCTTGGTACTCCACCGCGAACCAGCCGTCCGCATCGGTGCCCTTGCAGGAGAGCAGCGCACCCTTCTTTACCGTGCCGAGTACCTTCTGGTTCACACCCGCTCCGACGCGCACGTACACCGTATCGCCAGTGACCTCAACCTTCTGGCCTGGGCTTGGCTTATCCGCAGGGTCATCTGCAATCCACCGTATCGCCTTGTAGTAGCGCCGTGCCTTGCCCCGTTGCTGGCAATAGCTGCGCAGGTTGTGAACGTTCGGGCCGATCCCGCTGCCGTGTCCGGCGCATTGGCCCTTCGCGGTGTAGATCTCCACATGGCCGACCCCTTCGGCATGGTTGGTATTGCCCTTGAAGTACAGCGTATCGCCGACCTTCAGGTTGGCCTCGTTCGGGTACAAGCCATCAGAGCGATCCACCACAAAGCCCTTCTTGCTCAGCACCTGCGCCTCCGTGTTCCCGCCGATGTCCAGCCCCAGCAGTTTCAAGTACACGGCCCGGATCGAGGACGAGCAGTCCGAGTACCCCTTCGCCGCCCCCTCCGGCTTCCCAAAGAAAAAGACCCGGTCTGGGCCTTGGGTGTAGCTGTTCTTGCCCTTCCGGCTCAGGTACAGCCGGACGATCTCCTTGCGTTTTTCTGTTGCGGTCATTAACATGGCCCTCCTTTCGTGAGATGATGCTCATGGAGTTGATCTGCAATCCATTCAGCGCGTTTACCCCACCGCCACCCAATGCATCACGCAGCTCTTCTGCGCCGCGTTCCCGTTCGTGACTTGGAACTGAAAATAGCTCGTGTTGACATAGCTGACAGCATAAGTCACCACGTTGAATGTGGAGGCGAGCTGGAGCTGAATGAGGACTGTGGGCACGATGGCGAACGGCTTTGTGAACATGACGGTCTGCGTCGCGCCGCTGGCTGAGGCGGCGAGGGTGAAGGCGATCGAGCCGCGCAGGATCGCGGGCGTCGCGCCGATGTTCAGGTCCGCCTTCAGCGCTTCCAGCGAGCGGACGCCTGTGCCGCCGGATTCGACGGGCAGCGGGATCGCCATGTCCACATCGCTGGCGAACAGCGCCGGAGCCGCGAAGGTCGCTGTTATGCCGAACTTGCTGGGCAGCGCAATGTCCAACAACTGATCCTCCGTGGACCGCTTGCCGATTGCGATGCCTGTGCCGAACTTGTTGAAGCTGAGCAGCGCGCCGGATGTGGCAACCAGCGAGTTGCGGGTGACGGACGTGAACCAGTCGCTGAGCACGACCTCGAAGGCGTAGTTGGCGTCCAGCAGGCAGCGAACGGACGGCGGCAGCAGGAACGCCTGGTCAATGGCCAGCGTCTGCGGGGTGACAGTGCACTCGGTCCAGCCCTCTGTGCCCGCAATGCGCCGGTATCGGAAGCTGAGCTTGACGGTGTTCTTCTCGATCTGGTTGACCATGAGGCTGTGGACGCCCGCCTCCACCTGGGCGAGCACGCGCTCCCCACCGGCGCTGGGCGTGCCGTCCTGCTCGGCGCGGCGCAGCTTGACGTGCACGATTTCCGGCGCGGAATAGGGCGCGACCGTCAGCGGCAGTGTGCGCTGCACCTTCCTGCCGCGCCCGTCGGTGATGACGAGGGTCCGCTGCTGGTCACCGGCGCGGGCGGCGGGCAGGTCCTCCGGGACGAGCGCCGACACCAGATTGAGGGTGTTTTTGGGCAGCAGCAGCGAGCCCAGCAGTTCGCCCTTGGTGTCCGCGCCGTCGTAGATGTCGATGCGGGCGATGCTGGAGCCGTTCGGTCCATCGGCGGTGATGCGCACAGCCACGCGGGATTGGCGCTGAACGAACATGCCAAACCGCGCCCGGATCGCCGCCGTGGCCTCGCTCTCGTCCAGGGCGATGGAGTGGATGGTTG
>JAVBUD010000176.1:0-13187 GCA_031555755.1 Eubacteriales bacterium | reverse complement strand
CCTTCTGCAAACTTTTGTTCAATGAAGTTTGAGGAAGGTCCTTCGCTGCGCTCAGGATGACGGGGGGTGGGGGGTGACGGGGGGGGGGTGGGGATGGGGGGGCGCCTGTGGGCGGGGAGATCCTTCGACTTCGCTCAGGATGACAATGGGGGGGCGGGGGGGTTAGGGGGTTAGGGGGTTGGGGTGGTTTCTAGTTCGGCTAGGGCGGTGTCGATGACTTCGCGCCAGGCGGCGGCGGTTTTGGCGCCTTGGTAGCCGGTGCTGACCTGGCGGCCTTCGCTGTCCACGAAGAAGCTGGTGGGGATGAGCTGGATGGAGCCGACGATGCTGTTGTGGAGCATGTCGGTGGAGGGGACCAGGTGGGTGTAGTTGTTTGCGCCTGTCTCCTCGACGATCTGCTTGGCGAGGTCGACGGTGGCTTGGTCCGGGCCGTCGCCGATGTTGCCGTCTCTGATGATGCCGATGAACTGTACGCGGCCCGCGTATTCCTCGGCCAGCGCGCTCAGGTCGGGCAACGCGCCGATGCACGGGTCGCAGAACGTGCCCCAGACGTTGATGAAGGTCAGCTCGGCGTCTCGGATGAGGGTGTAGTCAAGTTCGTTGCCCTCGAGGTCCGTGGCGATGAACTCGCCGAGCAGGTCCTGCTTTTCGGACTGGGCCAGGGCGGGGGCGGCGAGGGCGAGGATGAGCAGCAGGGACAACAGCAGGGATGCGAGCTTCTTCATGCAGAGGGCCTCCTTTATCTTGTCGGCGACATCTGAGTCTTCTCATTGACAGTATCTACCCTCCTTGGACGCGCGTCAAGCGAAAAAGATCGGAATTTTGCAGAAACTTCGCTGGTAATCTTGGCGGCGGTGTGTTAAAATATAGTGTATGCCAAGTGGATGGAGGGACGCGTGATGCCGAATCGCTGCGCTGCGCTGTGGGATCTGATGGTGGAGGCGGGGCTTGAGGCCGCGTACATCACCAAGCCGGAACACATCCGGTATCTGTCCGGGTACGCGGGCGAGGGCGCGCTGTTCGTGTGCGGCGGCGCGGGCACCGTGATCACCGACTTCCGATATTTTGAGCAGTGTGAGCGCGAAGCGCCGGACTGCGGCTTGGCCCGCATCACGCTGACCGAGCGGCAGCCGCAGTTGCTGAAAACGCTGCTGGAGGCGCGGGGGCTGGCGCGGGTCGCCTTTGAGCCGGACGTGGTGACGGTGAGCGAGCTGGACGGGCTGAAGGCTGCGATGCCGGACATCAGCTTCGTATCGCTGGGCGGATTGCCGGAGAAAATGCGCAGGGTGAAGGACGCGCAGGAGATCGAGTGCGTCGTGCGGGCCGCCGCCATCGCCTGCGAGGCGTTTGAGCGGCTCGTCGAGTGGGTGAAGCCCGGCATGACCGAGCGGCAGATTCAGCAGAAGCTGGACTTCACGATGCTGGAGCTGGGGAGCGAGGCCGTGGCGTTTGAGACCATCGCGGCGGGCGGGCCGAACGGATCATTGCCCCACGCGGTGCCGTCGGACAGGCCGGTGCAAAATGGCGAGCTGCTGACGCTGGATTTCGGCGCGCAGGTGAACGGCTACAAGTGCGACATGACCCGCACCATCGCGTTCGGGGAGGTCAGCCAGGAACTGAAGGACATGTACAACGCGGTCGCGGAGGCGCAGCGGCTGGCCTACGAAAAGGTCTGCCCCGGCGCGGACTGCAAGGCGGTGGAAGTGGCCGCCCGAGACCATCTGGAGGCGCGGTATCCCGGCGCGTTCGGGCACAGCTTGGGCCACGGCGTGGGCCTTGAGATCCACGAGACGCCGAACTTTTCCATGCGCTCCACGGACACGCTCTGCCCCGGCAACGTGATGACGGTGGAGCCGGGCGTGTACATCCCTGGCCTGGGCGGGGTCCGCATCGAGGACATGGCGATCATCACGGAGGACGGTTATTTTAACCCGATCACGGCCAATCGCGCCCTGATCACCGTGTAAGATAAACACACACTTTATATCGATTGGGAGGAATTATCACATGATCACGGCTGGCGATTTCAAAAAAGGCATCACTTTCGAGTTCGACAATGGCGTTTGGACCATCGTGGACTTTCAGCACGTCAAGCCCGGCAAGGGCGCGGCGTTCGTGCGCACCAAGATCAAGAACGTCATGACCGGCGCGGTGCTGGAGCGCACCTGGAACCCGTCCGACAAGATGCCCCGCGCCCACATCGACACCCGCGAGATGCAGTACATGTACAACGACGGCGACATGTACTACTTCATGGACCTGGAGAACTATGAGCAGCTGCCGCTGACGCTGGACCAGGTGGAGGACAGCATCCAGTTCATGAAGGAGAACACCAACGCCACCGTGCGGTTCTTCAAGAACAAGGCGTTTTCCGTGGCCGCGCCGAACTTCGTGGAGCTGGAAGTGACCGAGACCGAGCCTGGCTTCAAGGGCGACACGGCCTCCACCACGACCAAGCCCGCGACGCTGGAGACGGGCTATGTGGTGCAGGTGCCGCTGTTCATCGAGATCGGGGACATGCTGCGGATCGACACGCGCGACGGGCAGTATATGTCCAGGGCGTAGGGGGTAACATTTGTTTGTTGCACGTCGTCCACCAACCCCGTCATCCTGAGCGCAAGCGAAGGACCTTCCTGTAGCTGAATAGGGATGAAAGTTTGAGGAAGGTCCTTCGCTTGCGCTCAGGATGACGAGGTGTTGGTGGCGGCGAATGACAAGATAACCGGAACATCCAATGACAAGAGGAGGGCACACACATGAGCAATTTGAGCGACCGGATCTCTTACCTGCGCGGACTGGCGGAGGGGCTCAAGGTGGACGAGTCGTCGAGCGAGGGCAAGCTCATCACGCAGTTGATCGACGTTCTCTCTGAAGTCATTGACGAGGTGGACGACCTGCATGACGAGGTGGACGAGCTGAACGACTATGTGGAGTCCATCGACGAGGACCTGACGGAGCTCGAGGGCGACTTTGAGGACGACGACGAGGACGACGACGACGAGGATTACGACTTCGACTTTGACGGCGACGACGATGAGGACGACGAGGACGACGACGAGGACGAAGGCGATGAGTTCGACTTCTTCGCCCGCGAGGACGACCTGGAGGAGGACGACGAGGACGGCGTGGGCATGTACGTGGGCTGCATCTGCCCCGAATGCCACGGCATGTTCTGCATCGACGCCAGGATCGACGAGGACAACCTGCTGTACACCTGCCCCCATTGCGGCAAGAACGTGGAGGCGGACCCCATGGACAACGACAATGTGCCGATCGCCAAGGCGGTGGACGGGGACGAGACAGAGGAATAACGGAGGATATGTGCCATGTATCTTGCGTTCAATGCGGGGAACTTGGGGCTGAATCTGGCGTTTGACGAGGCCGTGCGGCTGGCCGGAAAACATGGGTTCGGCGCGATCGAGCTCGATCCGCTGGCCGTGGTGGAGCGGTACGGGCTGCGCCGGGCGCAGGATCTGTGCGGGCAATATGGCGTGATGCCCAGCGGGTGCGGGCTGCCTGTGCCGGTGCAGGCGGACTCGCCCGATTACGATCAGGCGCTGGCCGCGCTGCCGCGCTATGCGGATGCCGCCCGGGCGCTGGGGATTCACCGCTGCAGCACCTGGATCATGAGCTGGTCGGACACGCTGGAGTTCGAAGAAAACTTCGAGGCCCACGTGCGCCGGATCAAGCCCTGCGCGAAGATTCTGGAGGACCACGGGATCGACCTGGGCCTGGAGTTTTTGGGGCCGAAGACGCTCTATGAGGGCAAGCACAAGTTCATCACCACGCCGAAGGGCATGCTGGAACTGGGCGCTGAGATGGGCACCGGGAACATGGGGTTGCTGTTCGACGCGTACCACGCGTACGCGGGCGGGATGGACGTGGCGGACTGCCTCTCGGACATCGAGGACGAGCGGCAGATCGTGCTGGTGCACATCAACGACGCGAAGGCGGGCCAGCCGCTGGAGACGCTGCCGGACACGCTGCGGTACCTGCCCGGTGAGGGCGGGGGAATCGATTTGAAGGGGTTCTTCAAGGGGCTGTTGAAGATCGGGTACACGGGTCCGGTGGTGGTGGAGCCGTTCTCGCAGACGCTGAAGGCGATTGGCGACCCGGAGGAGGTCGTGCGGGTCGTGAAGGCGGCTGTGGATGGGGTTTGGTTGGGGTAGGGGAGAGATGGGAGAAAAGCGGCGGGGCGCAGGGAGGCGGCTCGCCGCTTTTTGGTGGGGTGGTTTTTGGGTGGGGATGAAGCTCGTCATCCTGAACGGAGTGAAGGACCTTCTTCAAACTTTAATGCTGATTAGTTTGAGGAAGGTCCTTCGCTGCGCTCAGGATGACGGGGGGTGGGGTGACGGGGGGTTGGGAGAGGGGTCGGGATTAATCGTCTGAGACGGGGCCTTCTACGGCTTTTTGGGGGGTGGGGGCGGCTTGGGCTTGTTTGACGAGGTGGGCTTTGGTGCGGCCGGCTCTGTTTTTGCGCAGGAAGTAGAGGGCCAGGGCCAGGGCGATGCAGACCGCGCTGTAGCCGATCAGCAGCGGCAGCAGCAGCGGGTGGGTGCCCTGTTCGCCGAGTGCGCGGCCGATCCACAGCAGCAGCGGCACCGCCAGCACGCCCGCCGCAGCGATGGTCCACTCCAGCTTGTGCCTGCGCTTGAGCACCAGCAGCCACACGATGGGCAGCAGGTAGGCCAGGCTGCCCATCACCGCCAGCGACCAGGTGAGGCCGCCGCCGGTGAACACGTCGCAGATCAGGCACACCAGGATGGCGGCCAAAAAGAGCGCCGTGGTGACGGTGACGATGGTGTGGCGGATGGAGCCGAACGCGAGGGTCTTGAGTTTTTGCAGCATGGGCGTCTCCTATTTTTTGTCGTACTCGAAGAACTCCAGGATCTCGCCGTCGGGGCCCTTGAAGAAGATGTTCTTGATGCCGCCGAACAGGGTGGGGTTGTGGGAGATCTCGTTGGCGTCGAACCGCACGCCCTTTTCGATGAGCTTGCAGACCAGGGTCTCGATATCTTCGCAGGCGATGGCGACGTGGTCCACGACGCCTGCCGGGCGGGGCTGGTGGTCGGGCTTTTGGATCAGCTCGATGACGAGGCTGCCGATGCCGACCATGACGAGCTTGGTGTCGCCGGCGCATTCGTCGGCCTGGAGCTGCATGCCGAGGGTGTTCACATAGTAGTCCTTGGAGCGGTCCATATCCTGGACGAGGATGCCGATGTGGGCCAGGCCGGTGATGCGGCCGCCGCAGTTTTCGCAGTTGCAGGGCATGGTGGGGTACCTCCTTGTTGGTGTGTTGGGGGATGGGTTTATTATAGCACGCTTTGGGGCGCTGTTCAATGGAATTTACGCAATCGTGGTATTCAAGTGAAGCGGTTCGCGGTTATACTACCCTTACAGTCGGTATCTTTTGGAACCGAACTGACGAAATCGGGTGGACTGCACTTTGGGCGCGTCGGGTATCCGGGAACGAGAACTCGAACGGAGGAATGGAGTATGAGGGAGAACACGCAAAAAATGGTGGTGACTGCGATGTTTGTCGCCATCATCGTGCTGCTGGGGATCACGCCGCTGGGGCTGATTCCGCTGGGGTTTATCAATGTGACGATCCTGTGCGTGCCGGTGATTGTGGGCACGATCCTGCTGGGGCTGAGGACCGGTCTGCTGCTGGGCGCTTGCTTTGGGCTGTGCAGTGTGCTGAGCATGATGGGGCTGACCATGACGCCGCCGTCGGGCCTGGCCGCCGCGCTGCTGGCGCAGTCGCCGCCGCTGGCGATTGTGATGTGCCTTGCGCCGAGGCTGCTGGTGCCTGTGGTGACCTGGGCGGTCTATAAGCTGGTTTCTGGGCGGCAGGAGCTGTGCCTGCGGGCGCTGCCCTTCGCGGCCATTGCGGGGAGTTTGACGAACACGGTGCTGTACTTGGGGCTGATGCTGGTTTTTTATCAGATGACGGCGCTGGACAATGAGAAGCTGCTGGCGATCATCGGCGGCACCGGCCTGATCGGCGGCGGGTCCGAGGCCGTCGTGGCTGCGGTCATCACATCGCCGGTGGTGTTTGCGATTTGGAAGGCACAACATAAGCTTTAGGAGTTTGAGTGCGATGATACTGACGATGGACATTGGCAACACGAACATCAAGTGCGCGGTGTTTGACGGCGAGCTGATGGTCGCGTATTGGCGGATGGCGACCGACCGGGACAAGATGTCCGACGAGTACGGGATGCTGATGCTGAACCTGTTCGAGCATTACGGGGTGGACGTCAAGGCCGTGGAGGGCATCGCCATTTCCTCCGTGGTGCCGACGGTGAACTTTACCATTGACCACATGTGCAAGAATTACATCGGGCATGCGCCCATGATGGTGCAGCCTGGGATCAAGACCGGCATCAACATCAAGTATGACAACCCGGGCAGCCTCGGCTCCGACCGCATCGCCAACGCCGTGGCGGCCTATGAGCTGTACGGCGGGCCCTGCGTATACATCGATTTTGGCACGGCGACGACCTTCGGCGTGGTCAGCGAGAAGGGCGAGTTTTTGGGCGGCGCGATCTGCCCGGGGATCAAGCTGTCCAGCGAGGCGCTGGTCTCAAGCACCAGCAAGCTGCCGAAATTTGAGCTGGTGAAGCCGGACAGCGTCATCAACCGCAACACCATCTCGAACATGCAGGCGGGGCTGCTCTACGGGCACGTGGGGATGGTGACCTATCTGATCAAGCGCATGCGCGAGGAGATCGGCGCGCCGAATGCGAAAGTGATCGCCACCGGCGGGCTGGCCGTGCTGATCTCGGACGAGATGGACGAGATCATGGTGCTGGACGGGCTGCTGACCCTGAAGGGGTTGCGGCTGATCTATGAAAAGAATCGGGAGGTTGTGTCGGTATGATTTTTGATCGGAGTGGGCATGTGGTGGAGCTGCGGGAAAAGATGCGCGGCGGGGACGGCGTCGTGGAGATGGCGGCCCTGTGCCGCGAGCTGCCTGCGCATGTGCGGCTGTTTTCGACGATCACTGTGCGGCCCGGCTGCTCCATCGGCGAGCATGTGCACGAGGGCGAGACCGAGCTGTTCTACTTCATCAGCGGCACAGCGGTCGTGCTGGACGACGGCGTGCGGGTCGCGGTGGGGCCTGGGGACGTGATGAGCACCGGCGGCGGGCACAGCCATGCGGTCATGAACGAAGGTGCGGAGGATGTGGTGATGCTGGCCTGCATTGTGACGGACGCGTAAGGCCGCCAGGAGGCGCTGCCTCCTGGACCTCCGCCAGGAGGGATTAAATCCCTCCTGGACCTCCCTTGTTCGCTTCGCTGTGGTCGATCGGGGCGGTGGGGAGGGCGCTTTGTTTTGCACAACCAGCAACGCTCGTCATCCTGAGCGCCAGCGAAGGACCTTCTTCAAACGTAATGGATAGAGTTTGAGGAAGGTCCTTCGCTGCGCTCAGGATGACGGGGTGGGTGGGCGGTGCTGGTTATGTTTGGCTTAGGACTTGGCGGATGAGGTGGTCGAACGCTTTGTCTTGGGCGGGGGTTCTTTTTTTGGGGCCTTTTGTGCGTTGGCCGGCCATTCTGGCTTTTCTTGCGGTGTGGCGCTGGGTGAGCAGGGCGTCTATGTTTTCGGGGGTGTAGATGTGGCCGTTTTGGTGGACGGGGGTGGCTTTTTTGGCCAGGCACATGGCGGCCAGGCCGTAGTCTTGGGTGACCACCACGTCGCCCGGGCGGACGCGGTTGACCAGGGCGAAGTCCACGCTGTCCGCGCCCTTGGAGACGGTGAGGGTTTCCGCGCCTTCGCGCTGGAAATGGTGGGCGGTGTCGCACATCAGGATCACCGGCACGGCCCAATCCCGCGCCGCGCGGATGGCGATGTCCACCACGGGGCAGCCGTCGGCGTCGATGTATAGGGTCATTGATTTTCCTCCTTGTCGGTGTGTGCTGGGCCGGTTTTTTTGGGGCGATGCGCCGCTGTTCGGGCTGATTTTACGCGTTTTACGCCCTTTTTGAGCACATTCTGCGCCATGGGTGTAGCATTGGTGTAACATATGTTGTATACTATCACAGATGGGACGAATGTGCCATAGCGGATTGTGGAGGCTGTGATGGACGGGCATTGCGCGGCGGCTGTGCGATGCTCGACTTTTCATGGCGCGGCGGGGAGGCTTTTTCGGGCTCATGGAGGACAATGGCAGCTTTATCAAGGCGCTGTTTCTGCGGCTGGCGCCGCTAAACATTTTGGCGCTGATGGTGTCCACCGTGCCGCCGATCGTGTGCGCGATCTTGGCGGGCAATGTGTATGGGGCGGGCGGTCTGGCGGTGACCGCGGTGTGCTCGCCGCTGTTCTTTCTGGCGTCGTTCTTTGGGTTTTTGATCTCGGGCGGCGGGCAGGTTGTGGCCAGCAAGTGCATCGCCAAGGACGATCCGGACGGCGTGTCGAGGGTGTTTTCCACCTGCTTGGTCCTGACCGTGCTGGTGGGGGCGCTGATCTGCGCCGGGCTGCTGCTGTTTCGGGGGCCGCTGCTGGCGCTGCTGTCGAAGGGCGCGGACCTGGACGTGGACCGGTACTTTGTGTGCTTTGTGGCCTACGCGTTCTTTGCGATGCTGAGCTATGTGCCGCTGTACTTTGGGCGCGTGGTGGGAAAGCCCGGCATCGGCATCTGGATGACCAGCATCATGGCGGCGGTGACCATCGCGGCGTGCTTGGTGCTGGTGCGGTTCATGGGGATCGAGGCCATCGCGCTGGGCCAGGCTATCGGGATCGGCGTGGCCGCCGTGGCGGCGCTGCTGATGCTGATGCGGACCCTTGCGCCCGGGCGGCCGGACCCGGCCATGATCAAAGAGATCGCCGTGCAGGGCAGCCCCTTGGGCATGTCGCGGCTGTACGTGCTGCTGGCGACGCTGCTGATGAACAGCCTGTTGCTCAGCGTGGGCGGCAGCGAGGCGCTGGCGGTGTTCGGGGTGGTCGCCACGCTGAACCGGTTCGTGTCCGCCGCCGTCGCGGGCACCGTGCAGACGCTGGTGCCGCTGGTGGGCGTTTTTCATGGGGAACGGGACAACACCTCGATCCGCCAGGCGCTGCGGATCAGCTTTGGCTGGGGCGGCGCGCTGATCGGCGTGATCGCGCTGCTGATCGTGCTGCTGGGCGGGCCGCTGGGCGCGATGTTCGGGCTGTCCGGCGCGACGAGGGCGATGTTCACCGGCGCGCTGGGCTGGTACGCGGGCTTTGCGGTGCTGTATCTGTTTACTTCGCTGCTCACCGGATACTACAACGCCATCGGGCGCATCGCGCTGGCAAACCTGATCCCGGCCATGCAGGAGCTGGCGATGTGGGTGGGGCCCGCGTATCTGCTGGCGCGGTACGGGCTGACCTTTGTGTGGGCCGCCTATCCGCTGTCCGGCGCGCTGACGCTGGGCGCGCTGGCGGTGGCGCTTTTATGGGTGCGCCGCAGGGAGCCCGCCATGTCGGTGCCGCTGCTGCTGAACACGGAGCTGGAAAAGCAGGGCCGGTACATGTCGTTTTCGGTGCCGAACACGCTGGAGTCGGCCTCCGGCGCGTCCGCGCGGATCGGCGAGTTCTGCGAGGAGATGGAACTGCCCATGAAGCAGGGCATGCAGATCTCCATGGCCATCGAGGAGATCATCACCCTGATCATCAACGAGAGCGGCACCGCGGGGCAATACGACATCTCCGTGCGGCTGATGCTGATGCCGGGCACGATCATCATGCGGCTGCGCAACGCGGGCAAGCACTTCAACCCCATCGAATACTACCAAAAGCACATCGTGGGCGATTTTGAAAAGAGCCTGGACATCATCGGCATGAAATATGTGGTGGACTCCGCCGAGGTCATCTACTACCGCGAGACGTTTGGGGTCAACAATGTGGTGATCATTCTGTGAGCAAAGCGAGGTGGAGCGCGTGATCTTTACAAATGGCGCGACGGGACAGACCTTGGACGCGATATTTCGCGAGGCGCGGCCGGAGGACGCCGACGCGGCGATTGCCTGCCTGCGCACGGAATACGGGGACCGCTATTTTGCCCAGGCGCTGTATGAGCCGGGCTACGCGCGGCACGCCATGGAGACCGGCGAGCTGCTGTTCCAGCTGGCGGTGCTTGAGGACGGCAGCGCGGCCGCGGTGATCAACACCTGGTTTTTCAAGCATTTCGACAACATCGCCTCGTTTGGCGCGCTGGTCGTGCGGCCTGACTGCAGGCGGTTCGGCCTGTCGGGGCCGTTCACCCAGTACGGCTTCGACGTGGCGAAGAAAAGCGGCGCGGCCGCGCTGTACGTGTACCCCTACACGCGCCACACGATCACCCAGAAGTCCACCATGGCGCTGGGCTTTGCGCCCTGCGGATTTGAGTTCCAGCGGGCGGACAACAGCACGCTCGCATACTCCTTCGACAAGGGCACGAACGTGAAGAGCATCTGCGGGCTGGGCGTGCTGGCGCTGGAGAAACAGGCGCCCGACCGGGTGAATGTGCCGGAATCGCTGGCGGCGCTGACGCGGAAGATTTATCTTCAAAGCGGCGCGGAGCCGGAGATCGTGAGCCGTGGCGAGCCGGAATCGGACATGTTCCGGTTCGCGATCAGCGAGCACAACCGGTGCGCGTCGGTCTATGTGGAGGCCGGCGGCGCGGGGCTGGGCCGAGCCGTGATGGGCACCGTGGGCGCGTACGCAGACTGGCCCACGCTGACGGTCAACGCGTATGTGAACATCACGCGGGCGTCCGCCGTGCCCTGCATGGAGTCCCTGCTGGGCGAGGGGTTCTTTTTCGCGGGGCTGTTGCCCATCTCGGGCGACGGCGCGCTGGCGGTGCTGCACCATCCGATGCGCACGGAGCCGAACTTTCAGGACATTCGCGTGACCGGGTTTTATGAGGAACTGCTCGCGGACATCAAATCACTTTACGTACGGAGGCACAAACCATGAAGAACGGGCGCGGGATCAAAACAAAAATAACGAGCTTGGTCATTTGGGTGGCGCTGCTGTCGCTGTTGATCGCGGCCATCGTGTCCATCGGGGGCATGTGGTACATTCGCGACACCTCGCTGAAAAACAACGACACATTGGGCGAGACCGCGTCCGGCGACGCCAAGCTGGCGCTGCAGAGCCAGATGATGGAGCGGCTCTCTGAAAACGCCAGGAGCATGGGCCAGATCAGCGACGAAAAGCTGCTGGCGATCCAGACCGCGTCGAACATGGTCGCCGCGGCAGCCTCGGACATCATTGACCATGCCGCGAACTATGTGCCCGCCGCGCCCACCGCGCCCAGCGCCGACAACGACGGCGTGAACGCGTTCCAGTGCCTGTTCCCCGAGGGCTTCGACATCGGGCCGGTGCGGCAGCAGGCGGAGCTGATGACGAACATCAAGGGCACGCTCATGCGCATCGCCGAGGCCAATCCCCAGGTCACCTCCTGCTATATCGGCACCGAGGACGGGTTTTTCTACGCCGTGGACAAAAACTCCGGCGTGAAGGCCGCGTTTGCGGAGCCGCGCGAGCGCCCGTGGTACAAGGCCGCCAAGGAGCAGAACGAGCAGATCTGGACCGACGTGGTGGACGACCAGTTCGGGCGCGGGCTGGGCATCGTGTGCGCCACGCCGTTCTATGACGCGTCCGGCGCGCTTCGGGGCGTGGCGGGCATCGGCACGCTGCTCACGCCGCTGAGCGAGCTGATTTTGGGCACCAAGATCGGCGAGACCGGCTATGCGTTCATGCTGAACGAGAACGGCCAGCTGATCCTGCATCCGGGCATCGAGCGGGACGCGGACGGCAAGCTCATCCGCCCGAATTATCTGCAGAGCGAAAACGCCCAGCTGCGCGCCGCCACCGAGAAGATGGTCGCGGGCGAAGCCGGTGTGGAGGAGATCGCGCTGGATGACCGCGACGTCTACATCGCCTACGAGCCCATGCGCATCCGGCCCTGGACCATCGTCACCGTCGCCGACCGGGACGAGGCGCTGAAGCCCGCCACCGACAGCCAACAGCGCATCATGGACATGGCGGATCGCTCCGCCTCTGTGATCAACCAGGCGATCCTGATGACGATCCTGCTGATCGGCGCGGTGATTCTGATCACCATTTTGCTGACTGTATGGATCTCCGTGAAGTTCTCAAGGCGGCTGACCAAGCCCATTGAGGAGCTGAAGGACGGCGTGGAGACCATCTCGGGCGGGAATCTGGACCACCGGATCTCGATCAACACGGGCGATGAGATCGAGGTGCTGGGCGGGTCTGTGAACAAGATGGCGGGGGACCTGAAGGACTACATTGCGAACCTGCAGAAGGTCACCGGCGAGAAGGAGCGCATTGGCGCGGAGCTGAACGTGGCCACCAAGATTCAGGCGTCGATGCTGCCCTGTATTTTCCCGGCGTTCCCGGAGCGCGAGGAGTTCGACATCTACGCCACCATGCTGCCCGCCAAGGAAGTGGGCGGCGACTTCTACGACTTTTTCCTGATCGACGACGACAAGCTGTGCGTGGTCATGGCCGACGTCAGCGGCAAGGGCGTGCCCGCCGCGCTGTTCATGGTCATCGCCAAGACGTTGATCAAGAACAACGCCCAGTACGGCAAGAGCCCGAAAGAGGTGTTCGAGACCGTCAACAACCTGCTGTGCGAGAACAACGAGGCCGGCATGTTCGTCACCGCGTTCATGGGGTATCTGACCATCTCCACCGGCGAGTTCGTGTATGTGAACGCGGGCCACAACCCGCCCCTCGTGCGCCGCAAGGAGGGCAGGTTTACCATGCTCGAGATGAAGCCGGGCTTCGTGCTCGCGGGCATGGAGGGCATGCGCTATCGCGAGATGAGCACCGTGCTGGCGCCCGGCGATGAGCTGGTGCTGTACACCGACGGCGTCACCGAGGCCGTCAACCAGAGAGAAGAGCTGTTCGGGGACCCGAGGCTGTTGGACGTGGCCAGCGGCTGCCCGCGCGGGGATGTGAACGGGATGCTGCCGCGGATCAAGCTGGCGGTGGACCAGTTTGCCAATGGGGCGGAGCAGGCGGACGATATCACGATGCTGGCGGTGATGCGGAAGTAACCAGGAGGCTCTGCCTCCTGGACCTCCGCCAGGAGGGATGGATCCCTCCTGGACCTCCCGTCGCGCTTCGCGTCGGTTGGGCGGGGCGTTTGCATGGGTGTGACGATTCGGACGCCGTCATCCTGAGCGTATGCGAAGGACCTTGTTCAAACT
>JAVBUD010000012.1:0-9640 GCA_031555755.1 Eubacteriales bacterium | reverse complement strand
CGTCCCTCCCTAAAACTGATGGGGTTTAATTTTTTCGTATGGTCCTTGGGTGGGCTCTGTATGACGGTTGGGGGGAGGATGCGTTTTGGTTTTGCTGATGATACGGAGGTGCGCTCACTTGGAACCCATCGCGCTGTACATCCACATTCCGTTTTGCGCCAGGAAGTGCGCGTATTGCGATTTTGTGTCGGTTGCCGGGGCGATGGATGCGGTGCCTTCCTATTTGGAGAGGGTGGAGGGGGAGATGCGGGACGCCGCCTCCGCCGCCCGTCCTGTCTCCTCCATCTACATCGGCGGAGGCACGCCCTCCCTGCTCACGGGCGACCAGCTCGCACGCCTGATGGCCGCCGTCCGCGCCCACTTCACCCTCCTCGATGATGCCGAGATCAGCATGGAGGCCAACCCAGGCACAATCGACGCGGAAAAGCTGTATGCCTATCGCAAATCGGGCGTCAACCGGCTCTCCTTCGGCGCGCAGGCCCTGCAGCCGCACCTGCTCCGGACCCTGGGCCGCATTCACGCCTGGCCGGATGTGGCGTCCGCCGTGGGCATGGCGCGGGCGGCGGGCATCGAAAATTTGAACATCGACCTGATGTACGCGCTGCCCGGTCAGACCCTGGCCGATTGGTGCTACACCCTCGACGCCGCCATCGCCCTCGCGCCGGCGCACATCTCCGCGTACAGCCTTATCTTGGAAGGCGGCACACCCTTGACCGAGCGGGTGGCGCGCGGCGAGTTGATGGAGCCCGACGAGGACGAGTGCGTCGAGATGCAGCGCCTCGCCACACAGATGTTGGCGGAGGCGGGGCTTCTGCGGTATGAGATCAGCAATTATGCGCGGCCCGGCTTCGAGTGCCGCCACAACATCGCGTATTGGACCCGCCGGGATTATCTGGGTCTGGGCGCTGCGGCGCACTCGCTGATGGACGGCACGCGGTTTAGCAACACCGACGACCTGGCGTACGTGCGGGAGGAGCCTGTGGCGCTGACGGCGCGGGACGTTTTCGAGGAGCGGGTGATGCTGGAGACGCGCATGGTGCTCGGGACATCCGCGGAGGGGATCGACCCTGCGGCGATTGCGCGGCTGAAAGGATTCGCGGAGACGGATGGCGAGCGGGTGTGGCTCACGGAGCGGGGTATGGAAGTGCAGAATCGGGTGGTGCTGGGTTTGATTGGTTGACGACTGCGGGCGCGCGTGACGGCGCTGGCCGAAATATGGACATACTATGAACAATCGCCGCGTCGCGGAAAATTTTCAATCGGGGCTATTGACAAACGATTTGGGAAGTGCTAATCTATGTCCAGTGGTTAGCACTCAACGGCATCGAGTGCTAACAGGGGCAAAGGGAAGGTGATCTTGATGAAGCTGGACGATCGGAAGTGGATGATACTGCAGGCGATCATCGACGACTACATCATGACCGCCGTGCCCGTCGGGTCCCGCACGTTGAGCCGGAAGCAGGGCATGGGCGTCAGCCCGGCCACCATCCGCAACGAGATGTCGGACCTGGAGGAGCTGGGTTATCTGGACCAGCCGCACACGTCGGCGGGGCGGATACCGTCCATGAAGGCCTATCGGCTGTACGTGGACCAGCTGCTCAAGGGAAGCCCCCTGTCCCAGCAGGAGACCGCGCGGATTCAATCGCACCTGAACCACCGCACGGCGCAGATGGAGCAGGTCATCCGCAAGGCGGCCCAGGCGCTGTCGGACATGACCCAGTACACGGCGCTGGTGGTCGCGCCGCAGATGCACACCATGCGCATCGTGCGCGTGCAGATCGTGCAGGTCTCGCCGGTGTCGGCGCTGCTGGTGGTGGTGACGGACGCGGGCATGATCAAGGACAGCGTGATCCGCATCCCGGAGGGGCTGGAGTCGGACCACCTGTACGGCATCTCGCAGATGCTGACCGAGCAGCTGACGGGGCTGACGCTCGCGGAGATGCGCCAGAAGTTCAGCGAGATCTTCAAGAACCTGAAGGAGCACAGGCGGCTGCTGGCCTCCGTGCTGGACGCCATGGAATACCGCATGACGGAGAGCGAGACGGGCGAGATGGTGATCGACGGCGGGGTGAACCTGCTGCACTATCCGGAGTACGCCGACGTGGAAAAGGCCAGGAACTTCCTGGCGGTGCTGCAGGCAAAGGATAAGCTGTATCCGCTGTTGCGCAGGGCGGGCGGCGTGGAGTTCTCCATCCGGATCGGGCCGGAGAACGACATCCCGGAACTCAGCGAGTGCTCGCTGGTCACGGCCACCTACAAGATGCAAAACGACGTGCACGGCACGCTGGGCATCATCGGGCCCACGCGGATGAACTACGGCCGCGTGATCTCGGTGCTGGACTACATCAGCAAGGCGATGAGTGACCTATTAAGTGGAGAGAATTGAGGGGCAAACGACCGATGAGCGAAGAAAAGAACCTCGATCTGGAGATCGAGCAGGCGACAAACCCCATCGCGGACGAACCTGAGAACTGGGAGGAGCCCACGCAGGCGCAGTGGCGCGAGGCGCTGGAGACCGCTGTGAATCAGCGCGAGGAGTATCTGACCCTGGCCCAGCGCGGCGCAGCGGAGTTCGCCAACTACAAAAAGCGCACCGAGGCCGCGCGGACGGAATCCTTCGACGACGGCGTGCGCGAGGCCGTGCAGGCGCTGCTGCCCACCATCGACAATTTTGAACGGGCAATCCAGGCAGCCAAGGACCACGCCGAGACCGGGCCGCTGCTGGAGGGCGTGGAGATGACCCAGCGGATCCTGCTGGAGGCCTGCCAGAAACTGGGGCTTGAAGAGGTCCCGGCGGAGGGCCAGATGTTCGACCCGGAACTGCACAACGCGGTGATGCGGGCGGACGAGGGCGAACCGGGGATGATCCTTGAAGTATTCCAGAAGGGGTACAAGGTGAGAGGGAAGATCGTCCGGTATCCGATGGTGAAGGTCGCGGCGGAGTAGACGGAATCAACAATTAACATTGATCAATGAACAATGAGATCATGTCAATGAAAGGCAACTCTATTGTTAATTGTCAATTGATAATTGATCATTCATACACACATCAACAATTTCTGATATTTGGAGGAACATAAAGATGGCTAAGATTATCGGCATTGACCTGGGTACCACCAACTCCTGCGTCGCGGTCATGGAGGGCAGCGAGCCCACCGTCATCCCCAACGCCGAGGGTGCGCGCACCACGCCTTCCGTCGTGGCTTTCGCCAAGAACGGTGAGCGGCTGGTCGGCACCGTCGCCAAGCGCCAGTCCGTCACCAACCCGGACAGAACCGTCATGTCCATCAAGCGCGAGATGGGCACCGATTTCCGCGTGAACATTGACGGCAAGCAGTACACCCCGCAGGAGATCTCCGCGATGACCCTGCAGAAGCTGAAGGGCGACGCGGAAGCCTATCTGGGCCAGACCGTGACCCAGGCAGTCATCACCGTGCCCGCCTATTTCTCCGATGCCCAGCGCCAGGCCACCAAGGACGCGGGCCGCATCGCGGGCCTGGAAGTGCTGCGCATCATCAACGAGCCGACGGCTGCTGCGCTGGCCTACGGCCTTGATAAGGAAGAAGCCCACAAGATCCTGGTGTACGACCTGGGCGGCGGCACGTTCGACGTGTCGCTGATGGAGATCGGCGACGGCGTGTTCGAAGTGCTGGCCACCGCGGGCAACAACCGCCTGGGCGGCGATGACTTTGACCAGCGCGTGATCGACTATGTGGCCGACGAGTTCAAGCGCGAAAACGGCATCGACCTGCGCCAGGACAAGATGGCCCTGCAGCGCCTGAAGGAAGCCGCCGAAAAGGCGAAGATTGAGCTTAGCGGCGTGATGACCACCAACATCAACCTGCCGTTCATCACTGCTGACGCCACGGGCCCCAAGCACCTGGACGTGACGCTGAGCCGCGCCAAGTTCAACGAGCTGACGGCTGACCTCGTCGAAAAATCCATCACCCCGCTGAACCAGTGCCTGCGCGACGCCGGCCTGTCGGCCTCGCAGATCGACAAGGTGATCTTGGTGGGCGGCAGCACCCGCATCCCGGCGGTGCAAGACGCCGTGCAGCGCATCACCGGCAAGGAGCCCTACAAGGGCATCAACCCCGACGAGTGCGTGGCCATCGGCGCCGCGATCCAGGCGGGCGTGCTGGGCGGCGACGTGAAGGACGTGCTGCTGCTGGACGTGACGCCCCTGAGCTTGGGCATCGAGACCATGGGCGGTGTGTTCACCCGGCTGATCGACCGCAACACCACCATCCCCACCAAGAAGTCGCAGGTGTTCTCCACCGCCGCCGACGGCCAGACCGCCGTGGACGTGCATGTGCTGCAGGGTGAGCGCGAGATGGCCGCCTACAACAAGACCCTGGGCCGGTTCCAGCTGTCCGGCATCGCCCCGTCGCCGCGCGGCGTGCCGCAGATTGAGGTGACGTTCGACATCGACGCCAACGGCATCGTGCATGTCAGCGCCAAGGACCTGGGCACCGGCAACGAGCAGAAGATCACCATCACCAGCTCCTCGAACCTCTCGGAGGCCGACATCAAGAAGGCCATGGAAGAGGCCGAGCGGTTCGCCGCCGAGGATAAGGCCAAGAAAGAAGAGGTCGAGACCTTCAACCATGCCGACACGCTGATCTACCAGACCGAAAAGACCATCAAGGACCTGGGCGACAAGCTGGACGCGGCGGACAAAGCGAAGATCGAGGACGAGCTGGCCCAGTTCAAGACGCTGCGCGAGGGCGGCAACGCCGAGGCCATCAAGGCCGAGACCGAGCGGTTCAGCCAGGCGACCTACGAGATTTTTGGCAAGGTCTACAGCCAGGCCGGCGCAGGCCAGCCGGGCGGCCCTCAGGAGGGCACCGTGAACGACGACGGCACCGTCGAAGGCGGGTTTACGGATGAGCAATAATCGGGTATCATAAAACACGCGGTAGGGCGGGGGCTTGCCCCCGCCGTTGCCGCGCATAGGATGAATCCAGGATCGAGGTCGTAGGGGCGGGCTTCCACGCCCGCCCGCACCCCGTCTGTAAGGAAGTGACATACACTTGGCCAACAAGCGAGATTATTACGAGGTGCTGGGCGTCCAGAAGGACGCCTCCGACGCGGACCTCAAAAAGGCGTACCGCAACCTCGCCAAAAAATTGCATCCCGACGTGAACCCGGGCGACAAGGGCGCGGAGGAAAAGTTCAAAGAGTTGAACGAGGCCTATGAGACCCTGTCCGACCCGCAGCAGCGCGCGCGCTACGACCAGTTCGGCCACGAGCAGCCCGGCCAGGGCGGTTTCGGGGGTGGCGGGTTCAACGGCGATTTCGGCGGTTTTGGTGGCGGCGGGTTCGACGACATCTTCAGCGCCTTTTTCGGTGGCGGCGCGGCGGGCGGCGCGAGGCGGCAGGGGCCGTCCCGGGGCGCCGATCTGCGCGCCGACATCACCATCGAGTTCGACGAGGCCGCGAAGGGCTGCCAGAAGGACATCAACCTGACCCGCGACGAGGAGTGCGACAAGTGCCACGGAAGCGGCGCGAAGGAGGGTACCCAGCCCCAGACCTGCCCCACCTGCGGCGGCACAGGCCAGGTCTCCGTGGTCCAAAACACGCCGTTCGGCCGCATCCAAAACGTGCGCACCTGCGACGCCTGCCGAGGCGAGGGCAAAGTCGTCAAGGAGCCCTGCACCCAGTGCAACGGCCGCGGCAAAGTGCGCACCACCAAGCGCCGCACCATCAAGATCCCGGCGGGCATCGACAACGAGCAGGTCATCCGCATCGGCGGTCAGGGCCAGCCCGGCGAGCGCGGCGGCCCTGCGGGCGACCTGCAGGTCGTTGTGCACGTCCGGCCCCACAAGCTGTTCACGAGAAAAGGGTTCGACCTGTACTGCTCGATCCCGATCAGCTTCACCCACGCCGCGCTGGGCGGCGAAATCGACGTGCCGACCCTGGAAAAACCGGTCAAGCAGCAGGTGGCCGAGGGCACCCAGCCGGGCACCGTGATCCGCATCAAGGGCCAAGGCATCCAGAATCTGCGCGGCAGTGGCAAGGGCGACCTGTTCGTGGAGCTGAATGTGGAAGTGCCAAGAAAGCTCTCAGACAAGCAGAAGGACCTGCTGAGGGAGTTTGAAAAGACGGTGACCGGCAAGGAGTATGAGCAGAAAAAGAGCTTCTTTGACCGGATGAAGGGCGCGTTTAACTGAGGAGCCCTCGCACACAGCCCGTCCCGAAGCCCACGCCCTCACCCACCCACAGGCGACTCAATCGTGAAGTGGCCGCAGGCCACGGAGAGGATCATTCCGAAAATCCGTACCTGTGGATTTTCGGTTCCTGTCCGGACCGTTCCCCCGTACCCAAAAGTGTTTAGGCGGGTCCAGGGAGGGAATCGCAACCCTCCCTGGGTTCTTTGCTTCTTTCTATCAAGAAAGAAGAGGCCGCGACCGAGGGAGATGGGATGAGGGGCGAAGGTTGGTTTGAGGAAGGTCCTTCGCTTCGCTCAGGATGACGGGGGGAGGAGGGGTTGGGGGAATTGGGATTCCCTGCGCTTTTCCAATTAACAATTTCGTGGTATAATGTCTCCGTTCACGATCAACTTCGCGATCGGAGGTTATCCCGTGCACAAAGGCGACATCGCCGTGCTGATCCCGGCGTACAAACCGGATGGGCGGTTGAACACCTTCTTGGATGCCCTGTCCAGGCAGGGCTTTTCCCGCATCGTCGTCGTGGACGACGGCGGCGGCACCGCGTATGCGCGGATCTTCGATCGATGCCGCCAGCAGGGTGCGCAGGTCATCTCCTACGCGGTCAACCGCGGCAAGGGTGCGGCCATGAAGACCGGCATGCAGCAGATCATGGCGGAGAGCGGGCCCACGCCCGTCATCACCGCCGACTGCGACGGCCAGCACCATGTGGACGACATCGCCCGCATGGCCATCGCCATGATGGATAATCCCGATTCCCTGGTGTTGGGTACCCGCGACAAGCGCCAGATGCCGCCCCGCTCCCGGACGGGCAACACGATCACCTGCGCGGCGCTGGGCATGCTCACGGGGCTGTGGATCTCCGACACCCAGACGGGCCTTCGGGGCATACCCGCATCGGTGCTGAAAGACTTTATCGAGCTGGACGGCGACCGGTATGAGTACGAGATGAACATGCTCATCCGCGCGCGTCAGCTGAACATGTCCGTGATCCAGCAGGTTATCCAGACCATCTACATCGACGACAACAAGGGCAGCCACTTCGACACGCTCAGGGACAGCGCGCGCATCTACGCGCTGCTGTTCAAGCAGATCGGATCGTACATCGGGTCCGGGCTGATCTCGGGCGTGGTGGAATATGTGCTGTTTCTGGCGCTGCACATTTTCAGGCCGGAGCCGCTGTGGATCTCCATCGTGATCCCGCGCATCATGAGCGCGCTGCTGAACTACACCGTCAACCGCCAGTTGGTGTTCAAGAGCCGCGCGGGCAAGCGCTCGATCCTGTATTTCTATCTGCTGGTGGGCTTGGTGCTGGCGCTGAATTACAGCATGATCCTGGCCTTGACCCGACTCGGCGTGCCGACACTGATCGCAAAGCCGATCACGGACGCGCTGCTGTTCGTGGTGAGCTACAATGTGCAGCAGCGGTTTATCTTTCGGGACCGGCGGTAGGGGGGCGTTACACGGCGGTCGAACGCCCCCAACGTCATCCTGAGCACAGCGAAGGACCTTTCTCAAACTGTTTTTGATATCAGTTTGAAGAAGGTCCTTCGCTGCGCTCAGGATGACGGCGAGTTGGAGGATGCCTATAATGCCTCAAAACAAATTGCTCCACGTCAGCCGCTGGCGCTCGTCCAGCAGGGTCAGGGCGTCCAGGATCTGGACCATCGCCACCTGGAACTCCTCGATCTGCCCGTGCTGCAGCCTCACCCTGGCCTCTGACGCGGCTTCGGACACGTTGTTCAGGTCCTCGTGCAGGGCCAAAATTTCCAGGTGTGCGCGCCGCGCGTCCGCACTTGCTTCCAGCGCGCCCAATAGCGCTTGTGCCTGTGTCACGTCCCCGTTTTCCGCGGCCGCGCTGGCCCTGAGCGCCAGGTTGCGCAGCGCCTCGGCATCGGCCTGCACCGACCCCATGGCGTACAGGCACAGCGCGACCATCAGCGCCAGCACGATGCCCGCGGTGATCATTTTCGCCTTCATCTCACCAGGCCACCTCCGCAGGTTTTGCCGCGACCAGCTCGATCTGCGTGCCCTTCATGTCCTGAATGTGGGCGTTGCCCTCGCCGTCCAGGCTCATCAACAGCACGTCCTTGGGGCGCAGGTTGTAGTGAGCCAGTAGGTCCGCGATCCAGTGCTCGTCAAAGCCCGCCAACTGCAGGTTGGCCAGTTGGATTCGGCCGTCCATCACCAGCGGCATGGCGCAGACCTCGCTGGTCTTGAACGCGCTGATCTTGCCGTCGGCCTCCACGATGGCGGTGCCCAGTTGGGCCGGGTCCAGCACGCCGGACTCGCGCATGCCCTCCAGCAGTTCCGACAGGCTCATGCTCAGCCGCTCCAGCTCGCGCCGGTCGATGACGCCCTTGCTCACGATCAGGCTCGGTTTTCCGGAGATGACCGCCCGCAGTTTGTCCGATTTCACGCATGCGAAGGTCAGCAGGCAGTGCACCACGAACAACGCCGCCACGGGCAGCACGCCGTGCAGCAGCGGCGTGGACATGTCCGCCATGGGCGTGGCCATCAGGTCCGCGATCAGTAGCGCCAGCGCGAACTCATACGGCTGGAACTGGCCCAGCTGGTTTTTTCCGAGGGCGCGAAGCGTCACCAGGGTCACGGCGTACAGGATGATGGCCCGGATAAAGATGGTGAGCACGGCGGGGACCTCCTTGGGCGGATGAGTAATGAACAATTAACAATTGTCAATGAACAATGATAGTATGTCCGAAGGGGAGCAAATTGATCATTGTTCGTGGTGAATTGCGAAATATTCATACTGTGCTTGCATTTTTTGGCGGGATCGGGCAAAATAGAGGAGAGACGGACATATCCTTGATTGAGATGGAGGAGGGGTGTTTTTCATGCCGTCATTGTTTGAGGACTTTGGCAAGCGGTTCACCGAGGCCGCCAAGGCCGTGGGCCGCCGCACCCAGGAGGCTACGGACCTGGTCAAGTTGAACGGCCGGGTGGCCTCCATTCAGGACGAGATCGACAAACTGTTTGCCCAGATCGGCAAGGCGTACTACGCCGTGCGCGGCGCGGGTCAGAATGAGTCCGCGGATAAGCTGTGCCTGGAGATCGACCGGCTGACCGCCGAGCAGAAGGCCGTGCGCGAAGAGGTGGACCGCATCCGGAACCTGAAGCGCTGCCCCAACTGCGGCGAGGTGCAGGCGCTCAGCGCCCAGTTCTGCGCCACCTGCGGCACCAAGATGCCCGACCCGCCGCCCCCGCCGCCCGAGCCCGAACCGGCGCCCGAGCCGGAACCGGAGCCGGTGCACGTGACGAGCGATCAGCCGGGTGTGACCATCGATTGGCCCAGCGCCAACAAGGCGGAGCAAACGGTCGAGGAAGCGGAAGAGGACGAGGAGCCGGAGGCGTAGGCTCACCACCGCGCCGGCAACCAGTGGCCACCGAACGACCAAACGGTTACTAACGAGGGTTACTGAGCTGGAAGTCCCTAGGGTGGCGGCAGAAGA
>JAVBUD010000023.1:0-7123 GCA_031555755.1 Eubacteriales bacterium | reverse complement strand
GCGACGACGGCTTCCGGGGGGGGGGGGGCGGGGGGCCCTGCGGGTCCCGGGTTGGGTTGGGCGGGGGCCGCATCGGGGGGGCGGAACGCCACGGAGGGCGTTCCCTACGGCGAGAGACGACTGTAGGGAACGGCCTCCGTGCCGTCCCGCCCCCCCGCCGATTTTACCCTTGACAACGATCTTATACAGTTGTATAATAACGATATACAGCTGTATAACATCTGAAAGGACGCACATGCGATGAAAAAGCTACCCGACGCCGAGTTCGAGGTCATGAACGCCATCTGGGGCATGGCGCCTCCTGCGACCACCTCGATGCTGATGCGAGAGCTGGGCCGCGCGAAGGGCTGGAAGGCGCCTGCGCTGATCGCCCTCCTCAACCGGTTGATCGAGCGCGGCTTTCTGCGCTCGGAAAAGCCGCAGAAGGAGCGCGAGTACTATCCCCTAGTGGACAAGGACGACTACCTGCGGTTTGAGACGGACGGATTCTTGAAAAGGTACCACGACGGCTCACTGACCAGCCTGATGGCGTCGCTGATGGACGCGCACCGGATGGACGAGGGGCAACTGGCGGAGCTGGTCCGCTGGGCGAGGGAGAGGGGCGATTGAGTTGACGACCTTTCTGCTGGGGCTTTTGAGCGCGTCGGTGAGCGTGTCGCTGCTGCTCTCCGCGCTGATGGCGCTGAAAAGGCCGCTACTGATCCGATACCGGGCGAACGCGCTGTGGCTGGTGGGCCTGATGCTCGTGCTGCTGCTGCTGTGCCCGTGGCGGCCCTCGATGCTGCCGAAGCAGGTGGTGCCGGATGCAGTGACCGCACCGGTGCGGGTGGAGGCGATGGCGGAGCAGCGGGTGCAGGCGGCTGAGGTCACAGCAGTGACTGCTGCAGCTCCGGTTGTGGGCGAGCCAAGCGCTGCGCCTGTAGTGCAGCCGGTCGCGCGGCGCATCGATGTGCGCTGGGATGCGCTGCTGTTCGGGCTGTGGTTGGCGGGCGCATTGATCTCGCTGGGCGCAAAGGCGGTGCAGCACGCGCGGTTTTCCAGGCTGCATCGCCGCTGGCGGCAGCCGCTGAGTGGGTCCGCACGGGCAGTGCTCACAAATGAATGTGCTGACCTCAACATGCGCATGCCGCCCGCATGGCGCATGCCGATGATCACGTCGCCCATGGTGGTGGGTCTGTTCCGGCCAGCGCTGTGTATGCCGGACGCGGGGATTTCGGACGACCAACTGGCGCTGATGCTGCGGCACGAGCTGCTGCACATCCGGCGTGGGGATCTATTCGGCGTGGCGCTGATTGAGCTGATGCTGTGCGCACACTGGTTCAACCCACTGCTGCTCTGGGCGCGGCGACAGATGTCCGCGCTGTGCGAACTGGCCTGCGACGAGGCCGTATTGAGAGATTGTGACGAGGGGAAGAGAACCCTGTACCTGCGGGCGATGCTGGCCGCGCTGCCCGGCCCAAGGCGTCTGCCCTTATCGACCCGGTTTGATGGGGGTTTGAAGAATATGAAGTATCGGATGGGGCGATTGTTTGACATGAAGCCGCGAAAAGCGGGGGTTGTGGTGGTGGTTTGCGTGCTGCTGCTGGCGCTGCTGACGGGGAATGTGCTGGCGGTGGCGGGGACGGAGACGGCGGAGGAGAGGCCGCCTGTGGAGTCGTTTGGACGCTTGGAGGACCGGATGACGGACGAGGAATATGGGTACGTGATGGGGCTTCGGCTGCCCGATTATGAGCAGATGAGTATGACGGCTTGGCGGGAATTCCTCATGCCCGAGCTGGTGCGTCTGGACAACCTGTTTGTGCAGCGCTCGGCAGAGAACGATTTCATGTACATGCTGCAGTGGGACCTGGACGACTTGGCGCATAAGAACCGCAAGACTCAAATCGGTGACTGGGTGCTCGTGCCGACGCGCCAAGTGGACGGCCCGGACATGTATCGGACGCTCGGATACCAAATCTATTTGAAATGCCTCGAGCCGGAACAGGTCACCGTGGGGCGGCGCAATGAGGTCGTGCGTCAGATCCAGAAGAAAGTGAAGATGGGCTTCATGCAGCGGGCGCACAGCCGTCATACGGAGCCGGACCTGCGCGAGGGCATGCGCATGGTGATGGACGAGCTGCAGACGGAGCTGACCGATGAGCAGTTGGACGTGCTGCTGGTGATCACGAGCCTGGAGGATGAGGAACAAGAGGTGTATGACGACATGCCCCAGGCGGAGCTGGACGAGTTGATCGCGATGGTTCCGACGGATTATCTGAACATGAGCATCAGCCAGTTCAACGCGCTGGTGGAGGCGAATCTGCCTCGCGTGGAGGAGATCCATCAGGAGCATTACACGAGCCACTGGACCGCCAACTCGATTCGAACTTCGATGGCTGAGCTTACGGGAGAGCCTTACCTTTGCACCATCAACTGGTCGGAAACTGTGCACTTTTGCTATCAGCTTGATTGGACCGTGACGGAGCCGGACCTCATCACGGTGGGCGAGCGCGACACGCGGATCGATGCGGTGACGGAGCGGATCTGGGCGGAGCTGAGTGGGAACATCGACGAGACGTGGACGCCGGAGGCGCGCATCGAGTACATGGCCGAGGTGTGCGAGCGGATTTGTCAAGAGGTCAGCGGCGTGGTGATGACGGTGTCGGTGAGCGATGTGAGGTTTGAGGCGGCGAAGGTGTAGCGGGATACACGGCGGGTATGCTTCCCCCCGCCGTCATCCTGAGCGCAGAAAAGGACCTTCCTGTTGTTTTGAGGAAGGTCATTCGCGGCGCTCAGGATGACCGGGTGGGGTGGGAGGAGGCCACTGCGGCTCGTGGTGCTCCTCCCTCCACCGCTCACGCGGTCCTCCTCCCTCCGTGAGGGAGGCTGGGTTAGAGCTCGGACAGGGTGCGGACGGGCAGACCGCAGGTGCTACCGGTGCAGACTTGGTAGGTGGTTTCGCCGGGGGTGTTGATGATGATGGCGGCGCTGTTGGGGATGAAGCGGTGGCGGATGTACTCCCTGAAGGCCGAGGTGTCGGCCTCGCTTTCGGTGCGGCAGGTGATGTCGGTCCAGGGGTACACCTCGGCCATGCCCGCGCTCAGGCCGAAGGCGCAGCTGGAGGGATGGGGGTCAGCGACACCGGCCACGAAGCGCAGTTGGTCGTCGGCCAGCTGGCACAGGGTCGGGTCGCTGTCAAAATGCCGCGCCAGGCGCACCAGGCAGAGCGCCAGGACGGAGTTGCCGCAGGGCAGAGCGTTGTCGGTACCTTCTCGCGGGCGGACGGGCAGCGCGGTGCCTGCCTCGCTGAGAAAATAACCCTCGCCGGGCTTGCCTGAGAAACGCTGCTGCACGCGCTCTAATGTGTCGCGCGCCCGATCTAGATGCGCGGCGTCCAGCGTGGCGTCGTACAGGCACACATCCGCCCAGCTCAGGAACGCGTAGTCGTCCAGCGTGCCCGCGCCAGCCGCGCCGTCGCGCCAGTAGGCGAACAGGCCGCCGTCGGGGCGGGTCAGCTCACGCCCGATGAACTGCCTCGCCGCCAGCGCAGCCACCAGATAATCCGGCCTGTCCAGCGGCCCGGCGGCCAGGGCCAGGGCCGCGACCATCAGCGCGTTCCAGGCGGCGAGCCGCTTGTCGTCCATGCGCAGCGGCATGCGGTTTTGGCGGTAGGCGCGCAGCCGGTCCAGCGCACCGCGCAGTGCATCCGGCGTCAAATCGCCTGCTTTGATGCGGTTTGGGATCGAGAGTCCCTCAAAATTGCCCGCGTCGGTGATGTCCAGTGCGCGGCAGAGCGACTCGCCTTCGGCCTCGCCGAGGGCCCGCAGCACCTCTGCGCGGCTGAACAGATAATAAGCGCCCTCCCGCCCGGCGCTGTCGGCGTCGAAGCTGGCGAAGAAGCCGCCCTCAGGCCCGCGCATCTCGCGCAGCGCGAAGTCCAGCGTCTCCCGGGCGACGCGGGCGTGGAACGGGTCGCCGGTGATTTGAAACGCCTCCACTTGGCACAGCGCCAGCAGCGCATTGTCGTACAGCATCTTCTCGAAGTGCGGCGCGAGCCAGATCCGGTCGGTGGAGTACCGGCAGAATCCGCCGCCCACATGGTCGTACAGCCCGCCCAGCGCCATGTGCCTGAGGGTTTCAAGCGCCATGTCGGTGGCGCTTTGCTCGCCCGTCAGCGCGCCGTACCGCATCAGGAACAGGGGCACATGGGGCGTCGGAAACTTCGGCGCGGGGCCAAAACCGCCGTACTTTGGGTCAAAACCGGACTTGAGGTCGCGGTAGGCGCGGTCCATCAGCGCGCTGCTCATCTCGCCGGGACGCGGCTGCTGCAGGGCGCGGGTGGCGTCCAGCAGCCGGTCTTGGGCGTCTAGGAGCGCGGCGCGGCCCCCTCGCCAGTGCTGCGCGATGGCCAGCAGCAGCTCGTAAAACCCCGTCTGGCCTCGGGCGTCGTGGGGCGGGAAATAGGTGCCCGCGAAAAATGGCCGCCGGTCCGCGGTCATGAACACGGACAGCGGCCAGCCGCCCGCGCCGGTCATGAGCTGGCACGCGACCATGCAGTAGGCGTCTACGTCCGGCATGGCCTCGCGGTCGACCTTGACGGAGATGAAGTGCGCGTTCAGCAGCTGAGCGATGGCGCGGTCCTCAAAGGATTCGTGGGCCATGACGTGGCACCAGTGGCAGGCGGCGTACCCGATGGACACGAAGACCGGCTTGTCCTCGGCCTGCGCCCGATAAAACGCGGCGTCCGACCAGGGCAGCCAGTCGACGGGGTTGTGGGCATGCTCCAGCAGATAGGGGGACTTTTCGTGGATGAGCGCGTTGGGCATGGCGGTGGCCTCCAGTGGGTGTTGATGGGGGTATTGTCACCCGGAGGGGGGGAGATTAAACGGGAGCCGGCCAGGGAGGAAAAAACGCCGTCAACCTGGGAAGCTGTTAAAAAAGGAAAAGCACCGTCATCCTGGGAAGCTGTTAAGAGGAAAAGCACCGTCATCCATCGCTACGCTACGGACCTTCTTCAAACTTGTAGTGTGTGGAAGTTTGAGGAAGGTCCTTCGCTGCGCTCAGGATGACGGCGTGGAGGGGTGCAGGGGATCTGATGGGTGCGCCGTGGCACCCTCTCATTAGATCGACTTTGTAAGGATCTCGTCCACCAGTTTCTGCACGATGGCATCGACGCCCATGGTACCCAGGTCGCCTTCTTTGCGGCTGCGGACGCTGGCTTCGCCGCTTTCGGCTTCTTTGTCGCCGAGGATGAACATATAGGGCACCTTTTCCATCTGGGCCTCGCGGATCTTGAACCCGATTTTTTCGTTGCGCAGGTCGGCCTCGACGCGGATGCCTGCGGCTTCGAGGGCAGAGACGAGCTTTGTGGCGGCCTGGTCGGCGCGGTCGGTGATGGTCATGACCTTGGCCTGGACGGGGCTGAGCCACAGCGGGAACGCGCCGGCGAAGTGCTCGGTCAGGATGCCGATGAAGCGCTCGATGGAGCCATAGATCGTGCGGTGCAGCATGACGGGCCGGTGCTTTTCGCCGTCGGGCCCAATATAGCTGAGGTCGAACCGCTCGGGCATGTTCATGTCGAGCTGGATCGTGCCGCACTGCCAGGTCCGGCCGATGCTGTCCTCCAGATGGTAGTCGATCTTCGGGCCGTAGAACGCGCCGTCGCCCTCGTTGACGACGTAGGGCACGCCCAGCTCGTCCAGCGCGCCCTTCAGGCCCAGCGTGGCAGATGCCCACATCTCGTCTGTGCCCATGCTGTTTTCGGGGCGGGTCGACAGCTCCACATGGTACTTGAAGCCGAACATGTTGTACATGTGGTCCTCCATCCGGTGTATGCCGATGACCTCGTCCTTGATCATCTCGGGCGTGATGAACAGGTGCGCGTCGTCCTGGGTGAAGCAGCGCACGCGCATCAGGCCGTGCATCGCGCCCGAGAGCTCGTGGCGGTGCACGATGCCCAGCTCGCCCATGCGCAGCGGCAACTCGCGGTAGGACCACGCCTTGCGCTTGTAGACCAGAATGCCGCCAGGGCAGTTCATGGGCTTCAGGCAGTAGATCTGGTCGTCGATCTTGGTGGAGTAGATGTTCTCTTTGTAGTGGTCCCAGTGACCTGACTCCTCCCACAGGTGTTGGTTCAGCATGATCGGCGTGCGCGTCTCCAGATAGCCGCTCTGCCTGTGCAGCGCGCGCCAGTAGCCCTCCAGCTCGTTGCGCAGCACCATCCCCTTGGGGAAGAAGAACGGGAAGCCCGGGCCTTCGTCCATCAGCGCGAACAGGTCCAGCTCGCGGCCCAGCTTGCGGTGGTCGCGCTTCTTGGCCTCCTCCAGCTTCTCCAGGTACGCGGCCAGTTCGTCCTTGTCGAAAAACGCGGTGCCGTAGATGCGCTGCAGCATCTTGTTCTTCTCGCTGCCGCGCCAGTAGGCGCCTGCGATGGACTGCAGCTTGAACGCCTTGACCTTGCCCGTGGAGGGGAGGTGCGGCCCGGCGCACAGGTCGGTGAAGTCGCCCTGCTTATAGAACGAGATGACCTCGCCCTCGGGCAGGTCCTCAATCAACTCCACCTTATAGGGCTGGTTTGCCTGTTTACAGAACTCGATGGCCTCACCCCTGGGCAGCTCGAAGCGCTCCAGGCGGTCGTTTTTCTTGATGATCTTCTGCATCTCTTTTTCGACCTTCTGCAGAAAGTCCGGCGTGAACGGCTCCTCGACGTCGAAGTCGTAATAGAACCCGTTGTCGATGGCCGGGCCGATGGCGAGCTTGGCATTCGGGACGAGGCGAAGTACCGCCTGGGCCAGCACGTGGCTGGCCGTGTGGCGCAGGGTTTTCTTACCCGCGTCGTCGTCGAAGGTAAGGATCTCCAGGGTGCGGTCGCCGTGGATGGGGTCGGCCAGGGATTGGACCAGCTCGCCGTCGAGGCGTGCGGCCAGGGCCTTTTTGGCGAGTTCCGGGTCTAAGTCGCGCACGATGTCGAGCGCGTTTTCGCCGTCTTTGCGGTCAATGGAATTGCCGTTGTAACTGATGAGCATGGGGAGTGCCTCCTTATTCAATGTACATGCGCAATTGGGTGTCCCCCTCCGGCCCTCGCGGGCCACCTCCCCCACGCGGGAGAGGCAGGGTCCAGGGCGATCTCCAGGCCTCTACCGAG
>JAVBUD010000021.1:0-14719 GCA_031555755.1 Eubacteriales bacterium | reverse complement strand
CGCGCCATCAGCCGCGCGATCATGGTCTTGCCGGTGCCGGGGTTGCCGGTGAACACCATGTGCAGCGACATGTCCACGGTGGGCAGGTCGTGCGCCTTGCGCAGCTTGTAGACCGTCATCATGTTGATGAGGCTGGTGACCTCTTTTTTGATGTTTTCCAGGCCGATGTAGGACGAAAGCTCCGCCTTCAGGTCCTCGATGGACTCCGGCGGCAACTCGACCTCCGCCTCCGGCGGCTGAGCCTGCGCGGCCAGCTTCGGCGCGACGGGCGTCTGCGGCTTCATAGACTTTGACGGATCACCGATTGGACCTCGCGAAGCGCCTGTCTCCGGCGCAACCGGCGAAGCGTCCCGCCCCGGTGCAGCCGACGGCCAGAAGTCGTCGCTGACCCTGCGCAGGTTGCTCTCCGTCATTTGGCGGATCACGTCCAGCTGCTGAAAGATGATCTTGTCCTTGGCGTCCATCGGCCCGAAGTCGGACATGCGGCTCGGCCCCCTGTCAATTTAGTTGATCCAACAGACCACCGCGTGCGCTGCCCCAGCCGTCATCCTGCGCTGCGCTCAGGATGACGGCGCGGTTGAGCGGCAACGTTTTGGGATTGAAACGACAAAGGCCCGGCCTATTTTGACCGGGCGCATGCTGACTTAGAACGACTGCGACTTGCGCAGGCTCTCCACGTCCCGCTTGGCGAGGCGCAGACCCGCGTCCACGATGCCGTCTTCCAGCGCCGTGAACATGGTGTTGATGGACTTGTGCTGATGATAGCGCATGATGGTCTCGGCGAACATGGGCGCCACGGAGACCGTCTTGAACTTCGGATGGCCCACGATGTTGGGGTTGACCAGGGTGTCGGTGGAGATGATCTCCTTGATGTTGCTGTCATCCAGCAACTTCACGCCGTCCTCGGAGGCGATGTTGTGGCTCAGCATCGCGCGGATCTCCTTGGCGCCGTGCCTGTGCAGCGCCTCGGCCACATTCGCGAGGGTGCCGCCGCTGGTGGAGAAGTCGTCCACTATGATGGCGTTCTTGCCCTCCACCTGGCCCAGTATGGTGAGCACCTCCGCGTGCTCGGTGTGGTCCACGCGCTGCTTGTCGCCGATGGCCACGGGCAGGTCCAGCCAGGTGCCGAACTTGCGCGCCTGCTTGGCGTAGCCCGCGTCGGGCGACACGATCACGGCGTTGGTCAGATCCAGGTTGCGCTTGGCGTACTCGCACAGCATGGGCATGGCGTACAGGTGGTCCATGGGGCGCTTGAAGAAGCCCTGCACCTGGGGCGAGTGAAGGTCCATAGAAATGAACCGGTCGCAGCCCGCCAGCTCCATCGACTCCGCACAGACCCGGGCGCGGATGGACACCCGAGGCTCATCCTTTTTATCGCCCTTGGCGTAACCGAAATAGGGCATGACCAGCGTGACAGACTGGGCGTTGGTGCGCCTGAGCGCATCCACGAAAAACAGGATCTCGACGAACTCGTCGTTGGGATGGTTGCCGATGGGCTGAACCAGATAGACGTGGCGGTCGCGCACGCTGTTGAGAATGCGCACGAACGTGTTGCCGTCCGAGAATTTGAATGCCTCACTCTGGCCGAGCTTCATGTTCATGTAGTTGCACATCCGCCTCGCGAACAGTTCCCCGCCACTGCCCGCGAACACCGCTATGTTCGAGTCCTCAAACAACACCGAGAGTCACGCTCCTTTTGTATGTTGCAAATTCATGGCTTGCCATGAAAGAGCTTACTCATAGACATAGTATACCGGTTTGACCGCCGCATACTCATCGCGCCACAGGGTTTCGTCCATGCCCTCGATGTGCTCGCCTGTATCCCAGTCGTAGTACGCGCGGTAACCTTCTGTGATGCAGCCGTTGACGCCTTCCTTCTTGAGGACCATCTGACCCGCCTTTTTGGCGTTCTGTTTGTAGACGATTTCCTCGCCCTTCCAGGGCTTGACCTGGATGGTCCGGGTCTTGAGCTTGATCTTGTATTGGGGCTTGATGCCGTAGACCTCGACCTTCGCCTCTTTCCAGTCGCAGGTGGCGAAGATGTACATGGTGTTCTCGGTGTTGTTGGTGAACACCAGGTCCTTGATCTTGCCCGAGGACGTGACGGTAGCGTCCTGACTGGGCTCGCAGTAGCTCACGCGCAGCGAGTGCTGGAACCGCTGGTCGATGGTGAAGCCTGCCTTGACCAGCGCCTGCATCAAGGTGGTGGACGCCTGGCAGGTGCCGCCGCCGATGCCGGTGGTGATTTCGCCGTCCAAGAACTCGTCCGCCTCGTAGTACCCGTTTTCTTTGGTGCGTGCCCTCGCCAGCTTGTTGAACGAAACCACTTCGCCCGGCTCCACGGCCAGCATCTTGAACGGCTTCAGCGCCTGCATGATGTTGCGCGTGCGGTTCTCGTTCTTTGACGCTGCGTTGGTCTTGGCCTCGGCGATCTTGAACTTCATGGCGTTGGCGATCTCAGTGGTGTTCTCCGGCCGCCAGATCTTGGGCACCAGGTTGATGTTTTGGGCGCCGCCCGCATAGATCGCGCTGGTGATGTCCTGCCTCAACTCGGCCTCGTCCACCTGGACGCCGTCCGAATGGTCAGAGACCTCGAATAGTTGGGTAGCATCCACGCTGATCTCAGCCTCCACGGGCCGCACGTTGACATGGACGGCGATTTCATTGACGAACTCGTCGATTTTCTCGTCGTTGACCTGCAGCGTGGAATCGAAGGCGACTTCGTTGCCCTCTTTGATGAACTCATAGGCCTCGCGCCGCTGTTCGTCGGTGCCGATGTGCCCGATTTGCCATGCCTTGAGCAGGCAGTCGTCCAGACCCACCATGGTCGCACCCATCTGCGCCGGGGTACGGGTGAAGGTCTGGCCGTTATAGAGCACGTTGATGGGCTGATTGAGCCGGTCCGCGACCTGCTGATTGGCGGCCTCAATGCCCTGCTCGTAGGTCAGGCCGCCCAGGTCCATGCCATTGACATACACGCCCTGCAGATATGTCTCCACAGTAGAGAATCCAGACGCTGTGACGCCAGGAACGCTATCCCGCCAGCGCTTGATGCCGATGATCCCGCCGACAATCACCACCATGACCAATGCCATGATGAAGTAATCCCGCAGCGACTGTTTCGCCACCGCGGCCCTGCTCTTCGCAGGACGTCTGCGCTGAACCTGTGCCATGTGCGCCTCCTACATCAGTCTGCAATCGAAAACTGCACAACCATTATACCATATGGCCATTAACTTTGCGCCATCAATTTCGAGAAGAATTCTGAATAATCGCGGTTCACGCTGTCCCAACCCAGCGACGGGTCCCCGGGCAGCGTCGCGCCGGGTACACCGTGATAGTCGCTGCCGCCGGTGATCAGCAGCCCGCGCTCCCTGGCGAACCGGTGCAGCATCGCACGCTGCACGGGCGTGTGGCGCGGATGATAGACCTCGACGCCCATCAGGCCCGCCTCCTGATAGCCCTGCATGCGCACGGGCAGCGACTTGGTCCCCGCCTGTATGATGCCCGGATGGGCCAGCACCGGCATGCCGCCGTGCTCTTTGATCAGCACAATGGCCTGCTCCGGGGTGAGCTTTTCTCGGCCCACAAAGCCGGGCCTGCCCGGGAGCAGGTACCGCCGGAACGCCTCACTGACCCCCGCCGCGTAGCCTTTTGCCACCAACGCCCGCGCCACATGCATCCGCCCCGGCGAACTGCCCGCCTCGCGCACGATGTCGGTGGGCCTGAGGCCCACGCCCGCGGCATTCAGCGCATGGACCATGCGGTGCATGCGCTCAATCCGCATCTGGCGCAGCGCCTCCAGCCGGTCCGCCATGCCCTGAGGCGCGGCGCGAAAATAGCCCAGCACATGGACCTCCACCTGATCCTCGGTGGACAGCTCCACCCCCGGCCAAAGCTCGATCCCGGCGGCCCTCGCGGCCGCAAGGGCGGTGCTCAGCCCGTTCATGGTGTCGTGGTCCGTCAGCGCCGCGTGGGTCACGCCGCACTGGGTCAGCAGACCGATCAATTCAGCCGGGCTAAAAAGTCCGTCCGAAGCGCTCGTATGCAGGTGCAGGTCCGCCCTCACGACCGGACTCCCTGGAAAATGATGCCGCTGTCACCAATTCGACGCACGGCCTCGGCGATCCGTTCCGCGCTCTGCACCAGCCCGAACCGCACGTGGCCCTCGCCCATGGGCCCGAATGCGGTCCCGGGCACGGCGATCACGCCCGCCTTTTCCATCATCAGCCGCGCGAACGCGGCGCTGTCATGATGGCCCTCGGGCAATCTCGCCCACACGAACATGGTCGCCACCGGCTCGTCGATCTGCCAGCCGATCGCCTTAAGGCCCTGATACAGCGCGGTGCGGCGCTCGTTGTACGCGTGGCGGGTGGCCTGAACACAGTCCTGCGGCCCATTGAGCGCCGCGATGGCGGCCCGCTGGATCGGCAAGAAGGTGCCGAAATCGATGTGGCTCTTGATGAGCGCGATCTTTCCTACCAGCGCCGCGTTGCCCAGCGCGAACCCCACCCGGCAGCCGGGCATTGAATAGGTCTTCGAGAGCGAATTGAACTCCATCCCCACGTCCAGCGCACCGGGCACGGACAGGAACGAGCCCACGGGCTCGCCCGCGTATAGCTCGCAGTATGCGTTGTCGTGCAGCACGGCGATGTCGTGCTTTTTCGCGAACGCCACCAGCTCCTCATAGAACGCGCGGGGCGCCACCGCGCCGGTGGGGTTGTTGGGATAGCTGGCGATGATCAGCCGCGCACGGCGAGCGATGTCCTCAGGCACAGCGGATAACTCCATGATGTAGCCGCCCTCGCGCCTGCAGGGCACGTGATACAGCTCACAGCCAGCGATCATCGGGCCCATCTGGAAAATGGGATAGCCCGGATCGGGCACCAGCACCAAGTCGCCCGGGTCGCACACGGCCATGCACAGGTGTGCGAGGCCGTCCTGGCTGCCCAGCAGCGCGCAGACCTGGGTCTTCGGGTCCAGGTCCACGCCAAACCTGCGCCGGTACCAATCCGCGGCGGCCTGCAGCAGCTCCGGCTGGTCCTTGATCGCGTACCGCCAGCACAGCGGGTCCCGCGCGGCCTCGACCAGCGCGTCCACGATGTGGGCCGCGGGCGGCAGGTCCGGCGTGCCGGTGCTCAGGTCGATCACATCCACTCCCCGCGCCTCCAGCGCGAGCCGGTGGTTGGACATCTGCGTGAACACGCCCGAAGCGTGCGCGTCGAGTTTGGTGGACAGGTTCATGGGGATGCACCTCCTGTGAAAGTATCGCATCGGCATCCGCCGACCCGCTCCGCCGTCATCCATCGCTACGCTACGGGCCTTCTTCAAACTTGACACCAATCAGCGTGTGGTGGGTCCATGGCGTAGCGATGGATGACGTCGAAGGATGTCCTCGCTGCACTCTATCATGAAACAACACACAAATCCGACGGTCGTTTCCGGCCATCGGATCTGCGAATGCATACTCAGCCAGGGCCGCTCTACGCCCCGGTATTCCCCGGCTCCTTCGGCGGCGTCAGTCCCGCGCGCTTCAGCGCTTCCTTGGCCTCCTGCTCCTGGCGCTCGCGCTCGGCGCGCTCGGCGCGCTTCTGGGCGGCGCGCTCGGCGGCCACCTTGTCGCGCTGTTCTCGCGCCTTGGCCTCAGCCTCCTCGGCCTCGCGCAGGATGTCTTCCACGCTGACGCCGTTCATGAGTTTCTCAAACTCGAAGGTGTCCAGTTTCTCTTTCTTCAGCAGGACCTCGGCGATCAGGTCCAGCTGGTCGCGGTGCTCGGTCAGGATCTGCTCGGCGGTCTGCTCCCCGTCCATCAGAATCCGCTTGACCTCGGCGTCCACCTTGGACGTGATCTCATCTGAATACTCGCTATGGCTGGAGAAATCCCGGCCCAGGAACACCTCATGGTCGCTGCCCAGGAAAATCGGCCCCAGCTCGTCCGACATGCCGTACTTGGTCACCATGCCCCGCGCGATCTGGTTCGCCTGTTTGATGTCGCTGCTGGCGCCCGTGGACACGTCGCCCATCACCATGCGCTCCGCCACGCGGCCGCCCATGGCCATGGCGATCTGGCTCAACAGCTTCGACTTGGTGACATAGTTGATCTCTTCGTTCGGCAGCCCCAGCGTGTACCCGCCCGCGCCCTTGCCGCGCGGGATGATGGACACCTCGTGCACCCGGTCGTCCTTCATTAAGTAGTGCATCACCAGCGCATGGCCCGCCTCGTGGTAGGCCACAAGCCGCTTGTCCTTCGGCGTCACGCGGTAGCTCTTTTTTTCCGTGCCCATCTGCACCTTGGTGATGGCCTCTTCCAGAGTCTCCATGGTGATGGTGGGGTTGTTGCGCCGCGCGGTCAGGATGGCGGCCTCGTTCAGCACATTTTCGATGTCCGCGCCGGTAAAGAACGGCGTCTTCTTGGCGAGGGTGCTGAGGTCCACCGACGGGTCCATGGGCTTGCCGCGGGCATGGACCTTCATGATCTCTTCGCGGCCCAGGATGTCGGGATAGTTCACGGTGATCTGCCTGTCGAACCGGCCCGGACGCAGCAGCGCGGGGTCCAGGATGTCGGCGCGGTTGGTGGCCGCCATCACGATCACGCCCTCGTTGTGCGTGAAGCCGTCCATCTCCACCAGCAACTGGTTCAGCGTCTGTTCGCGCTCGTCATGACCGCCGCCGAGGCCCGCGCCGCGCTGCCTGCCCACGGCGTCGATCTCGTCGATGAACACGATGGACGGCGCGGCCTTTTTCGCCTGGTCAAACAGGTCGCGCACGCGGCTGGCGCCGACGCCCACAAACATCTCCACAAAGTCGCTGCCCGAGATGGTAAAGAACGGCACAGCCGCCTCGCCCGCCACCGCCCTGGCCAGCAGCGTCTTGCCGGTGCCGGGCGGGCCCACCAGCAGCACGCCCTTGGGAATCCGCGCGCCAACGTCGGTGAACTTCTTCGGGTCCTTCAGGAACTCCACGATCTCGCGCAGCTCCTCTTTTTCTTCTTCCGCGCCCGCCACGTCCCGGAATGTGACCTTGTTCTTCGACGGATCGGTGAGCCGCGCCTTGCTCTTGCCAAAGCTCATCACGCCCTTGCCGCCGCCGGACTGTTGGCGCATCAGGAAATACCAAAGGCCCGCCATCAGCAGCATCGACACCAGCAGCGGCAGCCAGTCCACCCACCACGCGGCGGGGATGGGCTTTTGGTATACGATCTCGAACTTGTAGTCCGTGCTCGAGATTTCATTGGAGGGGACGCTCAGTTTCTTGGAGTAGATCACGTCCACGTCGTTGTAGAACCGGTCTGAGTTCAGGTTGTCCGTGATCAAGTCGTACCGCGCGCCGAACTCCTCCGCCGGGATCTTGCTGGACGCGGTCCGCGCGACCAGCGTGTTGCCCGCGATCATCACATGGCTGATCTGGTCCTTCTCGATCATCGTCAGCAGCTCGGAATAGTTGATCGCCGTCACATTGTCGCGCGGGGTGGTCCCCAGCGCGTTCACCATGAACATGATCACGATCACCAAGACCACATACATCAGCAGCGGCCCTTGCAGATATTTTTTCCACTTGTTTTGGTTCAAAGCCATGTACCTCGACTTTCCCGGTCAGTGCAAAGCCCGCCTACTGCAGGCTTCTCATTATTATATCACATGTTTCAGGTGATTCAAACCGGAAGAGAAGGCATTTGTGTAAACTTTAGAAGAGACCTGCGGCGATGCGACAGCGGTTCACCACCCCGTCATCCCGAGCGCATCGAAGGACCTTCTTCAAAATCATTGAGCAGCGTTTGAAGTAGGTCCTTCGCTTCGCTCAGGATGACGGGGTTTTGGCGCACGGGTTTGAGAAACGGCGCGCCACCCGCACCACCCCGTCCTCCCCCACTTCGCACCCGAACGCCTCCGCGTTTCCGAGTTGATAATCATAATACCCGCGCCCGCACTCCCCCAGCGCAGACAAAATCGCCATGACCGTTCCGCCGTGGCACACGATGGCCGCGTCGTCACCCGGCAAAAGCCCCAGCGCCCGAAACGCACCCACGCACCGCGCGTCGAACGCCGCCCGCGACTCGCCGCCCGGCACCCGCATCCGGCCCTCGCTGTCCACCCACGCCCGATAGCGCGGGTCTGCCTCCAGCTCGCCGTGGGTCCGCCCTTCGAGCATGCCGAAATCCATCTCTCGCAAACCATCCACCGTCACAGGCTCCACACCCGGAAAAACCAGCGCCGCCGTCTCCAGGCAGCGCCGCATCGGACTCACGTATAGCCGCGTCGGACGTGACAACGCCCCCAGCGCCGCCCGCAGTCCCGCCGCCTGCGCCGCACCGGCCCCGCACAGCCCCTCGTCCGTCCGACCGATGTACCGCCGCGCCAGGTTCCCCTCCGTGGCCCCGTGCCGGATCAACAGGATCACGCCCGCGCCCCCTTCAGCACCGTCTCGATCCCGCAGTACATCCGCACCACGCAGTCCGCCTCACGCGCCAGCTGCTGACAGACGTGACCCACCCGCTCGCGCCACGCCCGCTGGTCCGCGCCCAAGGGGATCACCCCCGACCCCACCTCGTCGCAGGTCACGCAGGCCGCTGCGCGAGCGCGGGCCAGCACGGTTTCTTCTTGAGCCTCATCCCGCAGCAGCTCGTGCAGGTCAAACAAAACCTCCGCCTCGTCAAACCGAGCCAGCGCAAATTCCCGCTGCCCCTGGTGAGCGCCGCCAATGACCAACATCATCAACCATCACCTCCGAAGTCATGCAGCCGAACCCTATCCGAACACCGCCGCGCCCAAGACCATCAACAGTTCCCCAATGCACGCGAACCATCCCGCCACATCCCCAGTGACCCCTTTGAACTTCATCATCGCCGCCCAAGCGCAGTAAGCCGCGCCGACGGCGACGCCCACAACCATCCACCAGCCGCCCAGCGCCACCATCACCGCAGCGCAGAGCACCGCCCACCCCACCAGCGCCACCCGCACCTGTCCGCGATCCGCCGCCCCAGCGAACATCGCGCCGAGCCCGCCCGCTCGAGCCGAAGGCAGCGTCAGCAGCCCAAGCCCGCTCACCGCCCGCACCAGCGCCCCGCCGAGCGCATAGCACCAAAGCATCCGTGCGTCCCAGACCGCCTCATGGCACGCGCCGAACATCGTCAGCAGATAGGCGCCTACGGCCATCGCCCCAAACGCGCCCACATGCGGGTCCTTCATGATCCGCAGCATCTCGTCCCGGTCCCGGCGCGAAGAGAGCGCGTCCACCGTGTCCACGAACCCGTCCAGATGAATCCCGCCCGTGACCGCCAGCGGAACCAGCGCCGCCAGCACAGAAAACAGCAGCTTTCCAACGCCCAAAAGCCCGCAAGCCCACACCCACAGCGCCATCACGACGCCCTGAACCAGCCCCACCACCGGGAACCAGCAAAGCGCATACCGCATCCCTGCGTCGTCCCACGGCACGCGCGGCACCGGCAGCCGCGAATACATGCTTAGCGCGATCCAGAGCGGATTCAGCATGGCGGCAAGACCCCCTTGTGACGAATCGGCGTCCCATACGCCATCTCCACGACCCGGTCCGCGTCCTTCGCGATCTCCCTATGCAACAGCGCCAGCTGGCGCACATACGCATCGGTGTACTCGCCATATCCGCCGCCGTCGGAAAACACATCGTTGGACACCACCACCAGCTCGCCGCACACATTCACAAGCCGCCTGACGCCCCGCAAAATGCCCGCCGGGTCCGGGTCGTTCAGCAGCAGGTTGCCCAGGCACTCCAGCAGCACGATCCGGTAGCCCGCCACGTCCGCCCGTTCCAACTGCTCATAGCACTCCAGCGTGTCGAACCCCTTGCCCCGCCGCACATGGCGATGCCGCGCGATCCGCGCCCGGCACTCGCCGTCCCAAGGCCGCATGGTCGCGATATAGAGCCGCGGCGAAAGCCCCGTCGCCACGACCAGCCGCTCCGCCAGCGGACTCTTCCCGCTGGCCCCGCCGCCAATGATCAATGTCAGCATGGGTGTCACCTCCTCATGTCGGCATCCAAAAGCTCCACGAGCGCCTCCCCACGCCGTCATCCTAAGCGCAGCGAAGGACCTTCTTCAAACTGATCCATGATGAGCCTCAGGAGGGTCCTTCGCTGCGCTCAGGATGACGCCGAGTGGCGATATGCAGTGGTTGCCCATCACACACCGTATCGCTCATACTGCCCAATCGCCGCATCATTAAACGTCAGCGCATCACAATACACCGCCAGCGCCATGTCCAGCAACGGCGCCAGCGCCACCGCGCCCGTGCCCTCACCCAGATGTAGCCCCGCGCGGATCGGCGCATCCAGCCCCAGCGCATCCAAAATAATCTGCCCCGCAGGCTCGGCGCTGACGTGGCTGCCCAGCAGATAACCCAAGCTATCCGGGCACAGCCGCACCGCCGCCAGCGCCGCCACCCCCGCAATGACGCCATCCACCACCACCGGCACATGCCGCCGCGCACAGCCCAGCACAAGCCCGCACAGTGCCGCGATGTCCAGCCCGCCGACCTTGCCGATCACGTCGATCGGGTCGTCGGGATCGGGCCGGTTCAGCGCCAACGCGCCGCGCACCACATCCCGCTTGCGCAGCAGCCCCGCGTCCGACAGCCCCGCGCCGCGCCCCACCAGGGCCGCCGGATCGCACCGAAGCAGCGCACTGGCAACCGCCGCGCTGGTGGTGGTGTTCCCCATCCCCAGCTCGCCCATCAGCGCCAGCCCGCATCCCTTTCCCCCCAGCTCCTCCGCGATCCCCGCGCCGACGAGCATCGCCCGCTCACACACCGCGCGCGACATCGCGGGCCCTCGCGCGATGTTCGCCGTGCCGTCCATCAGCCGCTCATCCCGCAGCCGTGGATGCCGCAGCCGCGCCTTCACACCCAGGTCCACCGCCACCACGTCCACGCCCGCCGACGCCGCCATGCGGCACACGCTGGACCGCCCCTCCGCAATCGCGATCGCCATGGTGGCCGTCACGTCCGCGCCCGCCTGGGACACGCCCTCGTCCACCACGCCATTGTCCGCGCACATCACCACCAGCGACCGCCGATGAATCTCCGGCTCCCCGCGATGCTGCGCCGCCGCCACCCGCGCCAGCTGGGATTCCAACATCCCAAGCCCGCCCAGCGGTTTCGCCACGCCATCCCATCGCGCCATCGCCGCCGAATAAACCGCCTCGCTCGCCGGTTCAATCTCGCCGATCAACTCCCGCACCGTCACTGCCAACACCTCAACCTTATCATCCATGATGCCCACGTCATCCTGAGCGCAGCGAAGGACCTTCCTCAAATCAACAGGAAGATCCTTCGCTCCATCCAAGACCAACTCGGTCATCAGTTCAGCGCAAACATCCCAAACGCATCATTCGCGGACCACATCTGCACCTCTTGGATGTAGGCCGAGCCCTGCAGCAGCTGCTGCACGCGCGGCTTTGTGTACTGATACAGCTCACGGATCGACACGATCCTGTCGTTGTTCGTGTCTGCCCTCAGCTCGCCATACACCGTACCCGACGTACCCTCCTCGGCCGAGTACGTCAGCAGGCTGCGCCAGGTGTCCTCGTCCCACAGATTGGATGCCCAACCCACCATCGTGTAGGACAGCTGGCTGTTTCCGCAGCCGGTGATCACGTGGAACTGTGCGTTGGGGCTGGTCACCAGGTCCTTTGCGGTGATCGCGCCGCTCTGTCCGCCGGAACTCGCCGTCTTGAACGCGCTCACGATCTCTTGATTGACCAGCCGCGCCTTCGCCGCCCGCAGGATGCCCTCGTTGGTGGTGCCCTTCGCCTGGATCAACTCGCCGCTGTAGCAGCTGTCCAGGATCACGATCACCTGGCCCGGGACCTGGCTGAGGTAATTGGTCAGCTCGCCGATGGTCACCAGCGCCGAGGTCTTGATGTTGCCCGGCACGGCGTCCACGCCGACCAGCGCGCCGTTGTAGCCGGTGCCCGACGCGTCGCCCATGCCGTGGCCGCTGTAGTAGAAGATCGTCACGTCGTCGCCCTCGATGGACGGGCTGTTCTTCATCGTCTTCAGAAAGCTGCGGATGCCGGACGCGGTCAGGTCTGTCTTCGTGTTGATCTTCACCCCACCGCCGTCGAACCGCGCGGCCCCGTACACGCGCTTGATCGCCGACAGGTCCGGCTTCGCGTTCACCAGGCGCAGGTCGTCCTTGCTATTCTTCTTATAAGCTCCGTTCGAGATCGCGTACACGCGATACTTCCAGTCCACCGTCACCTTGTACGTGGCCTTGACGCTGGTCTTGCTCTTGGCGTACACGGTGATCTTCGCGGTGCCGGGCGCGACGCCCTTGATCAGGCCGGTGTTGGACACGGTGGCGACGCCCTTGTTGCTGCTGGTGTAGCCCAGCGCCGGGTTTTTCACCGTGACGGGGCTGATGGTCGGGTCCAACTGCACGGTCTCCTTGGGCTGGATTTTGCCGGAGGTGACATTGAGCGTGATGCTCTGCACGGGCAGCGACTTGACCGTCACTTTGATGCGGGCATAGCGCTTGCTGCCGTCGTTCAGCTTCGCGGTGACCACCGTGCTGCCGCTCTTCAGCGCCAGAATCCGGCCTTCCTGGTCCACGGACGCCACGGACGGGCTGCTGCTCTTGTATTCGATCAGGGTTCTGTCCGCGTTGGCGCTGGCGCTGGCGGGCAGGATGCGCGGGTTGAGTCGGTATTCGCGCTTGGCGTTCAGCGGATCGTCCATGACGGTCGTGTAATATAATGTCTTGCACGACGCGCTCAGGCGGATGCTGGTGGCCTTGACCATCTTCGCCACCGGCGCCGAAGCCTGCGCCACCGCGCCAAACGCCACTGTCATGATCATGATGAGCGCCGTCAGCGCCATCTTGCGTGCACAGTTTCTCATTGTGTTGGCCTCCCGATTCATTCTGTATCGTGCGCCCATCATACCATCTTCTGGTGAAAATGGCAATCGTACACAGCCTTGGACACAGAATCTCCCGACATCATTAACCGTCTCGCAACGCAAAACGGCCCTCCTGGCGGTTCGGGAGGGCCGCTTGATCATCAATCGTCGTCGTCATCCTCGCCGCCGCCGACGAACACGGGGATGTAGTCGTTCAGCGGCCAGATGTTGAGCTTCTGGGTCACATTCTTTTTGAAGGCCTTGTTGTACGCCTTGACCTCGGTCTGCAGGCGCGCGATGGCGTACTTTTCGATCTCGCGCAGGGTGATGATGCCGTCCTGATTGGTGTCGGCCTTGCCGTCGAACGCGCGGGCCAATGTCTTGCTGAACAGGGTGTAGCCGTCGCCGCCCTCGAGATCGTCCACGTCCTCATCCTCGTCCTCGCCGCCGAGCACGCCATAGACCTTGCCGTTGCCGCCGCAGGCCGCGATGATCTTGTACTTGGAGCGGGTGGAGCCTTCGATGGCCTTCGGGACGTAGTTGGTGGCGGTGCTGGACCGGAACTGGTTGATGACCGCCTGGTTGAAGTCCTGAGCGCCCTTGACCTTGATCCACTGGCCCGCCATCTGGCAGTCCAGGATCAGGATCACGGTGCCCGGGACCTTGTCCAGCATGGCCTGCACCTCGGCAATGGTGACGATGCCCGAGGCCTTGTCGCCGTCGATGCCCAGCAGCGCGCCCTTGGTGTCCGCGCCGGTGGACGCGCGGCCACTGTAGTAGACGATGAACACGTCCGCCTCGGTGGTCAGCTTGTAGTTGGCGAGGTTCGCGATGATGGCCCGCATCTGCGCGCCGGTCTGGTTCTCGAACCGGGTGATGGAGGGCATGGGTCCCTCGTCGTACATCTGGCGGAAGTACTCGTGGATCGTGTCCGCCCCGGCCTTCCAGGCGGGCGTCTTGCCGATGCTGGCGGGATAGTTGTCGTTGCTGATGGTCACCAAGCGGAATTTGGCCTTTTCAAAGTCATAGCCGACGGTGAACGTGCACTTGGCGTAGACCTTGCCGCAGGTGGCGGTGATCTTGACCACGCCGGGCTTGATCAGCTTGACCAGGCCGGTCTGGTCCACGGTGGCCAGTTTCTTGTTGCCCGTGGTCCATTTGACGGTCTGGCTGTAGGCGTTGGCCGGGGTGACCTTGGCGGTGAGCTGCACTTTTTTTCCGGGCAGGCTCGAGCGCTCGGCGTGGTCCAGCGTGATGGTCAGCACCGGTTGCTTGGACACGGTGACCTTGCACTTGGATTCCAGGCCCGTGCCGTCTTCCAGGTGCAGGCGCACGTAGGTGGTGCCAAAGTTGACGGCCTTGATCACGCCCGAGGCGGACACGGTGACCACGCGGGTGTCGTCCGACGACCAGGCGCGCAGGGACGAATCCCTGTTGGCGCTGGCTGCGGCGGGCAGGATCGAATGGGACAGGGTGTGGGTGGACCCGATGCCGTCGTTGCCGATGTAGACCTTGGCGGTGGACTCCACGCGCACGCTGGTGGCCCGGGTGATCGCCTTGGGCACCGCAGACGCCAGCCCCGTCGGCATCGCGATCAGGATGACCAGCGCCATGATGATGAGGGTGCGCGTCCAGCGCTTGAATGTGGTTTTCATCTGTATCATACCTCCCCCAGGAATGTAACGGTTATGACATATGTTACCATATTATTTCAAAATTGGCAAGACCCAATGTCATTCCACATCCCTCCGCGCCCCACCCCAGCCCCCCGTCGTCCTCCCCCCCCCCATCGTCATCCTGAGCGCAGCGAAGGACCTTCCTCAAACTGAGCGTAAAAAGTTTGAAGAAGG
>JAVBUD010000127.1:0-26469 GCA_031555755.1 Eubacteriales bacterium | reverse complement strand
CCTTCTTCACGCTTTCATTATAGTTTGAGGAAGGTTCGTAGCGTAGCGATGGATGACGACCGTGTGGGAGCGTAACTGTGCGTTTTTGAGTTGTGAACTTTTCCCCGCTCGCTTCCGTCAAACCTCCGACTGGGGGGATCTGCCATGAAGAGAATGGTTGCGGTGCTGCTGATGATCTCACTGATGCTCGCGCCGAGTTTTGCTTGCGCGGCTGTGAATATGGACCTGTTTGACAGTGCGAAATCGGCGCTGAGCTATATTTCCTATGGTGAATATGCCAAGGCGCTGAAGGCGCTGGGGCTTCCTTCGGGCAAGCAGGACACGAAAAAGTTGAAATCCGCCGTCCAGGACGGGCTGGAGACCGCGCTTTTTGGCGAGGTCCAGACGAAGATCGCGGTGTGCTATAAAAACGACAAGGGCTATCGCCTGTGCGTACCGGTGGAGGACCCGGGCGTCGGTGGCGTGGAGGCGTTTGTTGCGCTGTCAAAGGACGGCGAATCGATCAGCGGGTATCAGACCGCGATGTGGTCGGACTGCGTGGCGGCGTCGGAAAAGAGCAAGGACGTCACCTGGTGCGACGCCGTGAAATCCACGGAGCCGATGATTGTGGCGGATTGACGGGTATTTCGTATTACCCATAATGCCGTCATCCTGAGCGCAGCGAAGGACCTTCTTCATGCTTTACAAGTGTTTAGTTTGAAGAAGGTCCTTCGCTGTGCTCAGGATGACGTGTACAATTGCCAGCGCTCCCCCGCCTGTCGCCGCGCGACGGTTCGACTGCCCGCTGCCAATTCGCGCCACTTCGCCTGCGTGACTTGATAAATACACATTGGCGAAGTATAATGTTCACATCTGTCATCACATCAGCTTTGGAGGGCATCCTCTTGGACAACAATCGCAATGAGAAGAAGGAACCAATCGAACAACTGCCGCTGCTGCCGCTGCGGGGGGCGCTGACTTATCCGAACATGGTGCTGCGGATTGACGTGGGCCGGGACAAGTCGGTGGCGGCGCTGGCAAAGGCCATGGCGGGGGACCATCGCATGCTGGTGGTGGCCCAACGGAACGCGTCCGAGGACGATCCGCACATCGAGGACATGTACGGCGTGGGCACCATCGTGAAAGTCAAGCAGATGGTGCACGGCCCGGACGACACCATGCGGGTGCTGCTGGAGGGCCAGAGCCGTGCGCTGCTGCTGGACATTTTGGAACAGGGCGAATTTCAACTGGGGCTGGTGAAGTCGTTTGACTCGCTGGTCAAGGACGACGACCTGAAGATCATGGCGCATCTGCGCGTGATGAAGCGGCTGGCCAGGTCCTACATGAAGACGCGCAACATCGGCAACACCGAGCTGGTCCAGGCCGTGGACGGCAGCGAGGACGCGGACCTGCTGTGCGACGCGCTGGCCCAGCACCTGCTGACCAGCCTGAAGGACAAGCAGGAGATTTTGGAGTCCCGCGACGTGATGGTGCGCATGCAGGCGATCTGCAGGCTGCTCTCGCGCGAGCTGCAGTTAAGCCAGCTGGAAAACAGCATCCACGAGCAGGTCTCCGAGCAGATGGACAAGCACCAGCGCGAATACTACCTGCACGAGCAGATCAAGGTCATCCAGAAGGAACTGGGCGACGGCGAGGACCTGGAGCGCGAGCAGCTTCGCCAGCGGCTGGACGCGTCGCAGATGAACGAGACCGCCAGGGCCAAGGCCGAGGCGGAGCTGAAGCGCCTCGGCCGCATCGCGCCGGGGTCGCCGGAGGGGAGCGTGTCCAGGAACTACCTGGACGCGCTGCTGGACATGCCCTGGGCGCGTCCGACTCCGAAAAAGCTGGACATCGCCAAGGCGCGTAAGACCCTGGACAGGGATCACGAGGGCCTGGAAAAGGTCAAGCAGCGGATCGTGGAATACTTGGCCGTCAGCGGGCTGCGCGGCGATCTGCAGGGGCCGATCCTGTGCCTGGTGGGCCCGCCCGGCGTGGGCAAGACCAGCATCGCCCAGAGCGTGGCGCGGGCGCTGGGGCGGCCTTTCGTGCGCGTATCTTTGGGCGGCATGCGGGACGAGGCCGAGATTCGCGGACACCGGCGCACCTACATTGGCGCGATTCCGGGCCGGATCATCGCGGGCATCAAGCAGGCGGGCGCCAGAAACCCCGTGTTCCTGCTGGACGAGATCGACAAGCTGGGCAATGATTTTCGCGGCGACCCGGCGTCCGCGCTGCTGGAGGCGCTGGACCCGGCACAAAACGCCACATTCACCGACCACTATCTCGAGGCGCCGTTCGACCTTTCCCAGGTGCTGTTCATCACCACCGCCAACGGCACCGAGGGCATCCCCGCGCCGCTGCTGGACCGGATGGAGTTGATCCGGCTGCCGGGCTACACCGCCCAGGAAAAGGCGGCCATCGCCAAAAAACACCTGTGGCCCAAGCAGATCGAGTCGAACGGGCTGAAGGGCGCGGGCGTGAAGATCACCAAGGCCGCCATCGACGAGGTCGTGGAGGGCTACACCCGCGAGGCCGGCGTGCGCACGCTGGATCGGGAGCTGGCCCAGGTGGCTCGGAAGGCGGCCATCCGCTGGATGGAAGACCGCGCGCCCATCAAGGTGGACGCAGACGACGTGCCCACATACCTCGGGCCGCGCCGCTTCACCCGCGACGCCATCGCCAAGGCGCCTGAGGCCGGCCAGGTCAACGGCCTCGCCTGGACCAGCGTGGGCGGCGAGACACTGACCGTCGAGGCGGTCTGCCTGCCGGGCACCGGCAAGGTGGACCTGACGGGCCAGCTGGGCGACGTGATGCAGGAGTCCGCGCGGGCGGCACTGAGCTACATCCGGAGCCAGGCGGACGTGCTGCACATCGAGCCGGACTTTTACAAGAAGTGCGACCTGCACATCCACGTGCCCGAGGGTGCGACGCCGAAGGACGGGCCGTCCGCCGGGGTCGCGCTGGCCTGCGCGATGGTGTCTGCGATCACCAAGCGCCCCGCGCGGCAGGACGTGGCGATGACGGGCGAGATCACGCTGCGCGGGCGGGTGCTGCCCATCGGCGGCGTGAAAGAAAAGCTGCTGGCGGCGCACCGAATGGGCATCAAGGAAGTGTTGCTGCCCATGGAGAACGAAAAAGACCTGGACGAGCTGCCCACGGACGTCAGGAAGGCGCTGAAGGTGAAGCTGATCGGGCGGGTCGAGCAGGCGATCGGGACGGTGCTGAACTGACGGGAGGTACACCATGCAAATCCATCAAGCCAAATTCGTCACCTCCCGCGCGGAGCTGAATGCATTTCCCGGCCAGGGCCTGCCGGAAATCGCGGCGTGCGGCAAATCGAACGTCGGCAAGTCCTCGCTGATCAACCGGCTGGGCCACAACAAAAAGCTGGCACGCACCAGCGCCGAACCGGGCAAAACCCGGCTGATCAACATCTACGATTTTGACGGGCTGTTCCACTTTGTGGACCTGCCCGGATACGGCTTTGCCAAGGCCCCGAAGGACGAAAAAGAAAAGTGGGCGCGGATGATCGAGGGCTATCTGTCTGGATCGGAGCACCTCAAACGCGTGCTGCAGCTGGTAGACATCCGCCACCCGCCGACGTCCGACGACATCATGATGGTGAACTACCTGCGCCACTATCAGATCCCGTTCCTGGTGCTGGCCACCAAGGCGGACAAGCTGTCCAAGGCGCAGCAGTCGCGACAGATCCCGGTGATCTGCCGCGCGCTGGCGGTGCAGCCCTGGGAAGTGATCCCGTTCTCGGCGGAGGACGGACAGGGGCTGGAAAAGCTGCTGGGTGAGATCGAAGGTTGGCTCGCGCCCACTGAAGCGGAACCAGAATAGCGGTCGTCGTCCCCCGCGCCGTCATCCTGAGCGGATAGGGCTGCGGTCATCCTCTCTCACGGCGTCATCCTGAGCGCAGCGAAGGACCTTCCTCAAACTTTTCTGACTGAAGTTCGAAGAAGGTCCTTCGCTGTGCTCAGGATGGCGGGGTTGTGTGGCCGTAGTCATTTCTCCGAACCAAACCACCCCTTGAGCACCGCATCCCCAGGCGCCTGGACGAGGAAATCCGCCTCGCTCAGGTCGTCTTTTCTCATGGACGCGGCGCGGCCATCGGCGACGATGATGTGGTCCAGCAGGATCAGGCCCAGGCTCTGATAGGCGCGGAGCAGTGCGCGGGTGGCGCTCACGTCGGCGAGGGACGCGCTGAGGGCGCCGGAGGGGTGGTTGTGGCACATGACTAGGTAGCGGGCGCGGCAGCGCAGCGCGCACTCCACGATGAGCCGCGGATACAGCGGCGTCTCGTCCAGCGTGCCGTCGGTGATCATCCCGCGAAAGGCGAGGCCGCCCGCCGCGTCCAAGCACACGACCTGGAGCCGCTCGTAGCTCAGGCCCACACACCGGGCCTCGAAATAGCGCGCGCAGCCGGAAAACCGGGTCATGTCGCCGGATGCCGCCAGTTCCGTGGCCTCGTACCGCGCCAGTTGCGGCAGCAGCGCCATCAACTGCGCGGTCACCTCGTTCAAGCCGTCCCGCTGGCGCAACTCCGACTCATGCGACTCCAGGCAACCGGCGATGGAGTGCGAGCGGTCGGCCATGCGCTTTGCGACGGCGCGGCCATCCAGGCGCGGCGAGACCGTGAAAATCAGCGCAGACAGCAGCTGCTCGGCCCGCTTCTGGCGCAGGGATCGGCTCATGGCGCGATCTCCATCAGCCACGGCCCGATGTGCGCCAGCACGGCCTCCGGGGACTCCAGCTTGTCGCCCAGATAATAACCGTCCAGCGCCTCGTCGTAAGTGAGGGTGAACGCGGCGGTGACGTCGAGGCCGGTCTTCGCCGGATACAGTTCCAGCGAGACGGGCGGATCGAGGTCGTACAGGTCTACGGTGAGGCCGCCGTCGCTGAGGGGTTCGGCGTCGCCGTGCACGGCCAGGCTTTGGAACAGGGCGGCGGGGTTTGGGTGCGGGATGAGCATGGCTTGGGTGCTCCTTTCGGGGAGTTCTCTCTCCATCATACCATCCCCCGCCCCGTTTGACAAGCACCCCTCTCCGCCCGTATAATACCCATCAAAGGGAGATGATTCCATGTCAGAGTTGATTAAGCAAGCCGAGCTGGCGCGGGCGGCCGCGATGAAGCTGATGGCGGTGCCCACGGAGAAAAAGGACGAGGCGCTGCGCGCCATGGCAGACGCGCTGGACATCCGGCGGGCGGAGATCCTCAGGGCCAATGCCGAGGACGTCCAGGCGGCGCGACAGGCGGGCTTTGCCGAGTCGTTCATCGAACGGCTGACGCTCACGGGCGAGCGGATCGACGACATGCGCCAGGGCCTGCACGACGTGGCGAACCTGCCCGATCCCGTGGGCGAGATCACGGAGGAGTGGGACGTGCCCAGCGGGCTGCACATCCGAAAGCGCCGCGCACCGCTGGGCGTGATCGCGATCATCTACGAATCGCGCCCGAACGTGACGGTGGACGCGGCGGCGCTATGCCTGAAGAGCGGCAACGCCTGCATCCTGCGCGGCGGCAGCGATGCCATCCGATCAAACTCGGCCCTCATGGACGCGCTGACCGAGGCCGCGCGGTCGTCGGGCCTGCCGGAGGGGTGCGTCAGTCTGGTGCGCGACACCAGCCGCGAGGTCGCGACCGAGCTGATGCGGCTGAACGGCTATGTGGACGTGCTGATTCCGCGTGGCGGCAAGGGCCTGATCGACTCGGTGGTGAAGCAGGCCAGCGTGCCCGTGATCCAGACCGGCGACGGCATCTGCCACATCTATGTGGACGATGCCTGCGACCCACAGATGGCGCAGAAAATCGCCGTGAGCGCGAAGGTGTCCCGGCCCAGCACCTGCAACGCGGCGGAGGCGCTGCTGGTGCACAAGGACGTGGCGGCCGCTTTCCTGCCTGCGTGCGCGGATGAGCTGCGAAAACGGGGCGTGGAGTTGCGCTGCGACGCGAGGGCGCGTGCCATTGTGCCCTGGGCGAAGCTGGCTACGGCCGAGGATTTTTTGACCGAGTTCAACGCACTGATCTATGCAGTCGGCATCGTGGACAGCCTGACGGATGCGATTGAGTTCATCAATGCCCACAACACGAAGCACTCTGAAACCATCGTCACCAGCGACCCGCTGCGCGCGCGCCGGTTCCAGACGGAGGTGGACGCCGCGGTTGTATATGTGAACGCCAGCACGCGGTTCACGGACGGCGGGGCGTTTGGTTTCGGCGCGGAAATCGGCATCAGCAACCAGAAGCTGCACGCGCGTGGGCCGATGGGGCTGAGGGAGCTGACGTGCTGCCGGTATGAGGTGGATGGGGCGGGGCAGGTGAGGTAATTAACAGTTAACAAAGTAAAATTGGGAATGAGGGGGAAACCCATCCTAATTGCTCATGTTCATTGCTCATTGATCATTACGTATTGGAGGTCCTCCCCCATGCCCACTCCTTGCACCGCCTGCCCGCGCTTATGCGGCGTGGACCGCACTGCCAACCTCGGATTTTGCCGCATGCCCGAAGAACCGGTCATTGCCCGCGCGGCGCTGCACTTCGATGAGGAGCCTGTCATCTCGGGCTCGCGTGGGTCGGGGACGGTGTTTTTTTCTGGGTGCTCGCTGCGCTGCGTGTTCTGCCAGAACGAGCCCATCAGTCACGGCGGATTCGGCAGACGGATCGCGGTCAGCGAGCTGAAGGATGCCTATGCACGCTTGATTGCACAGGGGGCGCACAACATCAACCTCGTGAACCCGACGCACTTTCTGGAGCCCATCCTTGACTCGCTGCATGCGCCGCTGCCGGTGCCGGTGGTGTGGAACACGGGCGGGTATGAGCGCGCGGCCTCGATCGAAAGGCTCGAGGGGAAGGTGTCGGTTTTCCTGCCGGATCTGAAGTACATGGACGAGGCGTCGGCGGCGCGGTATTCCGGCGCGGCGGACTATTTTTCGCGGGCTTCGGAAGCGATTTTGGATATGGTTCGGCAGCAGCCGGAGGTGGTGATCGGCGAGGACGGCACCATGCGGCGCGGCGTGATGGTGCGGCATCTGATCCTGCCCGGGCGGGCTGAGGAGTCGATGCGGATCCTGACTTGGCTCAAAGAAAACGCGCCCGGCGCGTGGGTGAGCCTGATGGCGCAGTATGTGCCCATGGGCCTGGCCAGCGAGTGCCCGGAGATCGACCGGCGGCTGACTGAAGATGAGTATGAGCGCGTGGCGGAGCACCTGATGGAGATTGGGCTGGAGGAGGGATTCGTGCAGGAACTGGGCAGTGCGGACGAGCGGTACGTGCCGAGCTGGGATTTGACGGGGGTGTGACGGGCGCCCTATTCCCCGATGCGAATCACCTGCGTCGCCCCCACGAGCGCCGCCTCGGCCTGATCGTGGGTCACGATCAGCATGGTCGCTCCGCCACGGCGCCGGTTCACGTACGCCGCAGCTTGGCGCTTGCTGTCCTCATCAAGGCCCTTGAATGGCTCGTCCAGCACCAGCAGCTGCGGCCTCACGATCAGCGCACGCACCAGCGCGACGCGCCTGCGCATGCCGCCGGAAAACGCGCGCACCCGCTTTTCCGCGTCTTCCTCCAGGCCCACCTCCCGCAGATGCGCGTCGATCTCACCGTCCGTGATCGCCTTGCCACACACCAGATGCACATTCCCCCGCGCGGTCTGCCTGTCCAGCAGCCGGTCCTCCTGAAACACGGCGGCGACCCGCGACGGCACGCCCGTGACCGTTCCCCCATCCGGCTTCAGCAACCCCAGCACACACCGCAGCAGCGTGGTTTTCCCACTGCCGCTCTTCCCCTCGATCGCGGCCACGGCGCCCGGGTTCACGCGCGCGTTCAACCCGTCCAGCACCAGCTTGTCCCCGAACCGCACGGTCACATTCTTCAACTCCATCTCGCGGTAAGCCTCCTCATCGAAAAGATGACCAGCCGCTCCAGCGCCACCGAAATCAGCACGATGGCGATGGTGTACGCGAACACGCTGTCTGTCTCCAAAAATACCTTTGCCCGGTACAGCGCATCGCCAATGGACCGGTCCGGCTGGCCGATGACCTCGGCGGCGAGGCCCGATTTCCAGCACATCCCCAGCGCGATTTGGGCGGCAGATAACAGATAAGGATACGCCGCCGGCGCATAGATCGCCCTGGCGCGGCGCAGCTTGGAGACGCGGAACACGTCCGCCATCTCAATGAGCTGCGGGTCGGACGCGTCCACGCCCTTCAACACGTTCAGGTAGATCACCGGCAGCGCCATCAAAAACGAGATGAAAACCGAAAGGTTCGCCTTGCCGATCAGCACCAGCGCCAGGATCGCGAACGACGCGATGGGCGTGGCGGAGATGGCCGCCATGGGCGGATGCAGCAGCGTGCGCACGGCGCGGCTCAGCGACGACAGCGCCGCCAGCAGGCAGCCGACGGAAAGGGCAAGCAAAAAACCGATCAGGATGCGGCACAGCGAATTGCCCACCGAGCAGTAAAAATCCGCCGTGCCCATCAGCTCAATCAGTTTGTGCGCCGACTGGACCGGTCCGGGCAGGATGAACGCCTGGCCCACGGCCATCGACGCCAATTGCCACAGCAAGGTCCAGAACACGGTCGCCAGCAGTTGATACGGCCAGGATTCAGGGCGCCTGGTCCAGGATGTAGAAGGTATCATCGGGCAGCTCTCCTCCAACAGACGCGGGATTTTGGTCGTGCAGCGCCTTTAGGTATCCTTTGATCTGGTCGCGCATGTCCGCGCCGTCGATGTACACGATGTTGCAGGCCGGAATCGCCGCTTCCGCCACGGCAGCCTTGGCGATACCCAGGTTTTCGATCCACACCGCGGCCTCCGACGGGTGCTCGTTCACATAGCGGGTGGACGCCGCATAGTCGGACAGGAACTTGGTCAGCAGGTCCGCGTGCTCCTTGGCGAACGCCCTGCGCACGGCCACGACGCCCGTGATCATCTGGCTGCCCTCGCCCACTTTCGCCCATTCGTCGGTGAGCGACAGCGCAACGCGCAGGTCTTTGTTCTGGGTCATGGCGGCGGTGGCAAACGGCTGCGGCAGCAGCGCCAGCGTGGCGGTCCCGGCGGACAGCGATGCCAGCGCCTCGGCGGCCTCGCTCTTGTAGTCCACGGTCAGGTCCGACGCGGGATCGATGCCGTTCTGCTTCAGCACATAATTCAGCGCGTATTCCGGCGTGGTGCCCTTGCCGGTGGAGAGCAGCGTCTTGCCCTTCAGTTCCGCGATGCTCTGAACGGTGTCGCCGGATTCAAGCACGTACAGCACGCCAAGCGTGTTAATGGCCGCGACCTGCAGCCCGCCGTTCATCTTGTTGTGCAGCACCGCGGCCAGATTGCACGGGACCAGCGCGATGTCGATCTCGCCCTTGGCCAGCTGAGGGGCGATCTCATCGGCGGTGGCGGAGATCGCGAAGGTGTAGTCGCCGTCCGACTCGTCCTGCATCAGCCGCGACAGGCCCATGGACGTGGGGCCCTTCAGCGACGCGACCCGGACCGGGGTGGCGGGTTCAGCGGTGACGCTGAGCTGGAAAGGCAGCGCGATGAGCGCCGCGAGGATCAGGATGGACAGGATGCGCTTGAGCATGTGGGGTCATCTCCTTTCGGTCTATGTCGATAATATACCCAATGGGTAGTCGTGTCAAACCAAGATTTGGTGCGGCTGCGCCACGGCGGGCGCTTCGCCGGGGTTTGCAAAGCGAGGGGGGAGATGAAGATGGGGGGCTCTCCCGCTCTTTCAACCTCCCCCAGCGATATTTCAGTCACTCCCCGTTGTGCCCAACCCCATTCTGGTGTATCATATCCCCGAGCGAGGTGATTTTCCATGGACGCGATCTGCATCCAAAGCGCATCCAAATCCTACGACGGCAACACAAACGCCGTCGACCAACTGTCCCTGTCCGTGCCCGCAGGCAGTGTGTTCGGCTTCCTCGGCCCCAACGGCGCGGGGAAGACCACTACCGTCAAGATGCTGAGCGGGCTGCTCTCCCCCACCGCGGGTTCCATGGCGGTTTGCGGGTTTGATCCTGTGACCCAGCCGGAAAAGGTGCACGCCGTGTCCTCCCTCATGACCGAGACCACGATGATGTACGACCACCTGACGGCGCAGGAAAACCTGGCGTTCTTCGGGCGGCTGTTCGACCTGACGGACGCCGAGATCGACAGGCGCCAAGAGGCGCTGCTCTTGCGCGTCGGGCTTCAGGACGCGGGCGGGAAAAAACTGAAGGCCTTCTCCACCGGCATGCGCCAGCGGTTGTCGCTGGCCCGCGTGCTGCTCACAGAGCCGCGCGTGCTGTTCCTGGACGAACCCACATCCGGCCTCGATCCCGAGTCCGTGCGCTGGGTGAACGACATCATCCAGTGCCAGGGCAAGGCGGGCGCGACGGTGTTCCTGTGCACCCATCAGCTGCGCTACGCCGAAGAAATCTGCACCCACTACGGCCTGATGGCCAAGGGAAAACTGCTGGCGTCGGGCACGTTCGAACAGTTGATGGCCCAGGTCGGCTCAAAGCACCGCGTGCGCGTGAGGGGCTCGAAGATGCCGAGCGGCCTGATGCGCCGCGTCGCGGACAGCCTGTACGAGCAGGACGCCGCGTCGGACGCGGAGGTGGCCGCCATCGTGCGCAGCGCCAGCGAGGGCGGCGCGGAGATCTACGAGGTGCAGCGTGCCCGGGACACGCTTGAGGACCTGTATTTTGCGCTGCTGGCGCGTGCGGAAGGAGATGGCGGCCGATGAAGCGCGCGACGTGGGCGATCATCAAAAAGGACTTCGGCGAAGCGATGTCCAACAGCATGGCCAAGGTGGCGCTGATTCTGGTGCCGCTGATGATGGTGCTGGTCTTTCCAGTGATGATGACCGCGATGGCCGTGCTGGCGCCGGAGGAAATGAGCGACATGGGGCCGATGCTGACGCTGCTGCCGATCCGGTTCGGCATCGGCGAGGCCGTGAAGGCGGGCTACTATTATGTGATGAATTATCTCGTGCCCGCGTTCTTCCTGATCGTGCCGATCATGGCCGCCAGCGTGGCGTCGGGCTCCAGCTTCGCGGGCGAAAAGGAGCGCAGGACGCTGGAGACGCTGCTGTTCTGCCCGCTGACCGTGCGCCAGCTTTTCCAGGCGAAGGTGCTGGGCGCGTTCCTGCTGGCGATGCTGGTGACGCTAATTTCATTCCTGGCGTTCGCCGCCGTGGCCGCGGTGGGGTCGGTGATGATCTACGGCAGCTTCGTGCTCAACCCCGGCATCTGGGCGGCGATCATGCTGCTGATCGTGCCCGCCGTGGCGCTGGTCGCGATCACGGTGATGGTGCTCGCCTCCGCCAGGGCCAAGACATTCCAAGAGGCCCAGCAGTACGCGGCGCTGCTGATCGTGCCGGTGATGCTGGTGTTCGTCATGCCGCAGATCGCGGGCCTGTTCTTGTACGGCCCGCTGGAGCTGGCGGGGATTGGCGCGGCGGTAGCGGCGGTCGGCCTCGCGCTGATGCGCCTGGCGGCGAAAGCGTTCACGGCGGAGAAGCTGTTGCGCTAACAGACCTTTCTCAATCTGACGTGCCCGTCTATATTGAGGAAGGTCCTTCGCTTGCGCTCAGGATGACGGGCGATAAATTGCCGCAAGTGCGCCGTGAATCCGCCGCCATCTGCCACAGTATCGCCCCAGTTCGCCGCCGCATAGGATGTGGATGAAATACTATGACCAGAGAGGGTGTTCATCCATGTACCTCAACACAGGCACGCTTACATACACCGTCAAGCCCGGCGACACGCTCTATTCCGTGGCGCGCCGCCTCAACACCACCCCTGCTCAGCTCGCCCAGGCGAATCCCCACGCCAACCCTTACCGCATCGCGGCCGGGCTGGTGCTCAAACTGCCGCCCACATCCCCCGCGGCCGTCCCGGCGGCGGCTCCCGCCACCACATATCAACCGGCGACGTCCGCCCTGCGCGACGAGATGCGCACGCTGTGGGAGCAGCACGTGTGGTGGACCCGCGAGCTGATCATCAGCATCACCGCCGCCCTACCAGATGAATCCGACGTGACGTGGCGCCTGCTGATGAACCCCGGCCAGATCGCCGCTCTGTTCGCGCCTAAGTTCGGCGCGGACGCAGCTGCCGAAATCAGTCGCCTGCTCACCGAACACCTGGCCATCGGCGCGGAACTGATTCACGCCGCCCAAAACGGCGACGCCGCCGCATTCGAAGACGCCAACACCCGCTGGTATCAAAACGCCGACCAGATCGCCGCCGCGCTGGGCGGCCTGGGCTACGGTGAATCCGAGATGCGCGCCATGTTGTACCGCCACCTCGACCTGACCAAGGAGGAGGTCTCGCGCCGCATCGCCGGCGAGTACCCGCAGGAGATCGCCGTGTTCGACGAGATCGAGCGCCAGGCGCTGCAGATGGCGGACATGCTGACGGCGGGAATACTGGACAAGTGATCAGCGGATCGGACGGCCCCCTCCGCCCTCCCCAATGAGGGCGGAGCGCGCCGCCCCGCGCCCAACAACCATTTAACAAAGAATCTCCACAAACCTATTGCGCACCGACTGGTGTTGTGCTATAATACTTCTTGCACCGAAACCGGCGCACAACAGCATATGGGGCATTAGCACAGTTGGTAGCGCGCAACGTTCGCATCGTTGAGGTCAGGAGTTCGAATCTCCTATGCTCCACCAGAATTTGTCTGATAACGCCAGTTATCAGGCAATTTTATGCTGGTGCACGTACAGCATGTCATGGCGCATCCAAATCGATGGGATGGCTGAACAGAGCGCAATCTGTGAGCGTCGTTTGAAATTCACCGTTCTCTCCCATCGGATCGTCTCAAGCCTGCTCAAAGACTCGATGGGCGGCGCTGTCTTGGCCGATCCAGTGCGGCGGCAGTCTCTGTGGATTCACCCATGTGATGACGCATTTCATCTTGCGACGCTGCATTTCTTCCACCCTCCATTGATCTAAAGGCCTCCGCGTGGTATAATTACCCTGCTTGTGTACAATCAAATCGCGACAAAACAAAGGAGTTGCCCTATGAAAAGGAACAGGCGGGTGGGCTTGCTGTGTCTGGCAGTGTTGATGTCGCTACTATCGGCGAGCCTTCAGGGGATGGCCGAGGACGGGGCCAAATACGAGGACTTTATCGGGAAGCGGTTCTCCGTCATGGTGGGGTCGCTGTTCGACGGGGTGGCGGACCGCGTTTTCCAGGCGTCGGAAAAGCTATACTTCAACAACACCCTGGAGGAGATCGAGGCGGTGCGGCTGGGCAAGACGGACGCGGCGCTGATGGACGATGTGGCAGCTTCCCAGGCGCTGCAGGCGGGCGACTACGCCAGCCTCATGGCGGTGCCGGTGCCGCTGCCGGAGCTGGACCTGTCCTACGGCGTGTTCTCCGCCAATCCCGAGATCATTGAGCAGTACAACGCATTCCAGGCGGAGCTGATCCAGAGCGGCATGATGGCCGAGATGCAGGAGCGCTGGCTGAAGGCGTACGCGCTGGACGCGGTGATGCCGGAGATTCCCGTGGGCGGCGACGGCATGCTGACGGTTGCGATCATGCCCACCTATCCCCCATTCGCCTTCCTGGGCAAGGGCGGCGAGTTTGTGGGGTTTGACGTGGAGCAGATGCGCCGGTTCGCGGCCTATCTGGGCGTGGATCTGGAGCTGGTGGACATGGATTTCGCGGCGCTGTTGCCCTATGTTGCGTCCGGAAAGGCGGACCTGGGCGGCAGCGTGTATGTGACGGAGGAGCGCAAGCAGCGCTTCACATTCGGCAACCCCGACTATGTCAGCAAGACCGCGCTGGTGATTCGGTGCGAGGACGGTCAGACTGCTGATGCCGAGACGGGCTTTATTGCGTGGGTCAAGGGCGCGGTGCAGCAAAATCTGGTCCTGGAGGACCGCTGGAAGCTGATCCTGAGCGGCCTGGGCACAACGGTCACCATCTCGCTGCTGGCGCAGCTGCTGGGCACGCTGTTCGGCGGCCTGCTGTGCTGGATGCTGATGCGCAAAAACCGGCTGGTGTCGGGCCTCGCCAAGCTCTACAGCGGGCTGGTGCACGGCCTTCCGATTGTGGTGCTGCTAATGATCAGCTACTACATCATCTTCGGCCGGTCGGACGTCTCGGGGCTTACGATCGCGGTGTGCGCGTTCGCGCTGGTGAAGGGCGCAGACGTGGCCGGTCAGCTCCATGGCGCGATCGAAACCGTGGACCCCACGGAGATTGAGGCGGCCCGCAGCATGGGCTTCTCCGCCACCGGCGCGTTCTGGACGGTCACATGCCCGCAGGCGCTGAAGCGCGCGATGCCCGCGTACTGCAATGGGTTCGTGGAGCTGGTCAAGGCCACGGCCATCGTGGGCTACATCGCCATCCAGGACCTGACCCGCGCGGGCGACATCATCCGCAGCCGGACCTATGACGCGTTCTTCCCGCTGCTGCTGGTGGCGCTGATCTATCTGGTGGTCACAACGGTCTGCGTGCAGGGGTTCAAGTTGATGATCCGTCGGTTCTCCAGGGAGGTGCAGGGATGAGCATGTTGAAGGTCGTCGATCTGGGCAAGCGCTATGGCGAGAACGTCATCCTCGAAAATGTGTCCCTGGAGGTCGATAAGGGCGAGGTCGTGTCCATCATCGGCCCGTCCGGCGCCGGCAAGAGCACGCTGCTGCGGGCCATCAACCAGCTGGACCCGCCCACATCCGGGCAAGTCTATCTGGACGGCGAGCGGATCAGCAGGCAAAACGTGAACCGGGTCCGCCGCAAGATGGGCATGGTGTTCCAGAGTGTTGGGTTGTTTTCCCACCTGAACGTGATGGACAACCTGTGTGCAGGCCCCATGAAGCTGCTGGACTTGAACCGCGCCGAGGCCGAGGAAAAGGCGCTGAAACTGCTCAGGACCGTGGGGCTCAGCGAGCGTACGCGCCATTTCCCCGCGCAGCTGTCCGGCGGCCAGCGCCAGCGCGTGGCCATCGCCCGTTGCCTCGCCATGGAGCCGCAGTTGATCCTGTTCGACGAGCCCACCTCGGCGCTGGACCCCACCATGGTCGGCGAGGTCATGGCCGTCATCCGCGGCCTGGCCCAGACCGGACTCACGATGATGATCGTCACCCACGAGATGAACTTCGCCAAGGAGGTCTCCAGCCGCGTGCTGTACATGGACGAGCGCGGACTCTACGAGCAGGGCACATCCGAGGAGATCTTTGAGCGCCCGAAGCGGCCCAAGACCCAGGCGTTCATCTACAAGATTCGCAGTTATCAGTTTGAGATCCGATCCAGGGACTTCGACAATGTCGCCATGCTGTCCGGCATCGACCAGTTCTGCTTCGCCCACGCGGTGGACCCGGTCATGGCGAAAAAGCTGCGGCTGGTGGCGGAGGAACTGGTGATCAACCTGGTCGCGCCTCGCTTCGGCCAAGGCGAGCTGACCATCAGCGCGTCGGCATCGCTGGGCCGGTACGCAGTGAGCGTGGCCTATCCGGGCGAAAAGACAAACGTGCTGGACGCGGCAGGTGACGAGCTGGCCCTGCGCCTCATCCGAGGCACCGCCAGCGAGGTCGCGCACGTGTATCAAGAAGGGGTCAATCGGCTGACGCTGACGCTATAACCGAGGCACACCTCGCCGTAGGGAACGCCCACCGTGCCGTTCCGCGCGCCTGCGCGCACAGGGCCCAGAACGCCCCAGAGGGCGTTCCCTACAGCGATCACCGAGGCACGACGACGATGCGCCCGAAAACACCGTCATCCTGAGCGCCAGCGAAGGACCTTCCTCCAACGAAGCTCCGGTCATCTTGAGGAAGGTCCTTCGCTGGTGCTCAGGATGACGGCGTTTGCGCGGTTGTGCAATGAATCGCTACCCGCTACAATCCTTTCTTCATTCGTGCATGGCCGAGCTTGCCGCGCTGATCATCAATCCCCCATCACCTCGCCAAAAACCAGCTCAGCGGCTTCGTCCCGGTCAGTCGATTCAAGTCCACCGTGCCGTCCGCAATGCCGTCCACCTTGCCCTTGCTGGTGTACTGGTGGAGGTCACACGGATAGACGGGCTGATACTTCGGGTCATACTTGCCCGTGTTCTTGCCGTACCGGGGAATCCAGATGAAGTCGAACGCCTTCACGGTCGCCTTGTGGGCCTGGTAATAATTGTGGCCGATATACATGCCCACCTTCGTCGCGCCGCGCGCCCTGATCTGGTCAGCCCAGGCAATGATGCACTTGTCGGTCAGGCGGCCTTCCTCCACGTCGTAGCAGTAAAACAGCGGGTCATAGGGGCTGGCCACGTCCCACGCCTTGTCGGCCTCCTTGCGGGCCTCCGCCGCGGTCTTGACCTTGCCATAATAGTACACGCCGAACGGAATGCCGAACTCGGCGCATTTCTTTGCGATATACGCATAATCGTCGTCCTTGCCGATGCCGATGGGCGCGGTCTCCGTGCGCGTCACGCCGCAGCGCAGGATCAGCAGGTCGACATTTTTGGCGATCTTCGACCAGTCGTTCTTTGAGTTGCGCATGCCGTTGTGCTGGCTCAGGTCCACGATTATCGCGTCGCCGTCATCGGGATCAGGATCCGGCACCGGCACCGGCTCGTCGGCCAGCGTAGTGTACTGGCCGGTGATCCAGGCGTCGCTGCCGTTGTACAGAATCTCGTACCAGCCATTGTCGGACGTCTCGCCGGCATATTCAAACGAGTCGCCCAGGTACGCGATGCCGAGCTTCGCGCCGCTGGTTGAGGGCGCGCTGCGGATGTTCACGGTGTTGCCGCTCGTCACCGTGACATAGCGCTGCACCTCCGGCTCGTCGTCGCCGTCGTCGGGATCGTCGTCCGGGTCCGGGTTGGTGGCCGCTTCGATGGCCGCGAAGTCGTCCTCGTCGCACACGCCTGTCTCCGGTAACCCATTGTCGTACTGCCAAGCGATCAGCGCGGATTGCGTATCCTTGCCAAATTCGCCGTCCACGCCGCCGTCGCCGTGGTCGCCGCAGTCGTAGCCCGCGCCGATCAGGAAAGCCTGCAGCTGCGCTACATCCTCGCCCTCGTCGCCCATTTGCAGCGTCCGCGTGCCGAACTCATGCTCCGGTTCCGGATGATCGCCGCCGTCTTCGTAGTCCACAAACGGCAGATAGGTCCAGCCCGTCCAGCCGCGCCCAGCGACCTTCGACTTCAATACGTCGTCCGAGTAGCCCTTAGCCTCGATGGCCCAGCCGTCGCCGATATACACGGCCGCGTGGCCGGCCAAGTGCAGGAACAGGCCGGGCACCTCCGGCAGCGCGGCCATCTTCCCCTGCTCCATCCCTTCGCTCTTGCACCACTTGAACATGCTGTCGGCGCTCTTGTCCGGACAGCCATTCGTTGCGTACTTCGGCGCATACTGACCGCCGTCCGTCCAGGCCGCGCCCTTCATCACCCCAATGCAGTCCACAACCGTCTTCTTCGCCGCGATGTCCGCCCTGTAGCCGGACGCGCGGGCCGCCGTATAGTGACCGGGATACTGCGCTTTCTTGCTGTTGTACAGGCTCGTGCTGGCCACCTGCCCAAACGTGCCGTACCAGTATGCCGCCTTGTTCTTGAGCAAGTTTTGGGCATAATCAACCAGTTGTTTCGATGTGATCACAATTTCATCTCCCATCTTTCCACATAAAAAGAGCGCCCTCAGCGCCCTATGTCAACGAGCGCCCCAGCGCTCAGCAATAAAACTCCACCGCGCGGCCAGCCACACCAAAAATCCCCGCCAACCGCACATCCTATACTATGACGTTCAACCCCAATACGCGCTCAGCGCCCGCCCACCGCCCGCACAACCGCCTATACAAGGCAAAAAAAGCCCTGAGACCGTCGCAATCTCAGGGCTTTTCGTTGGAGGCGTGAACCGGATTTGAACCGGTGAATAAAGGTTTTGCAGACCTTTGCCTTACCGCTTGGCTATCACGCCCGGCTGCAGTTTGCTTTGCGGTGATCGACCGCTGCTGACTGCGATATTTACAAAGAACGGGTGTCGAACCTTTGAGGGCTCACACCCAGTCTTATGTAACAAATGGAGCGGTAGACGAGACTCGGACTCGCGACCTCCACCTTGGCAAGGTGGCGCTCTACCAACTGAGCTACTACCGCAAGCTGCGCTTGAGGCAGATCGCTTCGCGGGGTTGCCACGATGCGACTTGCTTCAAGAACTGCTGTGCCCCACCGGCTGGGGACTTGGGGATAATGGTGCCTCGGGGCGGACTTGAACCACCGACACGTAGATTTTCAGTCTACTGCTCTACCAACTGAGCTACCGAGGCAAATGGCGATCCGGAAGGGGCTCGAACCCTCGACCTCCAGCGTGACAGGCTGGCATTCTAACCAACTGAACTACCGGACCACGATGACCATTTTGGTGGGAACAACAGGGCTCGAACCTGTGACCCCCTGCGTGTAAAGCAGGTGCTCTGACCAACTGAGCTATGCTCCCGCACGTTCCGCACCGCGCCGCATTTCACAAAGCGACATGTGATATAATACCTGATAATCCCCGTCCTGTCAACCCTTTTCCGGCTCGTTTGACAAATTTTCCTTACGTTAACAGCGGGAGGGACATTCGGTACTTACCCGTCATGCTGAGCGCAAGCGAAGGACCTTCCTCACGATTTTGCGGAAGGTCCTTCGCTTTGCTCAGGATGACCGGGGTTTATTTTAACTCGTTATCCCTGCCCATCATCCCTGGCGACGATCCCGTCATTCCCTCGCCTCAGCGGCCGGACATCTGGCGCTCCTGCGCCTCGATCATCTTCTTGACCATGCCGCCGCCGATGGAACCGGCGTCACGGGAGGTCAGGTCGCCGTTGTAGCCCTGCTTCAGGTTGATCCCGAGCTCAGTGGCGATTTCGTGCTTCATGTTGTACATGGCCTGCTTGGCCTCGGGGACGTTGATGCGGTTGCTGGTATTGTTCGCCATTGTTTTCGATCTCCTTTAATTTGAAATGTTCATTTTGGTTTGAGATTTGTCCGTCCCCGCGCCGTCCGGCGTCTTCCCGTTCGGGCCGCGCGGAGATGAACCCAGAGGTGGTTACCGAAGTTCCGGTTTACTTGTGGCTGTTCTCATAGTCTTCGATCATTTTCTTGACCATGTAGCCGCCAACATAGCCGTTCTCCCGCGAGGTCAGGTTGCCGTTGTATCCCTGCTTCAGGTTGACACCCAGCTGCTGCGCGACTTCAAACTTCATGTTATCCAGCGCGGTGCGGCTCTCCGGCACGTTGACTCTGTTCCTGCTGCTCATCTGCTTTTTCACCTCCCGAACAAGTCTGAACCTATTGTAGCCCGCGAGCGACAAACTACACTTGGAAATGTGGCCCGGAAGATCGAACCAAATTGAAATTGGACTGATTAATATAAGGAAGTGTTTGCGAGAACGGGCTTATAAATTCGCGGGACTCAAGTTAAAAAGTGTTCGAATGCACGCGCAAAAACGTCATCCTGAGCGTGAGCGAAGGACCTTTTTCAAACCGAGTTGTGAAAGTTTGAAGAAGATCCTTCAGCTGCGGCCTCAGGATGACGGCGAGGGGAGGCTCGGGATGACGGCGAGGGGAGGCGCGATGTGACGGCGCGGGGTGACGGCGCAGGGTGGCAGGAGGCGGTGCTATTCAACTTTGGTGTTTGCGTCCTCTTCGGACGGGATGATCCACGTCTGCATCTGTTCGGTCAGGGCTGCTCGCTGTTCCAGCGGCATGACGTACACGGGCATCTCTTCCGGCTGGTACTCGACTGCTGCGTTCACATACAACAGCACCTGGCCGTTCACGTCCAGCAGCGCGTCCAGCGGGTAAAAGCAGTGCTCAGGCGCGTCGTCGTCCTCGTCGATGGACAGCGGGATGGCATCCTCTTGGTCCTCGTCGGGCAGCGCTTCTTCGGGGCGCTGGGCCAGGCAGGGATCGAGTTGTTCGGGGAGGACCGCGATCTGCAGCGTGGCCTCGAACAGCGCCGCGCTTTCCGCAGGCTCCAGGCTGAACGTCAGGCCGGCTTCCTCTTCGAAATCAGGCGTCTCCGGGTCGTCGACGCTGCGGGTGATGACCAGCTCGCCCAACTGATAGCCCCGGGAGATGAGCGGGATGCGGGTCTGCGCCTCGGCGCTGACTGCCGTCAGGTCGATCGGGTACACCATCTGCGACGCGTAGTCCGCGACCTCGCTCCTCAGCGCCGGATCGAACACCTGGCGATCAAGGGTCAGCTCCATCTCCGTCAACGTCAGGCCCGGCAAGGTGGCCCATATGACGTCGTCCTGGGCTTCGATGGGCGGCGGCGTGAGGCGCGGCGTGGGTGTGGGCGACGGCGTGGGCGATGGTGTCGGGTCAGGTTCCTCCTCGACCACGTACAGCGTGTAGCAGATCTCATGGTCGTTGGCGAAGGTGTCCTCGGGAAGGGTGTACCGGATGGTCTGTTCGCCCGCCTCGTCGGTGTAGACCGTCTTGGGCTTTCGCGTGATTTTCGGCAGCTCCACATTGGCATCCACCCAATCGTCGCCGATGATCGATTTGAAGGACGTGCCGCGCCGTGTGCGCAGGTAGGTGGCGGGCGCGTCCCAGTCCTCGCCCACGTAGACTGTGCCCGATTTTTCACTGAGCGAGAAATACACGCGAGGGCGCTGCCGGCCGGACGCATCGGCGTCCAATCCCTTGGGGAATCCCTTTGAGAAGTCGATGGCGCAGCCGTCGAAGCTATCGGGTCCGGCGCTGACGAAAGATTTCGGCCACTCCACCTTTTCCAGCCTGCGGCAGCCGGAGAACGCGCCTTGGCCCAGGTCCGCGCATTGACTGAGCGAGATGCTGGTCAAATGCTTGCAGCCCTCAAACGCGTACGCGCCAATGGACGATGCCTTGCCGAGCGAGGCGTCGGACAGCTTCGAGCAGCCGGAAAACGCGCCATCGCCGATGACCGCGCCGCTGCCGACCTTGAGGTTTGTGAGCGCCGTACAGTCCCGGAACGCGGACGCGCCGACCTCATCGACCTTACCGAGTGAGGCGGCTTTCAGCGCCGTGCAGCCCGAAAAGGCCGACGCGCCCACGGCGTACACCTGGGAAAAGTCGAACTCGGACAACTTGGTGCAACCGGAAAACGCGCCGTCGCCGATCCTGCCCAGGCTGACCATCTTGAGCTTGGTGAGCTTGGCGCAGCCGGAGAGCGCCTCATCGCCCACGCTTTCGATCTCGGCCACGCCGGACAGGGTGTTGAGCTTGGCGCAGCCCGAAAGCGCGCGCGCGCCGATGGACGTGATGCGAGAGCGGTCGGTCTCCTTCTTGCCGGGCACCGGCAGGTACACCTCGCGCAGTTCGGACAGGTCCATCAGCGCCTCTTCCGGCAGCGCATCATTTTCCACGGACGCGTCCCGCATTGTGAGTATCCTGAGGTCGCTCATCCGGCGGATGCACTTGAAATCGCGGTCGTTTAGCGCGCCCGACTCGATGGTCAGTTGCTGGACCAGGTCCAGCAGCTCATTCGTGATGCCCGCCTCATCGAGCCGGTCCTGCAGCGTGCCTGCCTGCAGGTCGTCCACCTCCAGCTTTTCGGGGTCGATGGACTTCGCCTTGGCTTTCACCGTGGGCTCCAGCTCAATAGACGGCGCGGGCTTCTGCGTCGGCTCGGGCGTGGGCTCCTCCGTCTCCTCCGGCTCATCGACAGGGACCGGCTCCACCGGTTCCACTGGCTCCTCCAGGACCACCGGTGTCACAGGCTCCAGCTCGACGTCGTCCGCATGCGCGGGGAAAAGCCCCGCCAGCATCGCCACACACAGCGCTATCCCGATCCATTTCCGCATGGAGAAAACCCCCTCTATCGTCGTCGCCATTTCCAGTATATGCCCAGATGCAGATTAGACGCACCGGGATTGGCAGGCGTTCCCAGGCGCATGAACGGAACGAATCCCCAGCCAAAGCATTGACTGAGGATTCGTCGCCATGGATCAGATCACAATCGCGCCGTTCTTCTCCACCATGTAGTCGATAAACGCCTGTTTGACCTGGGTGTACACCCGCTTGCTGATCGGGATTTTCATGCCGGTGGACATCTGGAACTCAGTGCTGCTCATGCCCGCCACATGGTCCATGTTGATGGCGTAGCTGGCGTGGGGCTTGAGGAAGCGCGGATCGTTCAGCGTGTTTTCCACGACCCAGCTGAACGATTCCTGGATCACGCGGCTGGGGATCGTGCGGCCATCCACGAGCTGGAAGATCAGTGTGTGATCCCGGTACTCCACATATTCGATCTGGTGCAGCCCGATGTTCGCCAGGCCATCCTTGCGCTTGATCAGCACATTGCGCGTGGTCGTCTGCCCAATCCGGCGCAGTGCGGCGTCCAGCGTCTCGTGCAGTTTTTTCAGTTCGATTGGCTTGACGATGTACGCGAGCGGCGAGGTGTCCGCCGCGTCGAGGGCGTGCTCACCGGAGCCAGTGGTGTAGATGATCACCGCGTACTCGTCATTCCGGCGGATGATCCGGCCCAGCTCGATGCCCGTGTACATGGGCATGATGATGTCCATGATGTACACATTGAAGCACAGGTTCGGGTTTTCCAGGCATTCCAGCAAATCGTACGGCGAATGGAAGCGCCGGATCAGCAGTTCTTCTTCCGGGGCCCGTTCGGAAAGGTATTCCGTCACCTGGTGATGCGTCAGCTCCAGTGAGCTGATGTCATCGTCACAGATCGCAATCCGTATCATTCGTTGCGCCTCCGCGTAAGTGTCATTGTCTCAATTGTACTTGATTTTTCCACAATCGTCAAGAGTCGGTTAATTTCATGAAGTGGTTGGTGGGGGAAACGTATTCACTTGTCCCCGCCCCCTTGACGCCATGTAGTATAATAGATCCATACACCCCAACCACCCGAAGGAGGGCCTTGCCCGCCATGAAGAAGACCTTTTCCTACTTCCTGCGCTACTGGCCCGTTGCGCTGCTCTCGGTGGCGGCGCTGGCCTGCGAATCGCTCTGCGACCTCACCCAGCCCACGCTGCTGGCGCAGATGATCGACCAGGGCGTCGCCGCCCGGGACACCGCGCTGGTACTGCACTATGCGGTGCGCATGCTGAGCGTGACCGCGCTGGGCATGCTGTTCGCGATCACGCGGGCCACGCTGTCGTCGAATGTCTCGCAGCGGTTCGGCCGGGACGTGCGGCTGGCGCTGTATCAGAAGATCCAGCGGCTCTCCCTCAGCAAGGTCGACGGCTTTGAGCGCGCGTCCCTGGTCACCCGCGCCACCAACGACGCCACGCAGGTCCAGAACTTCATCAACGGCATGATGCGCTTTTTCCTGAAGGCGCCGATCCTGTGCGTCGGCGGCATCATCATGGCCGCCCAGCTGTCCCAGCGGATGGCGATGGCGCTGTACATCATCGTGCCCGTCTGCGCGCTGATCGTGTTCGCGTCGATCAAGGTCGGCTACCCCTATTTTTATCGCGTGCAGGCCTTCCTGGACAAGCTCAACGCCAATGTGCGCGAGTACCTCAGCGGCGTGCGCGTCGTGAAGGCGTTCAACCGATTCGCCTATGAGGACGGGCGGTTTTCCAAATCCAATGACGAGCTCACCACCGCCAGCCAGTCCGCCATGCGCGTCACGTCCTTTTTCGGACCGGCCATCTCGCTGGTCATGAACCTGGGCATCGCGGCGGTGATCATGCTGGGCGGCTTCTACAACGAGGACCAGGGCAAGGTCATCGCGTTCATCAACTACATGGCGCAGATCATGCACAGCCTGGGCATGTTTTCCAACATCTTCAACCAGCTCGTGCGCGCGCTGGTCAGCGGGCGGCGCATGGAGGCGGTGCTGACCGAGGACGAGGGCATGGACCTCAGCGGAGACAAGCCGCTCGACGCCATCCAAAACGGCATCCGCTTCGATCACGTGTCATTCACCTACGAAGGCACATCCGCGCCCGCGCTGACGGACATCGACTTTTCCGTGAGGCGCGGCGAGACGCTGGGTATCATCGGCTCCACCGGCAGCGGCAAGTCCACATTGATCAACCTGATCCCGCGATTTTATGATGTGAGCGACGGCTCAATCAGCGTCGACGGCGTGAACATCCGGGAGCTTGACATCCGCAGGCTGCGGGACCGCATCGCCATCGTGCCGCAGGTGAACCTGCTGTTTTCCGGGACGATCGAGTCCAACCTGCGCTGGGGCAAGCAGGACGCCACCGAGGATGAACTGTGGGACGCGCTCAAAAAGGCGCAGGCCCATGACTTCGTCGCGGCACTGCCCGAGGGCCTGAGGGCGCCGCTGGGCCAGCGCGGCGTGAACCTGTCGGGCGGCCAGAAACAGCGCATCTCCATCGCCCGCGCCCTCATCAAGGCCCCAGACGCGCTGATCCTGGACGACTGCACGTCCGCGCTGGACGTGACCACAGAGGCCGCCATCCGAAAGGAACTGCGCGAGCTGCCTGGCGGGATGATCACCATCATGATCTCCCAGCGCATCACGTCCATCATGGGCGCGGACCGGATCCTGGTGCTGGACCAGGGCCGCCTGGTGGGCCAGGGCAGGCACGATGAGCTGATGGAGCGCTGCGAGGTCTACCGCGACATCTACGTGTCTCAGATCGGCAAGGAGGTGGCTCGCGTTGGCTGACCATCGCAAGGATCAGGGCGGCTATGTGCCGCCCGCCATCAACCTGCGCGGGCGGCCCGGCGGGCACGGCCAGCCGGTGGTGAAGCCCCGCAACATGAAGGGCACCCTGCTCAGGCTGTGGGCCTATTTCCGGCATGAGCGGCTGCATCTGGTCAGCGTGTTCGCGCTGGTGCTGGTCTCGGCGGGCGTCGCGCTGCTGGCGCCCTATCTGATCGGAAAGGCCGTGGACGCGCTGGGGTTTGTGGCTGTGCGCGGCCTCGCCCAGCTGTGGACCCTCGTCGCCGTGCTCGCCATCGCCTACTGCGCGGACGGCGTCGGCTCGTTCCTGCAGTCGTTCGTCATGGCGGGCATCGCCCAACGCACCGTGCGGCTGCTGCGCAAGGCGCTGTTCGATCATTTTCAGCGTCTGCCCGTGTCGTTCTTTGACGCGCGGCAGGCCGGCGACCTGATGTCGCGCCTCACCAACGACATCGACAACATCTCCAGCACCATCTCGTCCTCGGCCAGCCAACTGATGAGCCTGTGCGTGTCGCTGGTCGGCTCGCTGGTCATGATGATCCTGCTCAGTCCGCTGATGACCGCCGCGATGGTGATCCCGTCCTGCCTGGCGCTGCTGCTGACGAGAACCATCACCAAGCGGACTGGCCCGCTCTTTTCCAGGCAGCAAGCGAACCTTGGCGCGCTGACCGCGCAGCTGGAGGAGAGCATCACCGGCCTCAGCGTGGTGCACGGCTTCAACCGCGAGGACGAGGTGACCGCCGAGTTCACAGAGCTGAACAACCGCTACTACAAATCCAGCCTCATGGCGCTGATCTGGTCCGGTTTTCTGATGCCGCTGATGAACGTGATCAACAACCTGTCCATGGTGCTCGTGGGCGGACTCGGCTCGGAGCTGGCCGTGCGCGGCATGGTGTCCGTGGGTGTGATCGCGACCTTCGTGAGCTACTCCAAGCAGTTCATCCGCCCGCTAAACGACGTCGCCAACATATACAACACCCTGCAAACTGCCGTGGCGGGCGCGGAGCGCGTGTTTGAAATCTTCGACGCCGCCGAGGAGCAGCCGGACGCGGAGGACGCCGTGGAGCTGGTCAATATGAAGGGCGATGTGGAGTTTGAGCACGTGCGGTTCGGCTATCGCCCGGACGTGATGGTGCTCAAGGACATCACGTTCAAGGTGCCCCACGGCACGTCGCTGGCGCTCGTCGGCCAGACCGGGTCGGGGAAAACCACCATCGTGAACCTGCTCGCCCGCTTCTATGAGGTCTCCGGCGGCGCCATCAAGATCGACGGCACCGACATTCGCCACTACACCCGCAGCAGCCTGCGCGGCGCCTTCGGCATCGTGCTGCAGGACACCTATCTGTTCACCGGCACCATCCGCGACAACATCCGATACGGCAACCCAGACGCAACCGACACCCAGGTGGAGGACGCGGCAAAGCGGGCCAGCGCCCATGACTTTATCCTGCGCCTGCCCAAGGGCTACGACACCGATCTCACCGAGTCCGGCCAGAACCTGAGCTCCGGCCAGCGCCAGCTCTTGGCCATCGCCCGCGCCATCCTGGCCGATGAGCCCATTTTGATCCTCGACGAGGCCACCAGCAATGTCGACACCCGCACTGAGCTGCGCATTCAAAGGGCGATGCTGGCGCTGATGGCGGGCCGCACCACTTTCCTCATCGCCCACCGCCTCTCCACCATCGCCGGCGCCGACCGCATCCTGGTCATCGCCGACGGCACCATTGCCGAGCAGGGCACCCACGAGCAACTGCTGGCGCTGGGCGGGCAGTATGCAACCATGTGGAACAGCCAGCTGAACAACGCGGTATAGTGCTCGGAGGGCGCTGCCCTCCGAGCACTCCCGGGGGGGGGGGGTAAGAAACCCCGCGCCCCCGGGTGTGGGTGGGGGTGTGGTTGGGGGGGGGGTTGT
>JAVBUD010000116.1:0-3834 GCA_031555755.1 Eubacteriales bacterium | reverse complement strand
ATGCGCCACTGGACGATCAGCTCGCCGCGCAGGGCTCCCCCGAACCTGACCTGTGGCGCGAAGTCTTTGCGCTGGATCTGAAGTACCGGCTGCCTGTGGTGTTGTTCTACATCGAGGGCTACGAAGTCTCGGAGATCGCTGCGATGATGCGGATTTCCGGCGGAACGGTGAAGTGGCGGCTTTCCCAGGGTCGCAAACAGCTCAGGCAGAGGTTGGAGGTGGCGAATCATGCGTGAACAGAGGATGCCCGATATCTTTCGGGAGACGCCCGCTGGGTTCCATCGACGCATGAAGACGACATTGCATGCGCTGGAAACGGGACAGATGAATAGAGAGGAACAGAAAATGAGAAGAACAAGCGCGAGAGGATTGCTCATCGCCTGTGTGCTGGCGATCGTCTTAATCGGCACGGCGTTCGCCGCTACACGCGGATTTGGGCTGCTGGATATGCTGTCCGAACGGTTGCCCACCAATGAACAGATGCAGGACATGATTCAGACCGTGGTGGAGCGGCCCGCCCGGCAAAAGGACTACAAGGTTAAGATCGAGCAGGCGATCTGCGACGGCATTCAGGCGTATTTCACCGCCCGCGTCTCCCCGACCGACCCCAATAAAACCCTGCTTATTGATGCTGGGCGGGATATGTTTCGCTAACGATATCGATCTTGAACGCTTTCAAGCACCGCGCCAAGATCCCGTTTATGCCTGCGATCAGCACTCCGTAGTTCACCATCGGCAACTCGGCCCGGCTCGCGCTGTCTATTCGATCCTTCATCTGGCCTGCCGTCAGCATGCAGCCGCCGCAGTGCACGATCAGCTTGACGCCCTGTAGGTCCTGCGGAAAATCGGCGCCGCTGGCGAACGCATACTCGATCCGTGCCCCGGTGTGCGCTGAGAGCCAGCCGGGGATTTTTATGGTGCCGATGTCCTCGCACTGGCGGTGGTGGGTGCAGCCCTCGCAGATCAACACCTTGTCGCCGTCCCGCAGTCCTTTTACTGCCTCGAAGCCCGCCACCAGCGCGTCCAGCTCGCCCTTGTACCGGGCGAACAGCATCGAAAATGAGGTCAGCGGTACTTCGCAGGGCGTCATTTTCGCCACCGCACCGAACACCTGTGAGTCCGTCACCACCAGCGCGGGCATCTGGCGCAGCATGGCCAGTGCGCCCGGATAATCCGCGTCCCGGCACACCACCGGCACGCAGCCACCCTCCAGCAGTTCGCGGATCACCTGCTGCTGAGGCAGGATCAGCCGCCCTTTCGGCGCACCGCTGTCGATGGGCACAACCAGCACGCACGCGGCCCCGGCGGGCACGAGGTCGCGCACGAGAACGCGGGCGGGGGTGTCGGGCTTCATGGAGGCCAGCAGTTCTTTCAGCGTGTGGATGCCGCTCCTGGCCCGGGCGCTGACTGCGATGAACCGTGCGCCTGCGTCAGTGGCCAGCGCCGCCCACTGCGTCAGCGCGCCATCACCCAGGTCCGACTTGTTGGCGGCGATGACCAGCGGCTTTTCCTTGGCGCGGTCCAGAAAAGCCCGCTCGCAGGCCGACGGTGGCTGACAGGCGTCGCAGACCAGCAGCACGATGTCCGCGGCGGGCAACTCCTTTAGGGCGCGCTCGATCCGCAGATGCCCGAGGGGCGTGTTGTCGTCCAGGCCCGCCGTGTCGATCAGCGTCACAGGCCCCAGTGGCAGCAGTTCCATGGCCTTCGTCACGGGATCGGTGGTGGTGCCGGGTTGGTCGGACACCAGGGCGACCGACTGGTCCGTGAGGGCGTTGATCAGGCTGGATTTGCCCGCATTCGCGCGGCCGAATAGGGCGATGCGGGTGCGGAGGGACGAGGGGGTGCTGTTCATCGTGATGGCCTCCTTTGTTGGTTGAACTAGGGCAACACCGCACAAGCAGCGAACGCGCTGACGGGCTGCTTTTCCCCTGACGCACCGTGCGGTGCTGAAATTCCGCCCGGCGCTCGGGTAAAGCCCAGGCAGTCCTGCAAAAACACTTGAATTAGCGCTGCTAGTCCTGCGGTTTTTGCAGGACCACCTGGACGAAAAATCATCCCATCATCACATCCGCTACCTGTGCGGTGTTGCCCTAGAAAAAAACACAAGGTACTCAAGTAAACCCCGTCATCCTTCGCTGCGCTCAGGATGACCGGGTTTTGGGGGTGATCATGTTGATGGGATCACCCCGGCCAAAATCCGGTGTGAATCCGGCGGCCTCGATGGACCGCACCATCTTTTCCAGGTCGCTGTCCACGCCGGTCTTGCCGTCGTACAGCGCGTAGTCCGCCCTGTAACAGGCAGGCGTCAGGTTCGGCATGACCACGTTCGCGCCGCAGTGCAGCGCCAGCTCGCGACCGCCGGGGACCAGCGCGCCCAGCGCCGTGGTGGCGGGCAGCGTCGCCTTCGGCAGCAGCAGCCGCACCAGCGCCACCATCGCCAGCGACAGCGCCAGCGAACCCGGCGGCTGATCGGCGAAGGGCGTGTCGAATTGAGGCAGGAACGGGCCGATGCCCACCATGTCCGGCTGCAGCTCGCCGAGAAAAGCCAGGTCCTGCGCCAGCGTCTGGTAGGTCTGGCCGGGACTGCCCACCATGAACCCCGCGCCGACGGCGTAGCCCAGGTCCTTGAGGGTAAACAGGCAGGATTTCCGGGCGGCGAGGGTCATGCCAGTGGGGTGGAGCCGGGCGTAGTGGTCCGCGTCGGCAGTCTCGTGGCGCAGCAGATAGCGGTCTGCGCCGGCGTCGCGCAGTGCGCGGTACAGCGATGCTGGCAGCTCGCCGATGGACAGGGTCAGCGCGGCGTCTGGGAAGGCGGACTTGATCCGCGCGACCAGGTCAACCATGCGCGCACCCCGATCATAGGCGTCCTCGCCGCCCTGCAGCACGAAGGAGCGGAAGCCGCGCGCATAGCCGCCGCGCACGCAGTCGAGGACGGCCTCGGAAGACATGCGATAGCGGTGAACGGCTGCATTCGGCGCGCGCAGGCCGCAGTAGAGGCAGCCGCGGGCGCAGTGGTTCGTGAATTCGACCAGGCCGCGGAAGAAGACGGCGTGGCTGTAGTGGGGGCGTCGGGCGGCGTCGGCGGCGAGAACGAGGGGAGAGGAGAGGCCACCGATCCAGCCTTCCATCTCCGCCTCCGCCGACCTGATCCGTTCAACCCACTCAGACATACAGATCCCGCTCCCCCCGCCGAATCCTCTCCACATTCTCCCGCGTCCGCGCCCGCATCGCCTCACTCGCGATGTTCGGCAGATGCATCTCCACCAGCCGTGCAGCCTTTTCCCGGAACGCCTCGCGCCCGTAATCCTCCGCGTACTCCACCAGCGTCATCAGCGCGTTCGGCAGGCACACGTTCTTGATGTTGCCCGACTTGGCCAGGCTCATGAACCGGTCGCCCGTGCGGCCCTTGCGGTAGCACGCCGTGCAGAAGCTGGGCACCACGCCCTCGTCCATCAGCCACTCAATGACCTCCGAGGCGGTGCGGTTGTCCGAGACCTCGAACTGAGCCGACTTTTCTTCCTTCCGGGTGTATCCGCCCACCTCCACCGTGGACCCGCCCGACACCTGCGAGATGCCGATGCCGATCAGTTTTTTGCGCATCTCCGGCGATTCCCGCGTGGAGATGATCATGCCTGTGTACGGTACTGCCAGCCGCAGCACGGCCACCAGCTTCAAAAATTCATCGTCCGACAGGATGTGCTTGGCGACCGAGGCGTCCGCGCCGTCGGCCGCTTGGATGCGCGGTACGGAGAGGGTGTGGAAGCCGACGCCGTACTCCTTTTCCAGGTGCTCGCCGTGCAGCATCAAGGCGATGACCTCGAACCGGTAGTCTGA
>JAVBUD010000003.1:0-34423 GCA_031555755.1 Eubacteriales bacterium | reverse complement strand
CACACGCCGCTCTGGTCGCTCTCCAGCGTTGCCTTATCCTGCGTGTAGGCAAAGCACTCTCTATTTTTTACTTTGATCTCTCGTTTATTCAGCTTCTTTGAGGTGCGTTTTCGATTGTCTTCTCGATTGGGGGCGGTGCCTTGTGCGCACGGGTGAGAAAAAGGACGGTTGGCACGCTTGCCTTCCGTCCTCTTTTCTGCTGCTGTGCTCAGAGGGCGCTGCCCTCCGAGACCTCCTGCCAGAGGGATTAAATCCCTCTGGACTCCCTGGGCGCTTCGCGGTTTTCTATCGCTACCTATGAACGAATTGCCGCGCTGTGTTCCACCTCACACGCCTTTAGCACCTTTGTCATCGCGGCCGCGATCTCATCCTCCGTCAGCGTCCGGTCCGCCGCCCTGAACGTCAGCGCGAACGCCACACTCTTCTTGCCCTCGCCCAGCTGCACGCCCCGATAGATGTCGAACATCCGCACGTCCTCCAGCAGCTTCGCCGCGCTCTTCCGGATCGTCTCCATCACCGGCCCCACACCGACCGCCTCGTCCATCACCAGCGCGATGTCGCGGCCCACCGCCGGGAACTTCGGCAGCGGCACGACCTCCGGTTGCGGCTTCACGCACCCGGCAATCGCGTCCAGCGAAAGCTCCGCCAGATAGACCCGCACATTCTCGATCCCGAACCGCTCGCACACGTCCGGATGCCCCTCGCCGATCTGCCCCAGCGCCGCGTCCCCGCACATCACGACCGCCTTGCGGCCCGGATGCAGGAACGGATCGCCGCCCTTTTCCACGGCGATCACCACGCCCAGCGCCTGCAGCAGGCAGGTCACGGCGTCCTTCAGCGCATAGAAATCCACGCCCGCGCCGTACATCCCAAGGCACAGCATTTTCGGCTCCTCCGGCAGCTCGCCATCGGCGGTCCTCTTGAACGCGCTGGCCAGCTCGAACAGCTTGCCCTCGGCGTTGCTGCGGTTGATGTTTGTGGACAGCGACGTCAGCATCGAAGGCACCAGCGATGTGCGCATGACCGATGTGTCCTCGCCCAGCGGGTTGCGGATCTCCACCGGGGCCAACCGCCAGTCGCCCGCCGGCAGGCCCAGCGATTCCGCCCATTTGCGGCTCACGAACGAGAAGTTCATCGCCTCATAGAAGCCCATCCCCACCAGCGCCTGCTTGATCTTGTCCTGCAGCAGCTGCGCCTCCGAGCGGAAGCCGGCCATCAGGCCGCCCACCGGCAGCGTCGACGGGATGTGGTCGTAGCCGTACAGCCGCAGCACTTCCTCCGACAGGTCTGCCTCCTGCGTGATGTCGCCGCGCCAGTCGGGGATCATGCAGCTCAGCTCGTCGCCGTCCAGCGTCACGTCCAGGCCCAGCCGCAGCAGGATGTCCTCCATCGCCTCGCCGCTCAGGTTTGTGGAGATGCGCGCGTTGATCCGCGACACGCTGGCGTCCACGATTTTCTGCTCAGACGGATTCGGATAGTGATCGAACGCGCCCGGCACCACTTTTCCGCACTCCAGGTCGTTCACCAGCATGCACGCCCGATCCAGCGCCTCCATGGTCGATTCCACGCACACGCCGCGCTCGAAACGGCCCGAGGACTCGGTGCGGATGCCCAGCGCGCGGGAAGTCAGCCGGATGGACGTGCGGTCGAATGTCGCGCACTCGAACAGCACCGCCTGCGTGTCTGACACGATCTCCGACTCCGCGCCGCCCATGATCCCCGCCAGACCCGTGGCGTCCTGGGCGTCGGCGATGACCAGCATATCTTCCGTCAATGTGTGCTGCTTGCCGTCCAGTGTGGTCAGCTTTTCGCCCGCTTTCGCGCGGCGCACCACGATCGTCTGATCCTTCACCTTGCTTAGGTCGAAGGCGTGCATCGGGTGGCCGGTCTCCAGCATCACGTAGTTGGTGATGTCCACGATGTTGTTGATGGGCCGCACGCCCGCCGCGTGCAGGCGCTGGCGCATCCAGTCCGGGGACGGGCCAATCTTCACGTCCGCGATCACCCGGGCGCAGTATCGCGGGCACTTTTCGTCGTCGTGGACGCTGATCTTCGCGTAGTCAGAAAATCTGCCCGTCCCGTCTTCGCGCACGTCGATGATCGGCATGAAGAACGGCTCGTCCAGCACCGCGGCGGACTCGCGGCCCATGCCCCAGACCGACAGGCAGTCGGGCCGGTTGGCGAGCACCTCGAAGTCCACCACCTGGTCGTTCAGCCCGAAAATTTCGCGCACGTCCTGGCCCAGCGGGTGGTCCTCCAGGAACAGCAGCAGCCCTTCGTCGCCGCAGTTCGGGTACAGCCCGTCCGGGATGCCCAGCTCCGCACCCGAGCACAGCATGCCCTGGGACTCCACGCCGCGCAGCTTGCCCTGCTTGATCTTGTGCCCGCCGGGCAGCACCGCGCCGTCGGTCGCCACGGGCACCAACGCGCCCGCCTCCACATTCGGCGCGCCGCACACGATCTGCAGCGCCTCACCAGACCCGACGTCCACCGCGCACACGTGCAGGTGGTCCGAGCCTTCGAGGTTTTCGCAGCTCAGCACCCGGCCCACCACCACACCCGAGAACGCCTGGGAGAGATCGTCGATTCCCTCCACGCCGTTCCCGGCCATGACCATCTGCCGGGCGTATTCCTCAGCGGAGCATTGCGTCTCCACATACTCATTGAGCCAACTCATGGGGATTTTCATGGGGGTGTACCTCCAAATCCTTATGTCAAATGCACTGATCTCCGTCGTCCGGCTCCCACCTCGCGGTCATCCTGAGGCCTCAGCTGAAGGATGACCGCACTACCCAGACGCCGCGACAGAAAACCGCGACGCGATCTGCCGCGGCGCAGCCGCTCACCTGAACTGCTGCAAAAACCGCAAATCGTTCTCGTACAGATACCGCATGTCCGGCACGTGGTACTTCAAAATCGTCAGCCGCTCCACGCCGATGCCGAACGCAAATCCGCTGTACTTGGTCGAGTCGATCCCGCACATCTCCAGCACCTTCGGGTTGACCATGCCAGAGCCTAGCACCTCGATCCAGCCGGTGCCCTTGCACATCCTGCAGCCCTTGCCGCCGCAGTTTGCGCACGTGAGGTCCACCTCCGCAGACGGCTCGGTGAACGGGAAGAACGACGGCCTGAACCGCGTCGTGACGCCCGGTCCGTACAGGCGCTTGGCGAATGTGTCCAGCGTGCCCTTCAGGTCGCCCATGGTGATGTGCTCGTCGATGACAAGGCCCTCGATCTGGTGGAACACCGGCGAGTGGGTGGAGTCCAGCTCGTCCGCGCGGTACACGCGGCCCGGGCAGATGATGCGGATCGGCGGCTTGCGCGTGGTCATGATCCGCGCCTGCACGGGCGATGTGTGCGTGCGCAGCACGGTGTTGTCGTCCACATAGAACGTGTCCTGGGCGTCCCGCGCCGGGTGGTTTTTGGGCAGGTTCAGCAGCTCGAAGTTGTACAGGTCCTTTTCCACCTCAGGCCCTTCCACCACCTCGTAGCCCATGGACGTGAAAATCGAGATCATGTCCTCCCACACGATCGACATGGGGTGCAGGCTGCCCCGCGCGCGCACTTGGCCGGGCAGCGTGACGTCGATGTCCTCAGAGAGCAGCCGCGCCTCGCGCTCCCGGCGCTGGATGCTGGCGGTGTGCGCCTGGAACTGGGCCTCCAGCGCGTCCCGCGTGGCGTTCACCAGCGCGCCGACCTGGGGCCGCTCCTCGGGCGGCAGCTGGCCCAAGCCCTTCATCAGCCCTGTGATCTCGCCCTTTTTCCCCAGCACGCACACGCGCAGCGCCTCAATGCCGGCGCTGGTTTCGGTCTGCTGCAGCTCCTCCGTGGTCCGCTCCAGGATCGCCTGGAGCTGGTCTTTCATGGTCATGATCGTGTCGACTCCTTTCGGTTCGTTGGGCTTTAGAAAGAGAAAAAGCCTCGCCCCCACACAGCAGGGGCGAGGCAAACTCGCGGTACCACCCAGATTCGGTCGGCGCAAACACGTTGCGCGAACCCTCTCGTCCCGGTAACGGGGGACGACTTCGCCCTGCCTACTGTCATTTCAGCCGGGTGCTCCGGAGCGAACTTCACGGGGTCTGGTGCTCAGCGCGCTCTCAGCCGTGGCGCGCTTCTCTGTAGGGCCCTGATGTCCCGGTACTCTTCTCCCTCATCGCGGTCGGTATTTGATTGGGAGTATAGCACGTCAGAACGCCAAATGCAAGCAAAGATTCGTCGAACTCGTGCGTCCCGTAGGGCGGGGGCTTGCCCTCGCCGCCGCGTGAGCGACGTTCCTTTGCTCACGTGGGCCACGGGCTGTTTCGCGCTGCGCCTGCTTCGCAGACGCAGCGCGAAAGGCGCTCTCCCCGCGCGCTATATGCTTTTCGTCGTCTACATGCCCCGTCATCCTGAGCGCAGCGAAGGACCTTCTTCATGCTGATCGCGCGCGGGGAGGAGGGTACGCTCAGAGGGCGCTGCCCTCCGAGACCTCCTACCAAAGGGGCTGAGCCCTTCTGAACGCCCCATTGTCGCTTCGCCGAGGTTTATCGCAGCAATAAAGGGCGAGCGTCTTTGCGCCCGCCCTTTGCCTTATTCCTCGTCCTCTTCCTGCTCCAGCTCGTCCTCGTCCGCCTCGGCGATCTCCAGGTACCGCTCGAAGATCCGCTCCAGCAGCGCCTCGTCCTCGACGCCCACGTACGTGTCGTCTTCCTCCGTCGCGCCGTCCTGGATCTCCAGGATCACCACCTCGTCCTCGCCGATCCCGTCGATATCGTCCAGCGGCGCCAGCAGCACGTACTGCTTGCCCTCAAAATCCAGCGTCATCAAGTGCTCAAACTTGACCGGCTTGCCGTCTTCGTCCACCAGCTCCACGATGCTGTTCTCGTCCACCATGTACCCGTCCATATCGAAAAACCCTCCAATTATAGCTTCGACAGCCCGCCGCCGTCGAGAAATGACTGCAAGATCAGCCCCGCCGCCATCTTGTCGATGACGCCCTTGCGCTTGCCCCGCGACAGATCGGCCTCGATCAGCACTTTCCGCGCCGACGCAGTCGTCAGCCGCTCGTCCTGATAGATCACGCGGTAGCCGGCCTCGGCCAGCCGGTCCGCGAACTTGCGCACCCGCTCCGCCTGGAAACCTTCCGACCCGTCCATGTTCCGCGGCAGCCCGCACACGATGGCGGCCACGTCGTAGCCCACCGCCAACTCGCGGACCCGCGCCAAGTCCTTTTCAACGCCCCGCGAATCAATCGTCTCCACGCCCTGGGCCGTCAGGCCCAGCAGGTCTGACACCGCCACGCCGATGCGGCGCTCGCCCACGTCCAGGCCCAACACGCGCCGCTGCATGCTATTTCTGCTCGTGCTTTTCGATGTAGAACCGCACGAGTTCCTCCAGGATCTCGTCCCGCTCCAGCCGCCGGATCAGGGACCTGGCGTTGTTGAAGCTGGTGATGTACGTCGGATCGCCGGAGACGATGTAGCCCACGATCTGCATGATCGGGTCGTGGCCCTTGGCTTTCAGAGATTGGTAGACCGACAGGATGATGTCCTCCGCTGATCCTGATAAGTCGGATGGGAGGTTAAACTTGCTGGTCTCTGAAAGTCTGCCGTTCATAGCGCCACCGCCCTTCATGCCCTGTAGTAAGTCATACGGACACTATTATACTACAAGTCGGGCAGATTTACAACCGCTTCATCGCGCATCGACCACACTCTTAGGCAAATTCTAACAATCAACAGCACCGGAATCGCGAAGAACATGCCGCCGATCCCGAACAGGCCGCTGCCCACCGTGATCGCCACCAACACCAGCGGCGGACTCAGACCCGTGATCCCGCCCATGACCCGCGGACTGATCAGAAAGCCGTCCAGTTGCTGCACCACGAACACCACCGCCACCGTCATCAGCGCCATGTAAAGCCCCTTCGACAGCGCCATCAGCACGGCGGGAATCGCGCCGATCAGCGGCCCGAAATAGGGGATCAGATTAAAAAGCCCGACGATCATCCCCATCAGCACCGCCGACGGCGCGCCGATCAGCAGCAGCCCCACCGACACCAGCACGCCCACGATCAGCGCGATCGTGAGCTGGCCCTTCAGGTACTGGCGCAGCTCGCGCACCACATTCGAGCACATCTTCATCGCCGTCGCCCGGCCCGCCATGGGAATGCACAGTTCCATCGACAGCAGCAGGCTGTCCTTGTACAGCAGAAAATAGAATGCCAGCATCAGCGAAAACCCGAACTGGCTGATCCGCCCGATCATCCCCGACGCGAACGCGGTCGTGCCCGATAAAATGCCCGTGATGCCCGTCGTGAGCCACGTCCAGTCGATCTGTGATGGGTCGATCAGCGGCAGCTGGCGCTGGGCCAGGAAGTCGTTCAGCGATTCCAGCAGCGATTTCAGCTGCACCACCGTGCCCGACATGACCTGGCTCAGCTCCTTGATCTGCCCGATCAGCGGCGGCAGCAGGATCAGCACGATCCCCGCCAGCCCCGCGATCACCAGCGCGAACGACATCGCCACCGCCGCCGCCCGCGACTTGATCCGCCATTTAGTGAGCAGCGCCGTGAGCGGCTCCAGGATAAACGCCACCACCAGCCCCGTCAGCAGCACTGAGCACACGCCCAGCAGCTGCCGCCCGTACAAAACGCAGACCAGGACCAGCGCGGCCAGGGCCAGCGTGATCCGCAGGTTGCGGGTGTTGAAGCGGAAAGGATGGTCCACAGGCGCGTCACCTCAACGGTTATGATGCCCGGAATCACTTATAATAAAACTGGGTCTGGCGCTCGGCGCCGAGACCGTCTATACTGACGATGTGATCACAAGACAATATGAACATCAAAGGGGGCCACATGATCATGACCATCACCGAACGTTTGACCCAATGGGCCATTGACAAGATCAGGACTGACTACCCAGACGACATCGCGCTGCTGGTCGCCGTCACCGGCCATGCCGTTGACGGCGACGGCCACGGCGAGTGCTTTGACTATTTCGTGCCCTGCACCGAGCGCGGCAACGAGCTGGGCCAGGACTTCATCCTGGGCGGCGTGGGGCACGACCTGTATCCGCGCGACTGGGCGCGCATGGAGCGCACCGCGAACCTGGACGATGGGTCCACCTGGTGCCTGGGCAACGCCCAGATCCTGTACAGCCGCACGCCCGAGGATCGACAGCGCTTTGAGACGCTCAGGACAAAGCTGCTTACAAACCTGAAGGACCGCACATTCATCTATCAGAAGGCGCTACAGTGGCTGAATGTGGGCATGGACCAGTACCGCACCTTGATGTTTGACGATCAGATTCAGCGCGTGCGCACCGCCGCAGGTTTAGTGCACTGGCACATGTCCTACTGCGTCTATACCCTCAACGGCACTTACTATGGCCAGACGGGACTGCGCGACGGCGCCATTCCCCATCTGCAGCGCCTTGCGGAGCTGCCCGACCGGTTCGTCGAGTTGTACCGGGCTGTGATGGACGCCGAGGACATCCCCGCCCTGCGCGACCTGGCCCACGAGATCATCCAGGTCACCCGCGCCTTTATCGCCGCCCACAAGCCGGACGGCCTGAAGCCGGACATCAACACCGACTTCCATCAGCTCGCCCAGTGGTACGAGGAAATGAGCCTGACCTGCCGCCGCGTGCGCTACTACAGCCGCATGGGCAATGCCGACGCCGCCTTCGTGGACGCCTGCAGCATGCAAAAAGAGCTGGACATCGTTTGCGATGAGTTTGGACTGCCGCAGATTGACGTGATGGGCAGTTGGGACCCTCACGATCTGCAGAAAATCAGCGACAGGGCCACGGAGATGGAGCGTCAGATCATCCAGATCATTGAAGACCACGGCGAGAAAGTGCGCAGCTATGCCACGATCGAGGATTTCCTGCAGGATAACTAATGGTCTGCGTCATCTAATATGCGCGGTATGGCGAGACGATTTTTGCATCCTGTCACTAGGAGTTGAGTGACCGATGAAATACACAAACGCGTCCGATGTGCTCCCGGACGCGCTGCTGAAAGAATTGCAGAAGTATGCGCAGGGCGAGCTGCTCTACATTCCCCAGGGCACGGGGCGAAAACAGTGGGGATCAGGCACCGGCGCGAGGCAGTACTATGCCCAGCGGAATGATGAAATTCGGTATAAGTACTACTCCCTGCAAGCGCCCGCGCAGGCGCTGGCAGAGGAGTACGCGTTGACCGAGGAAACCATCCGGAAGATCCTTTACAAGTAGCCTCGTCCCCCACCTCCGCGGTCATCCTGAGCACAGCGAAGGACCTTCCCAAAACCAAACCTCGTGACCGTCCATCAGGCCGCCCCTCGCCGAGTTCGCCTCACGGCTCACCGGCTACGGCAAGTTTGTGCCCGCGCGCCTGCACGAGGTGCTCCCCCCTACTGCCCGTCGTGCTCGTGGGGCGTGGGCTTGCCCCCGCCGCCTCCCCCGTGAGGGTACGCACGCGGGATGAGGGGGGGGAACGCTCAGAGGGCGCTGCCCTCCGAGACCTCCCGCCAGAGGGATTTAATCCCTCTGGACTCCCTGGGTGCTTCGCGTGCCTCGTACGCGACGAAAAGGGCGGTCCGCTGAGGGGCCGCCCTTTGTGCTCGCTATTTCATCATCTCGTTTGCCTTGCGCGTCACCGTGTCCGCGGCCATCGTCGCCATCCGCGAGACCTGCCTTTTCTGCTGCCTGTTCATTGATCCGTACGCCCACAGCGCGCCCGCACCCATCAGCATGCCCGCCGCGACGCCCTTCATCATGCCGTTCGCCATCTTCATTCTCCTCCCTTCTCGCCTTCATCAAAGATCACGTTGCCGGATTCTTCCTGCACTTGGTACCGCCGAATCCACCGCCGCCCCGTCAGCAGGTCGTCGATATACCCCATCGAAAGCAGCAGCGCCTCCACCTTGCCCGACGCCTCGTCGATCATCGCGCCCGAAACCGCGCCCCGCGTGCTGCCGTCCGTCGACAGCGCCCGACGCCTCAGCGGCAGCGGCGCGGACGTGCGCCTGCCAGACCTGTTCGTGATGATCGATACCTCGCCCATCAACTCCACGTCCTGGGCTGCGATAAATCGGCTGCCCCGTATGCCGCAGTCGACGACCAGCCCAGCCATCTGCGTCAGGTCCTGGCTCAGCTCCACGCTCGCCGCGCGGCCGATCCGTTTTCCGTCACAGATCACCGGCAGGCCCACCAGGTTGCGAAGGTCTTTCATCGGCAGCACCTCCAAGCGCACAAAAAATCCGGCATCTTAGTTTGCACTGAGGGCCGGAGTGGGATGCTGGGAGATATTTTCAATGAACAATGAGGCTTTGGGGGGCGCGTTATCCGCCGAGCCGCTTCAACCAGTCCCGAAACCTCGGCTCCGGCTCTGTTTCGAACATCATCTGCTCGCCCGTCGTCGGATGCAGGAAACCCAGCTTGTACGCGCACAGCAGTTGACCGCCTTTCACGTCCATCGGCGGCTTCTTCGGGCCGTACAGCGGGTCGCCCGCGACCGGATGCCCGATGGACGCCATGTGCACGCGAATCTGGTGGGTTCTGCCCGTGGTCAGCCTGCACTCCACCAGGCACGCAGCCCTGAGCCGCTCCATGGCCTTCCAGTGCGTGCCGGCCTCGCGACCGCCGACGACCACGGCCATCTTTTTGCGGTCCTTCGGGCTGCGGCCGATCGGCGCGTCCACGAAACCTTCGTCCTGCTTCAGGTTGCCCCAGACGACCGCCAGATACGCCCGTGTCAAGGTGTGCGCCTTGATCTGCTCCGCCAGCGACGCGTGGCTCCTGTCGTTTTTCGCCACCAGCAGCAGCCCGCTGGTGTCCTTGTCGATCCGGTGCACGATCCCGGGCCGGATCTCGCCGCCGATGCCCGACAGGCCGTCCAGGTGGTACAGCAGCGCGTTCACCAGCGTGCCGTCGTGGTTCCCCGCCGCCGGGTGCACCACCATGCCCGACGGCTTTTCGATCACCGCCAGGTCCGCGTCCTGATACACGATCGCAAGCGCCAGCGGCTGGGCCTCGATATGCGATTCGCGCGGCGCGGGCCTCGTGAAGTCCAGCATTTGGCCAGGCCGCAGCGAAAAGCCGGCCTTGCACTCCTGTGCGCCGTTCACCCTGGCCTCGCCCGCCTTGATGTACTGCGCGGCCTGACTGCGCGTCATGTCCATGGCCTCCGACAGGAACACGTCCAGCCGCTTGCCCTCGTCCGCCGGGCCGATCGTCCAGTTCACTGGCTACACCCTCCTCTTGTCGGCCATGAGCAGCGCGATGCCGGCCAATATCGCGCCGCACACCACGAACACGTCCGCCAGGTTAAACACCGCGAACCGCACGAAAACCGGCTCCACATAGTCGATCACCTTGCCGTAGGCGATGCGGTCGTACAAATTCCCCAGCCCGCCCCCGAGCACGATGCACAGCGACAGCCACGTGAGCCTGTCCGGCTTTTTCGCGAGGCACAAGTACAGCAGCAGTCCCAACATGATCAGCCCCGTCAGCCCGATCAACAGCACCGAGTTTCCCGCGAAAAGGGAAAATGCCGCGCCGTCGTTCTCCACATACCGGAGGCGTACCACGCCGGGGATCAGCTCCATGTAACCGCCCGGCCGCATCGCCAGGTCCTTCGCCGCCCAGATCTTTGCCGCCCGATCGAACAAAAACAGGATCGGGACCAGCAACAGCCAGCGCTTTTTCATCGGTGACCTCCGCAAACCTTATTTCATCCTCGACTTCACGACGTCCACAACCTCCGCCAGGAAGTCGCCGATCACGGGGATATTGTAGGAAATGACCTGCTGCAGCACCACGATCACGATCGCCGAAAGCAGCGTGAACCCCAGCGCCGAGCCCAGCCCGCGGGCGAGCCCGATCAGCAGGTTGTTCCGAAACAGCTTCTTTTTGTCGCGCACATAATCGAGGTATTCCGCAAGCTCCATGCGCTCGAAGTTGTCCAGGAGCTGTTCGAGCTGGTCGATGGTCTTTTCCTTAACGGACATGGGCAGCACCTCCATATGTGGGAAGTATGCCCAGAGAGGCGTGCGCTCACGCGCGGGCGGCGGGGGCGAGCCCTCACCCTACGAGGACAACGAAACGCCGTAGGGCGGGGGCTCGCCCCCGCCGCCCCCGCGTGAGCGCACACCTCACCAAACGGGGCTGCCCCATCGTGGAGCAGCCCCATCTTTATTCATGACCAGGCGCTTACTCTGCCTTTTTCTTGTCGTCCGCCAGTTCTTCCTCGTCCAGGTTGATCGCGGCCATCTGGTCCTTGACCATGCGCAGGAAGCGGCCTTTATAGTCCTCGTGGGCCTTCTTGAGGCTCTCGAGCTCGACGCGGGCGTTCTGGGCGGTGGTGGTGGCGTCGCTGGCGATTTTGCGGGCCTGCTCTTCTGCGCCGGACACGAGGTCCTTGGCCTTGACGCGCGCCTCGGCGACGGTGTTGTCGGCGATGCGCTGGGCGGACAGCAGGGTCTCGCGCAGTGTGGCCTCGAGGTTACGGAAATAGCTGGGCTCATCCACGGGCACCTGATCGGCGGCCTTGACCGGCGCGGCGTAGGTGTCCTGAACCGGCGCGGCGACCGGCGCGGCGACGGGGGCGGCGCTCTGGGCCTCGGCCAGCTGGTCCATCAGCGAGCGGTTTTCGCGGATCAATTCTTCCATCTGGTCGGCGATCTCGTCCAGAAAATCGTCCACCTCATCTTCGTGATAGCCGTGCTTTTGCTTGCTAAATTCTTTCTCGCGGATGTCCTTCACGGTGATCATCAGGGCAACTCTCCTTCTATGCGAAACTTGCGTTTGTCAATTGGACGCACGGACGGCCCATTTCGTGGCATCCATCCGGGCATAATGAACCGTTTCGTGTATGATTCGCGGACACGCCCGCGAAGTCCTGCTTTGCAATGAACAATTAACAATGAACAATGATCAATTGGGCTGCCATCGAACGTCGCGCCCTCGAGCCAGCCTCATTGTTCATTGTTCATTCCCCATACCGGAACAGCACGAGCCCAAACCGACCCTTCTTCGTCTCCCCCTGCTCCTCGACGACCTTCATGCGCCCGTAGCCGCGCACGCTGACCAGGTCCCCGGCGGCGATGCGTTTGTCGCCCTTGGCGCACTCGACGTGGTTCAGCTTCACCAGCCCGCGCGCAACCAACTGCTGCGCGTCCGCGCGGCTCAGGTCGTATCCCTCCTGCACCACCGCGTCCAGCCGCATCGACGCCACCGTGACCCGGAACTGGCGGCCAACCGGCTCCTGGGGCTGCGCCTCGCTCAGCGCGACCTCGCGCACGGTCAGTTTCGCGCGGCCCGCGCTCTCGAGGTTGGCCGACAGATAGTCCGCGATCTCGGCCAGCGCGAACAGATACGCGCACCCGTCGCCCATCTGGATGTCGCCCAGGGTCCCGCGCGAAAGGCCCAGACCCATCAGTGCACCCAGTATATCGCGGTGGCCCGGCGACGCGTACTTTGCGTGCCAGGAGAGCTGCAGGCATGCGACCGGCCAGCGCCATGTCTCAATCTCGCCCTCGCCGGAGAACCCCGCAACGCGCCGTTCTGCCTCGTCATAGCCGCCGAACGCCTCGAACCCCGCGCCCGCCTCCCGCGCCGCCGCCTGCGCCATCGGCAGCTCCGCAGGGTCCAAAAACCGCGAAAAGCGCGGCTCCCCGGTCTTTCGGGAAGCGCGCGCGATGTCCAGCATTCTTTTCTGCAGCTCGTCCATCAGGCGAACAGTCTGACGCACGCCGGGAAAGCGAACCGCCACAGCAGCGAATCCAAAATTTGCAGCGCGATCAGCGCCATCCAGGCACTCAGGTCGATCCGGAGCCCGATCTTGTACATCAGTTTCGTCGCGAGCCCCTTGAACGGCGCGATGAACGGCCACACCAGGTTGCGCAGGAACGTGTAGATGGGGCTCGTCGGCGACATGATCCAACTGCACAGGCAGTACGCCAGGATCGCGTAGTCGATCACCTGGATGAAGATGGAGACGCCTCGAAAGAGGTTGAAGATCAGTTGGTATTGCATGGGGCGGGTACCTCCGTGGAAAGATTGCGGGGCTGCATCGCGAGCAGGGGCACGGCTCGCTCGCTGCGTCGCCTTGCGGCGACTGGCTGCGCATTGAGTTTGTCGGTGACCGCGCGCCTGCAACGTGTGGGGCCTGCGCGGCGGTGTGCTCGTCGGGGCTTGCTGCACCCTTGATGCCTCAGGCGCGCGGGGTTACGGGGGGGCGCTCAGAGGGCGCTGCCCTCCGAGACCTCCCGCCAAAGGGGCTGAGCCCCTCTGGACTCCCCATTTTCGCTTCGCTGTGTTCTGGCGGGGGTTAGTAGCGTTCGTCGGTGCTGGACTCTACCGTGACGCTGTTGGGGGCGATCAGGTAGGTCTTGTCGGACGCCTTTCTGAGCGTCGCGTTCAGCGCGAACGCCGCGCCGCACAGCGTGTCGATCCCACGCTGGATCAGCCGCTCGTCCATGTCCTCCAAATTCAGCAGCACCGTCTTGTTGTCCAGCAGCGCCGTGATCACGTCCCGGCACTCCTCCAGCTGGTGCAGATAAAAAATCATCGTCTCCGCGCGGCCCGACCCCTCGCGAAGCCGCACCACATTGTCCCTCGGGGGCGCCTCCTCGCGCACAGGCTCCGGCATCGATCGCGGCGGATAGTCGCGCACCGTCCCGCGCGGCGGGTATTCGTCATAGCGCGGCTGACGGGGCGGCTGATACCCGCCCGAAGCCTGCCGGGGCTGGTACTCGCTCCGCGCGTAGTCCGACTGCCGATAGCCGTCCTGCCGCTGCGCCGGGCGGTCGTAGTCCATCTGGCGCCTGGACGCCGCGCCACTGGAACGCGAACCGTTGTACTGCATCTCGCGGCCTTGGGCGCGGTAGCCGTCCTGCTGGCGCGGCGGATAATCGTCATACCTGGACGGCGACGGGTATCGTGAGCCGGACGATGGGCTCTGATAGCGGTCGTCATAGCCTCGGCTGCCCGACTGCTGGCCGTATCGCGGCTCGTCAAACTCCGATCCGCGCACGGGCCGGGCGTTCGTTTGGCCCTTCCTGGGCGGGTTGTACGTCGAGGCGCCCTGGGGCCGGCCATCGCCGTAGCCCTGTTCCTCGGATTCGTCCACCAGCCCGATGAAGTTCAGCAGGCGATTGAAGCGGCTATTGTTTCGCGCCATGCGGTTTGACCCTCCTAAATATGTCGTGTGTGCGCCCGGTTCAGCGCGAGCCAAAGATCGATGAGCCCACGCGCACCATCGTCGCGCCCTCGTCCGCCGCGACCTGATAGTCGCCGGACATGCCCATCGACAGGCATTCCATGTGTATGTTCGCGATGGCCATGTCGGCCAATCGGTCGTACCATTCGCGCATCCTGCGGAAGTGGGGACGGACGTCCTCCGGGTCGGCCAGGAATGGCATGATCGCCATCAGGCCGCGCACGTCGAGCCCGTCCATCCGCGCGCATTCGCGCAGAAACGCGACCAGCTCGTCCTCGTCGATGCCGCTCTTTTGCGGCTCCCGCGCGATGTTGACCTGCACCAACACGGGCATTCTGCGCGAGGCCTTTTGGGCGCGGCGGTCGATCTCCCGCGCCAGGTCCATGCGGTCCAGCGACTGGATCATCGCCGCGCGGTCTATGATGTATTTTACTTTATTCGTCTGCAATTGTCCAATCATATGCAGCCGAAATTCTGGATTTAACGCTGGCAATTTCTGCATGGCCTCTTGGACCCGGTTCTCGCCGATGGTGCGCGCGCCGCAGTCGAACGCCAAATTCACGGTCTCCGCGTCCACGGTCTTGGTGACCGCGCACAGCGCCACAGGTCGCCCCCACTTCGCCTCCGAAGGCGCGAGCTTTGTGCGGACCGCGTCGATGTTTTGGGCAAGCTGCTCCCTCGTCACTGCAGCATCACCACCTGACCCAGCAGCAGCGTGCCGTCCACGATGGGCTGGATAAGCGCATTGGAAGCGTCCGTCTTCAGCACGTTCACATCCACGGGCGTGCCGCCCGCCGCGTCCTTCAGCCAGACCACGGTCTTGCCGTTCAGCTCCGCGATGGCGCTCTTGGGCACCTTGAGGCCCGACAGCTGCGCGCCGATGTTCATCTTGCCGCTGCGCCGGGACAGCATCGGCCCGATGTCCGAGGACACCTCCACCGTGGCCATGACCTCGCCCTTTGACTTCTGAACGGCCTGCACGGTGCCGTTGAACACGAAGCCGGACACACCCTCCATTTGCATCTGGAAGACCTGGTCCTTGATGGGATTCCACTCTGCGTCGGTGGACAGCAGGACCACATACCACTTGTCTGTGGTGGCGACCTTGAACACGTCCTTGGTCAGCCGCGCGTTGGCAGTCTTCGCGGCGGCGAGCGGTTTGCCCGCGAGCACCTGCCGCATCTGGTCCACGGTCAGCTCCGCCATCTTATCCGGCGTCAGCTGCCGCTCGTACCCGTCCAGGTAAAAGCTGACGATGCCGTTCTTGTCGGCGGACTTGACCTGCTTCCAGGCCTCGATGTTCTGGATCTTCTTTTTTTCGTCGGAATAGTAGTCGTTCAGCTTCTGCTCGTCGCGGCGGTGGGAGTCCAGGTAGGCTTGGCGCTCCTGCATGGTGGCCACCAGCGCCTTTTCCACGTTCACGAGGTTGCCGACCTGGCGGGACTGGACCATGCGCTTCATCTCGAGGGCCTGGGCCTGCACATTGGCCTCCAGCCGGTCCAGCTCCGGCTCGATGATCCCGGCGAGCATTTTTTGGTAGTAGGTGCGGATGTTCGCGCGCACGGACTCCAGCTCTGTGAACGCCTTGGGCATGTGGGTGGCGGTGTAGAGGTTGACGACGGGCTGGCCTTTCGTGACGGTGGCGCCCTCCTCGACGAGGAACGAGATCCGGCCTTCGCCTTCGTAGGAGGCCACAGACTCATCGCGGATGACGACTGCTTCGACGGCCGCGTTGAAGGGCGCATTGCCGGGCAAGATGACGGCCTCGGCGGTACCGCCATGGAACCAAAACTCGCGCCCGATGAAGAACAGGCCGACGAGCAGCATGGCGAGAAACACATAAAAACGGGGCGTGATCCGAATGTTACGCATGACAAACTCCTTAGAGAAAAGGGCACATATTTCGCGACAGTACTCTATTATACTACATGCCGCCGGAGATTGCAAGCGCCGCAAGCGCCACCACCACAGCACACACACATGATCGAAGGCGATCGTTAATCCGGCCCCGCCACGCCGTCATCCTGAGCGCCCGCGAAGGACCGTCCCCAGGATGAACGGAGCGAAGTTTGAGGAAGGTCCTTCGCTTCGCTCAGGATGACAACGGTTGGCACGCGCTACCCTCCCACAACGATCGGAACGCGCCACCCTCAACACAACCTCCGTTGACATACCGCCCCCAAAATGGGTATAATAAGGAACATAGTCTGGAGGCGATCCCCGAAAATGCAAGACCACAACGCTGCATTCACGCTGCTGGGGCAGCCGATCTACTGGTACGGCATCATCATTGGGCTGGGCGCACTGCTGGCCGCGATCCTGGCAGCGAGCCGGGAAAAGCGGCTCGACCTGCCGAAGGACACCACGCTCGACCTGGCGCTGATCGTGATTCCGCTGGGGCTGGTGTGCGCGCGGCTGTACTATGTCGCGTTCTCTTGGGACCAGTTCAAGGACAATCTGCCCGCCATATTCAACATCCGGCTGGGCGGGATGGCGATCTATGGCGGCATCATCGGCGGGGCGCTGGGCGGGCTGGTCTATGCCAAGTGGAAAAAGATCCCGTTCCTGCGCCTGGCGGACCTGATCGCGCCGGGGCTGGTGCTGGCGCAGGGCATCGGGCGCTGGGGCAACTTCATGAACCAGGAGGCGTTCGGCTACGCTGTGACGAGCCCACGCCTGCAGTGGTTCCCGCTGGCGGTGTTCATCGAAGCGGACCAAGGCTGGCACCTGGCGACGTTCTTCTACGAGTCAGCGTGGTGCGTGCTCGTGGCGGCGCTGCTGCTGATGCTGGAGCGGCGCGGTCAGATCAAGCGCGTGGGCGACACGTTCCTGCTGTACGTGCTGCTGTACATGGCCGAGCGCCTGCTGGTGGAGGGCCTGCGCACGGACAGCCTGTACCTGCTGGGGCTGCGGGTGTCGCAGTGGCTGAGCATCGCCGGGATGATGCTGGTGGCGGCGGTGTTTGCATGGCGGCTGGTGAAGTTGGGCGCGCTGAAAGGCGCGTTTGTGCAGCCGTACCTGTTCATCCTGTGGGCCTTCGTGCTGGGCGTGTGCGCGGCATCCGACCTGGCCGCTTGGCCGTATCTGGCGCTGGCCACGGCGGCCGCGCTGGGGCACGCGGCATGGATCTATATTAAGCTGCCGAACGATCATCCATATGGATAATCGAATAGACTCCTTCGCTTCGCTCAGGATGACGGCGTTTGGGAGGGCGACCGCGAAATTGACCTCCCCCCATCCCACAACACGAATAACGAGGTGCACCAACATGAGAAATCTAACCCTGCTCACGGACCTGTACCAGCTCACGATGATGTACGGCTACCACAAGACCGGCATGACGGACCAGGTGGCCACGTTCGACATGTTCTATCGCCAGCAGGCGTCAACCATGTCCCACGCGGTGTTCGCGGGCCTGGAGCAGCTCATCGAGTACATCCAAAATCTGCATTTTTCAGAGGATGACATCGCCTACTTGCGCGGGCTGAAGCTGTTCGACGAAGGGTTTTTGGACGCCCTGCGCGGCTTCAAGTTCACATGTGACATCTACGCGGTGCCGGAGGGCACGGTGGTTTTCCCCGGCGAGCCGCTGATCCGGGTCACCGGCCCGATCTTCCAGGCGCAGCTGGTGGAGACCGCGCTGCTGAACATCGTCAACCACCAGACGCTGATCGCCAGCAAGGCGCGGCGCGTGGTGGAGGCCGCGGGCGGCGGCGTGGCGCTGGAGTTCGGCCTGCGCCGCGCACAGGGCCCCGACGCGGGCATCTACGGCGCCCGGGCGGCCATGATCGGCGGATTCGACGCCACCAGCAATGTGTTGTCCGGCGAGCTGTTCGACATCCGCGTCATGGGCACCCATGCGCACAGCTGGGTCATGAGCTTTGAGGACGAGCTGAGCGCCTTCCGCGCCTATGCCGAGCACTTTCCGGACAGCTGCACACTGCTGGTGGACACCTACGACACGCTGGGCAGCGGCATGCCCAACGCCATCAAGGTGTTCCAAGAATTGCGGGATAAGGGCCACGAGGCCGTGGGCATCCGGCTGGACAGCGGCGACCTCGCCTACCTGAGCCGCGTGGCGCGAAAAATGCTGGACGACGCGGGCTTCCCGAACGTGAAAATCTGCGCCAGCGGCGACCTGGACGAGACGATCATCCGCGACCTGAAACTGCAGGGTGCGCGGATCGACACCTGGGGCGTGGGCACAAAGCTCATCACCAGCATGGACTGCCCGGCGCTGGGCGGGGTGTACAAGCTGTCCGCCATCGAACGCAATAGGCAGGTGGAGCCGAAGCTGAAGATCTCCGACAACCCGGAAAAGGTCACGAACCCGGGTATCAAGAAGCTGCTGCGGCTGTACGACAAGGCGAGCGGTATGGCCATTGCCGACTTGATCGCGCTGGACATCGAGCAGTTCGACGAGTCGCAACCGCTGACGATCTTCGACCCGATCAACACCTGGAAGCAGATGACGCTGGAAAACTACCGGGTCGCGGCGCTGCAGGTGCCGATCTTCAAGGCGGGTGTGCTGGTGTACGAGTGCCCGACACTGCCGGAGATCAAGGCGCACATGCTCAGGGAGATGGATACGTTCTGGGACCAGTACAAGCGGATCCTGAACCCACATGTGTACAAGGTGGACCTGTCTGACAAGCTGTGGACGCTGAAGCAGGGGATGCTGAGCCGTCGGTAAAATGGTGACGTCGCCCACCCAAAAACGGGCGAACACCCTGGCGCAAAACGCTTGCGCCAGGGTGCCCCTTCGATCCATGCCTGCTTTAGCCGCCCATCTGCTGCTTCATCGTGCAGAACTTCTGCTTGGCCATGTCCACGTCCGCCTGCTGCGCGGGCTTCGTGGGATACCAACCCTTCTGCGACATCTGCTCCCAGACGGTGAACTGGGTCTGGATGGTCTGGTTCAGGTTGTCGGTCAGCACCTGCCGCAGATTGGGGCAGCTGGCCTCGGGCACGAAGGTGGAATAGGCGCTGATCATCTGCTTTTCCTGGGTCAGCAGATCGGTCAGCCGCTGCTGATCGTTGAGCTGTTGATTCATGGGCATGTTCTGGTCCATCGCGAATCCCTCCCTTTCACTAGTGGCTATTCAGATAGTCAAACAAGCGGTTGTAGCGCACCAGATGCTGCTGCGCAAGATCCTGTGCCAGGGTCTTGAGCTGCAGGTCGGTGAACTGCTGGGCGTAATGCTCGGCCTTCTTGTAGGCCAGAAATTCCTGCCCAAGCTGGTCCTCGAGAATCGTCAGTCCCTTGGATTGAATCATCGCTCCCGGATTCGGCATGATGGATTCCCCTCCCTTTTCCACTTTGGATCGAGAATAGTATGGCCCGAATCGCGGGCGAAAATGAGGCGAGAAAAAATGGCAATCGTCACGAACATCGAGGAGCGGCGCGGTATGATGATCGTCGACGCCGACGGGCGGCGGCTGTGCAGCGTGAAAAGGCGGTTTTTCAAACAACTCCCGCTGCAGGTGGACGAGGCGATCGACGAGGAGGAGTATCTAGACCGGTTGGCGCAGTTGCAGCTGAATCCCTGCTACGAGGACGCGCTGAGCCTGCTGGATTTTTCGATGCGCGCCACGGGCGAAATGCGGAAAAAGCTGCAGCTGAAGGGCTATCTGCCGCCCGCCATCGACGCCGTGATCGAGCGGCTCTTGAGCAGCGGATTGCTAAACGACGCTGACTTCGCCGAGCGAATGGTGCAGCAGCAGGCGGGGAAGCCGGTAGGCTTCTACGCGCTGAAGCGGAAACTGCGGGCGAAGGGCGTGGATGAGGAAGCAGCGGAGGCGGCGCTGGAAAATGTGGACGAGGACGAGCAGGTGGCGGCGGCGAGGGCGCTGGCCGAGAAGTCGCTGCGGAAATACGGCGGGTTGGAGCGGCGCGAGGCGCGAGCGAAGATCAGCCAGGCGCTGGCGCGAAGGGGTTTCACCTGGGACGCCATCGGGCGAGCGATGGAGGGGCTGTTTGATGGGGAGGATGAGTAGGGCAGGTTTGGCATGCGTATAAACCCCGACATCCATCGCTGCGCTACGGACCTTCCTCAAACTTCTTTCATGCAGTTTGAGGAAGGTCCGTAGCGCAGCGATGGATGACGGCGTCGGGACGATGCGGCGAGTACCTACTCCCGCATCTCATCCTCCGGGTCCGCGTCCTCGTCCGCCGCCGTACCGTCCAGCAGGTCTCCGTAATCATCTACGCCCAGCCCCGGCACAAAGAACGGCACCGCGCCGGTCATCTCGCCGAACAGCACCGGCTCCATCATGTCCGCAGCCTCCATGTCCGGGTTCGGCAGGGGCCGCTTGCGGCCCTTTCCATCCTTATCCTTACCCACAAAAAATCACCTCGGACCTATCATGTCCGAGGTGACCGTTATCTTATACCTGAGCCGGCTCCATCCACGTCAAGCCCACGCTGCCGTGGCCCAGGTGCACGCCCAACACCGGGCCGACGCGGCGCATGCGCACGTCGTAGCCCTCTGCCTCCAGCATCCGCTTCACGCGCTCAGCGGCCACAGCGCCCAAGAACTGCTCCACGATCACCGGCCCTTTCGGCACGTCCAGGGTCTGGATCAGCTTTTTGATCTGCTCCGACTGGCCCCGGGCGATGCCCGCCGACACGATGGCCCCATCGTCGATCTTGAGGAGCGGCTTGATGTTCAGGATCGTGGAGATGGACATTTTCACATTCCCCAGCCGCCCAGACCTGCGCAGCGCCTCCATGTCGTCCACGGAAAACATGGTGTGCACCGCGTCCCGGCGGACTTTCAGCGCCTCGGCGGCCTCGTGCAGCGTCAGCCCGCGCTCGATCAGTCGCCTCGCCTCCTTGATCACCAGCGACAGCCCGCCCGCGGTGAGCTTGGAATCTACCACCTCGATCTTGTCACCGCCGATCTCCTGGGCGGCGATGGTGGCGTTGGCGTACGTGCCCGATAACCTGGACGAGATCGTGATGCACAGCACCTCGTGCCCCGACTGGCGCAGCTCGGTAAACGCCTTCATGAACGTGCCGTAGGGCACCTGGGACGTGTGCATGCGCAGCAAATTGTTGGCCACCAGCTGCTCGTAGGCGTCACTGTCGTCCACATAACCTTCGAAGTAATTCGCGCCGCCGTCCACGCTGTAGCTCATCGGCACCACCATTACGCCCAGTGTCACCGCCTCGGTGCGCGTCAGGTACGCGGTGCTGTCGGTCACAATCACGATCATTGGCCGCCCCCTCCGATCTTCCTGTATTTCCGATAGCGGTGGTCGAGCCGCTCGTCGGTCGCCATCGCGCCATATTTGTTTAGGGCTTGGCCCAATTCGTCTCGCAGAGCATCACAGCGCAGGCCAAAATCGCCCTTTTCATCCAGAATGCGCTCCACCACCTCGAACCGGAGCAGGTCCTCGGCGGTGAGCTTCAGGCACTCGCTGGCCTCCTGGTTCCGCTTGGCGTCCTTCCACAGGATCGACGCCGCGCCTTCGGGCGAGATGACGGAGTAATAGGCGTTTTCCATCATCCAGACCTCGTCCGCCACCGCCAGCGCCAGCGCACCGCCGCTGCCGCCCTCGCCGATCATGATCGTGATGATCGGCACGCGCAGCGCCATCATCTCCGACATGTTTTCCGCGATGGCCAGGCCCTGGCCGCGCTCCTCCGCGCCTATGCCGCAGTAGGCGCCCGCCGTGTCCACCAGGCAGATCACGGGCCGATTGAATTTCTCCGCCAGCTTCATCTGGCGCAGCGCCTTTCGGTAGCCCTCGGGGTTCGGCGAACCGAAGTTCCGCATGACCTTATCCTTGGTCGTCTGGCCCTTTTCGATGCCGATCACGGTCACGGGCAGGCCGCTGAGCCGCGCGATCCCTGCCACGATCGCCGGATCGTCGCCGAACCGCCGGTCGCCGTGCATCTCCACGAAGTCGGTGAACAGCGCCTCGACGTACGAGAGCGCCGTGGGCCGGCCCTTCGCGCGGGAAAGCTGGACTTTTTCATATGCGGTGCTCATGGGCGCACCTCCTCATGCAGCAGGATCAGTTTCGCGATCAGCGCGGCCTGCTCGCCGCGGGGCACGATCTGGTCCACAAAGCCCTTCTGGAGCAGGAACTCGGCGGACTGGAAGCCCTCGGGGAGCTTTTGGCGGATGGTCTGCTCGATGACGCGCGGACCGGCGAAGCCCACCAGCGCCTTGGGCTCGGCCAATGTGATGTCCGCCTCCATGGCAAAGCTGGCCGTGACGCCGCCCGTGGTGGGATCGGTGAGCACGCAGATGTATAGAAGGCCCGCGCCGCTGTGCCGCTTCACCGCGCCGGAGGTCTTGGCCATCTGCATCAGGGACAGGATCCCCTCCTGCATCCGCGCACCGCCGCTGACCGTGAACCCGACCACCGGCAGCGACCGCGCCCGCGCCATCTCGAACAGCCGCGTGACCTTTTCGCCCAGCACCGTGCCCATGGAGCCCATCATGAAGCCTGGGTCCATCGCGAACACCGCCGCCCGCGCGCCGCCGAAGGTGGCCGTGCCGCAGAGGACGCCCTCGCGCTCGCCGCTCTTGTCCATGGCGGCCTTGAGTTTTTTGTCGTAGTCCGGAAAGTCCAGCGGGTTGCAGCTGGTGAGGTCCCCATATAGCTCGTCAAAGCTGCCCTCGTCGCAGAGCAGCTCCAGCCGCTTGCGCGCGCCGATGCGCATGTGGTGGCCGCACTTCGGGCACACGTACAGCGCCTCGGCGAGGACCTCGGTCAGCCCCTGCTGCTTGCAGGCGGGGCAGGCCGTATACAGCTCGTCCGGCACGGAGGGCTGGGCCAACGACTGGCCGTCCTCGACGTCCTCCAAGCGGTTGTGGGGCTTTTTGAATAGGTTTTTGGGCAGCATGTGACCTCCTTGGAAATTCACAATTACACTATCTCCCCGCCAAATACCCCGTCGTGTACGTCCCGTCCTCAAACACCTTTTCCGCGATCAGCTCCGCCTGAAACTCGCCGGTGTGGTCGATGCCCTCGATGACCATCTCGCACAGCGCGGCCTGCATTTTCCGGATCGCCTCGGCCCTCGTCTTCGCGTGCACGATGAGCTTGCCGACCATGCTGTCGTAGTAGGGCGGGATCGAGTAGCCCTGATACAGCGCCGTGTCGAACCGCACCCACGGCCCGCCGGGCACGTGCAGCAGGCTGATCTGTCCGCAGCTGGGCCGGAACCCCAGCGCTGGGTTTTCGGCGTTGATGCGGCACTCGATGGCGTGTCCGGTCACCGCGATCTCGTCCTGAGAAAATGGCAACTCCACCCCCGCCGCCGCGCGAATCTGCCACTTGACCAGGTCCAATCCGGTGACCAGCTCCGTCACCGGGTGTTCCACCTGCAGCCGCGTGTTCATCTCCATGAAGTAGAACTGCTTGTCCCGCGTCAGCAGGAACTCGATGGTGCCCACGCCCTCATACCCCACAGCCAGCGCGGCCTTGACCGCCGCATCGCACATCCTGGCGCGCAGGTCCTCGTCCACGGCGGGCGAAGGGCTCTCCTCCACCAGCTTCTGGTTGCGGCGCTGCATGGAGCAGTCCCGCTCGCCCAGTGCCACGGCATGGCCGTGCTGGTCGCACAGCAACTGCACCTCCACGTGCTTGACGTCGGTGAGGAACTTTTCCATGTACACCGCGCCGTCGCCGAAGGCGGCCTGCGCCTCCTGGGACGCTGTGTTAAACGCCTTTTCCACCTCGTCCATGGCGTCCACTTTCCGGATACCGCGCCCGCCGCCGCCGGACCGGGCCTTGATCAGCAGCGGAAAGCCGATCCGCTCGGCCTCCTGCCGCGCCTGCTCGCAGGACTCCACCAGGTCGCATCCGGGCACCACCGGCACGCCCGCCTGGCGCATGGTGCGCCGCGCCTCGTCCTTGTCGCCCATCTTCCGGATGGTTTCGGCGCTGGGGCCGATGAACTTGATGTTGCACTGCTCGCACGCCCGGGCGAACTCGGCGTTCTCCGACAGCAGGCCGTATCCGGGATGGATGGCCTGCGCGCCGGTGACGATGGCCGCCTGCAGCACCGCCTGCATATTCAGATAGCTCTTCCCGGCCTGGGGCGGCCCGATGCAGACCGACTCGTCCGCCAGGCTCACATGCAGCGCGTCGCGGTCCGCCTCGCTGAATACGGAGACGGTCAACACGCCCATCTCCTTGCAGGCGCGGATGATCCGCACCGCGATCTCGCCCCGGTTGGCAATCAGGATCTTGGGGAACATGGTGTCCCTCCTAAGCGATAATAAACGTGAACTCACCTCTGGCGCAGGTCTGGCCGTCCACCGTGGCCTCGCCCTTCACCACATGCACGTTCAGCTTGCTGCGCACATGCTCCACCCGGACCTCCAACGTGTCGCCCGGCTTCACCATCCGCCGGAACTTCACGTCGTTCATGCCGGCGTAAAACGGCGTCTTGCCCTGGATGCTGTCCGAAAACAGCGCACAGCAGGTCTGCCCGATGATCTCGCACAGGATCACGCCGGGGACCACGGGATTGCCGGGAAAATGGCCGCGCAGAAAGAACTCCGTGCCCTTGACGGTGTAGGACCCCCGCGCCACGCCGGGCTCCAGCAGCTCCGCCTCGTCGAGCAGCAGCATGTCGTCCCGGTGAGGGAGGATGGACTGGATTTCGTTGCGATTCATGATAAACCTCCGGCTGTTAGACATTGAGGGTAAAGAATTTCGACGCCACCCCAACCCGGTCATCCTGAGCGCAGCGAAGGACCTTCCTCAAACGGAACATCTCTTTAAGCAACAGAAAGATCCTTCGCTGCGCTCAGGATGACGGGGTAAGGCAGCGGTAACTCTGTTTGATCGGCCTTAACCATTGTCATCCATCACCCTAGCACAGCTTAAACAGCGTCTGCCCGAACTCCACCACGTCGCCGTTGCCCACGCACACGTCCACGATCTCGCCGCTCTGCTCCGCGACGATCTCGTTCATCAGTTTCATGGCCTCGATGATGCACAGCACATCGCCTTTCTTCACCTTGCTGCCGACCTTTACGAACGGCTCGGCGTCCGGGGACGGCGAGGCGTAGAACACGCCGATCAGGCTGGACTTGATGGGGGTGGTGTTGTTGAAGTCCACGCCCGGCTCCTGCACGGGCATGGCGGCCTCCATGGGCGCGGCGAGGGCAACAGGCGCGGCCTGAACGGCCACAGGCGCGGCACTCATCACCACCGGCGCGGCCTTCGTCAGGTGCACGGTCAGGTTGCCCTCCGTGACCGACAGCTCCGTCAGCCCATTTTCCTTGACGATCTCCGCCAGCTCGCGAATCTCATTGATGTTCATGCTTCATACCTCCGCAGGGCGATCACGCCGTTGTGGCCGCCGAATCCCAGCGACGTGGAGAGTGCGATCTTCGCGGCAAAGTCCTGCGCCACATGGGGCACATAGTCCAGGTCGCACATCGGGTCCGGATCGTCCAGGTGAATCGTGGGCGGCACCTTTCTGTTTTTCAGCGCCAGCGCCGCGCAGATGGCCTCCACGCCGCCCGCCGCGCCCAGCATATGCCCGGTCATGGATTTTGTGCTGCTGACCTTCGCCACCCGCGCGGCGTCCACGCCCAGCGCGGCCTTGATGGCGGCGGTCTCGGCGGCGTCGTTCAGCGGCGTGCCGGTGCCGTGGGCGTTGATGTACAGCTTTTCGCCCGCCCTGTAGCCCGCCTCCGAGAGCGCCTGCTTGATGGCCGACGCTGCGCCCAGTCCCTCCGGATGAGGCGCGGTGATGTGGTGCGCGTCGCAGGTGTTGCCGGAGCCGCACACTTCGGCGTAGATCTTCGCGCCGCGCGCCTTTGCGTGGACATATTCCTCCAGGATCACGATGCCCGCGCCCTCGCCCATCACGAACCCGGCGCGGCGGCTGTCGAAGGGCAGCGACGCGGCGTTCGGGTCTTCGGACTCCGTCAGCGCCTTCATGTTCTGGAACCCGGCCACCGCCAGCGGGTTGATCGTCGCCTCCGCGCCGCCCGCGATGATGGCATCTACGTAGCCGTGCTTGATGGCGCGAAAAGCCTCGCCGATGGCGTTTGTGGAGGTGGCGCAGGCGGTCACGATGGGCAAGGACGGGCCCTCCGCGCGGAACCGGATGGCGATGTTGCCCGCCGCGATGTTGCCGATCATCATCGGGATGAACAGCGGCGAGACCCGCCCGGGCCCGCGCGAGAGCAGCTTTTCCTCCTCCGCACAGAACGTGCCCATGCCGCCGATGCCCGAGCCCACATAGGTGCCGAACCGCGACGGATCGACCTGATCCAGGATGCCGCTGTCCTCGACCGCCTCCGTGGCCGCCGCCAGCGCATACTGCGCAAACAGATCCAGCCGGCGCGCCTCGCCCTTGTCCAGCCCGTATCGGGTGATGTCGAAGTCTTTCACCTCAGCCGCCACGGTGGCCTTGAAACCCTCCGTGTCGAACCGCGTGATCCGCCCGATGCCGCAGACGCCGGCATAAAGATTCTCCGCAAAGGCATCAGCCCCGCAGCCGATCGGCGAGATGACCCCAAGACCGGTGATGACGACTCTGTTCATGGATGCAAACCTCCGGATTGATGGTAATTAACAATGAACAATGATCAATTAACAATGTCAGCATCCTCGAGCACCTGAGCCTCATTGCTCATTGTTAACTGTCAATTAAATATACAGTCCGCCGTCCACCTGCAAACAGACTCCGGTGACATACGACGCCCGCTCGCTGACCAAAAACGCCACCGCCTCCGCGATGTCCTCCGCCTGGCCGATCCGGCCCAGCGGCACCGCCTTCAGCGCGGCCTCCAGCACGCCTTCGCCCATCGCGCCGGTCATGTCCGTCTGCACGAACCCCGGCGCCACTGCGTTCACCGTGATCCCTCTCGGCGCCAGCTCCCGCGCCAGCGTCTTCGTCAGGCCCACCAGCCCGGCCTTGGCCGCCGCATAGTTCGCCTGGCCCGCGTTGCCCATCAGCCCCGACACCGACGTGATGTTCACGATCCGCCCGGCACGCGCGCGCACCATTTCGCCCATGGCCGCCCGGGCCACGTAGAACGCGCCCTTCAGGTTCACGTCCAGCACGGCGTCAAAATCCGCGTCCTTCATGCGCATCGCCAGCCCGTCGCGGGTGATCCCGGCGTTGTTCACGACGGTGTGCACCGGACCGAGCTGATCCTTGACGGCCTTCAAGGCCAGAAACACTTCCGCGCTGTCCGACACATCGCACTTGACGGCCATCGCCCTGCGGCCGTGCGATTCTATGGAAGCGACCGCCTCGGCAGCCGCCGCGTCATTGCCCGCGTACAGCAGCGCCACGTCGAAGCCATCCCGCGCCAGCGCCTCCGCGATGGCCCGCCCGATGCCCCGCGAGCCGCCGGTGACCAGCGCGACTTTCGCTCGCTCATTCATATCGCGCCCACCGCCTTCAGCGCGTCCAGGCTCTCTGTGTCCTGCACGTTGTAGGCCGCCGTGACCTCCAGGGTCTTTTTGATCAGGCCGCTCAGGGTCGTGCCCGCGCCGACCTCGATGAACGCCGTCGCGCCCGCCTGGGCCAGGTTGCGGACGGTCTGCTCCCAGCGCACGGGGTGGTTGACCTGGGCGGCGAGGGTGGATTGCCAGTCATTCGGGTATGGTTCGCCCGTCAGGTTGGCGTAAAGCGGAACGCGGGCGGCGGGGGCAAGTCCACGCCCTACGAGGTATGCGTTTAACCCCTCGCTGGCGGCATCCATGAATGGGGAATGGAACGCGCCTGACACCTTCAGCGGCATCGCCCGTCCGCGCAGCTCCGCCACCTTCGCGCAGAATGCGTCAAACGACGCCTCCTTGCACGCGACCACCGTCTGGCCGGGACAGTTGAAGTTGACCGGATACACGCCGTCGAACTGGCTCGCCAGCTCGATCACCTGATCGGCAGTCAGCCGCAGAATCGCGGCCATCTTGCCCGGATTCTGATCGGCAGCAGCCTGCATCAGCTCTGCCCGCTTCATCACCAGCCGGAACGCCTCGTCAAAATCCATGTACCCGCAGTATGCAGCCGCGGCCACTTCGCCCAGGGAAAACCCGGCGGCGAAGTCGGCCTTGTACCCCGCCTCGTCGGCGGCCGCCGCACAGGCCAGGTCCACCGCGAACAGACAGGGCTGGGTGTTGATCGTGGTGCTCAATGCCTCCATCGGCCCCTCGAAGCACTGCTGCAGGGTCCCGGGCCGAATCGCCTCGGCGCGGTCCAGCACGGCTCGCGCGGCGGGGCTGGCCTCATACAGCGACTGGCCCATGCCCACATACTGGGCGCCCTGGCCCGCGAAAACATACGCTATTTTGCCCATTGCGCGGCCTCCGTCAGCAGTTTTTCCGTCTCGGCGAACATCTCCTCGATGATCTCCTTGGCGGGCTGGATTTTCTTCACCATGCTGGCCACCTGGCCGGACATGAAGCTGCCCGTCTCGTGATCGCCCAGCACGGCGGCGGCGCGAAGCGTGCCCGCGCCCGCCTGTTCGATCTGCTCGTTGGTGATCGTGGAATCGTACTCCATCTCCCAGAACCGCTGGGAAAACGGCGTCTTCAAGGTGCGCACCGGATGGCCCAGCCGCTTGCCGGTGACGATGGTGTCGATGTCCCGGGCCTTGAGGATCTTGGCCTTGTAGTTCTCGTGGACCTGGCACTCCTCCGCGCACAAAAACCGCGTGCCCACCTGCACGCCGCGCGCGCCCAACATGAAGCTGGCTGCGATGCCGCGCCCGTCGGCGATGCCGCCTGCGGCCAACACCGGAATGTCCACCGCGTCACAGACCTGGGGCACCAGCGCCATCGTGGTCAGCTCGCCCACATGGCCGCCGCTCTCGCAGCCCTCGGCGATGACCGCCGTGGCCCCGTCCCGCGCCACGCGCTTGGCGATGGCCGTGGACGGCACCACTGGCACCACCTTCACGCCCGCTGGGATCCAGTCCTTCATCCACTTGCCCGGAAGGCCCGCACCTGTGGTCACCACCGCGACATGCTCCTCGCACAGCACCTTTGCCACCTCGTCCACGAACGGGCTCATCAGCATCACGTTCACGCCGAAGGGCGCGCCTGTCAGGGTGCGGCACTTGCGGATCTGGGCGCGGACATAGTCCGGGTCCGCGTTGCCCGCGCTGATGATCCCGAGGCCGCCCGCGTTGCTGACGGCGGCAGCCAGGATCGCTTCCGAGATCCAGGCCATGCCGCCCTGAAAGATGGGGTACCGGATGCCCAAGCGCTCACAGATCTGCGTATGCATCATGCTCTCACTTCGCCTCGTCGATGATTTTCACCAGGTCGCCCACGGTCTTCACGTCCGGGCTCAGGTCGATGGTCACATCGAACTCGTCCTCCAGGTTCATGGCCAGGTCCGCCACGTCCAGAGAGTCCAGTTTCAGGTCCGCGAAGGTGGATTCGGCGGTCACGGTTGATGCGTCAATGCCCTTGTAGTCCGCCAGGATGGTCGCCACTTTGTCGAAAGTCATGGTTGTGTTCCTCCAGTCAATTTATCATTAGCGATCAACAACAGACGATCGGTCGATCGACCGTCTACCCCGTCATCCTGAGCGCCAGCGAAGGACCTTCTTCAAACTGAATCCGGTTAAGTTACAGGAAGGTCCTTCGCTGCGCTCAGGACGACGGAGGTTTTGCTGAGCGTTAATTCCATCTGATCAGGCACGTCCCCGTCGTCAACCCCGCCCCGAACGCGCTCAGCAGCAGCAGCTCGCCGCCCTTCAGCTCGCCCGCTCGCTTCAGCTCGTCCAGCAAGATCGGCACCGACGCGCTCGACGTGTTCCCCGTGCGCTCGATGTTGTGCGGGAACTTCTCCACGGGTTGCTTCAACCGCTGCCGCGCTGCGTCGATGATCCGCAGATTGGCCTGGTGCAGCACGAATTTGTCGATCTCGCTCGGCTCGATGCCGGCCTTGGCGCACACCGACTTCACATCACTGACCACCGCCGAAACGGCGAACTTGTACACATCCTGGCCCGCCATGTACAGCGGCGAGAACGGCCGCTGATGGTCCAGCGCGTACGGGCTGTTGCCGAGGTTCGGCACCATCTTGAGCGCTTCGTCGTCCGGCTTCACCGTCAGCACCGAGGCGAGATAGCCGTCTCCCTCCCCCACCACCAGCGCGCCCGCGCCGTCGCCGAACAGCACCGCCGTGGAGCGGTCCGCCCAGTCGCACAGCCTCGTGTTGGCCTCCGACGACACGATCAGGATCCGGTTCGCCTTGCCGGAGGCGATGTAGGCGTCCGCCATGTCCAGCGCGTACACGAACCCCGCGCATGCGCCATTCAGGTCGATGGCCGCGCAGGAGAGGCCCAGTTGGCCCACGAGCAGGCAGCCGAGGCCAGGCGTGACATAATCTCCCTGGACGGTGGTGCAGATCAGAAAATCGATCTCATCCGCCGCCGTATTTGAGTCCTTGAGCGCCGCGCTGCCCGCCGACACGCCGAGCGACAGCAGCGTCTCGTCCGTGATCACCTGGCGGCTCTTGATCCCCGTGCGGGTGGAGATCCATTCGTCGTTCGTGTCGAGGAACGCGGCCAGGTCCTCGTTGGTCACGGTTTTCTTGGGCAGCGCGCTGCCGATTCCGAGGATCTTCAACCTTCCGCACCTCCTTCGTCCGCGCGCTCCCGCAGGAACGCGTCCAGTTTTTGCAGGCCCCGCATCAGCGCCTCGCGCTCGTCCTGCGGCATGTCGCGCATGATGGACTTGACCATCTGCCGATGAAAAAACCGGTGTGCGATCTCCGCCCTGCGGCCCTTGTCCGTCAACTGCACCCGCACACACCGCGCGTCCCGGGCGCTCTTTTCCTTGATGACATAGCCCTTCCTGTGCAGCCGCTGCACCGACGTGGTCACCGATGGCAGCGTGATCCCCTGGTCCTGGGCGATGTCCGTGATGGTGGACCCGGCGGGGCCCTTGCCGATCGATTCCAACATGTGCATCTCGCTGATCGACAGGTCGCTCCCCGACAAACTGCGCAGCATCGCAGCCTCCACCCGCACCACCGAGCGGTATGTGGCGGTCAGCAGCCGGTCAAATGTCGCGTTAAATGGGTCCATGCGCGCTCCCTCAATCTCACAGCGAGTGATTACTTAGCCAAACTAATTATATTTTGAGGGAGGTGGTTTGTCAAGGGACATTTGGGTTAAACTGGGCGCCGCGGTTTGGGTGAAGCCAGTGGCAGCGCCGCGTCCGTCCGTCTCCCGCCCTCCCCCTCCGTCATCCTGAGCGCCAGTGAAGGACCTTCTTCAACTTTCAGCAGTCTCAATATGAGGAAGATCCTTCGCTGATGCTCAGGATGACGTCGCGGTGCGCGGTATGACGTCGCGGAGCGCATAGTGGGGCGCTCCACGCTGTCATCCTGAGCGAAGCGTGGAGCGCGCAGTCGAAGGATCTCCCCGCCCGCGGGCGACGTCCCCCCGTCCAACAGGAACGTCCGCTCACGCGGGGGAGATCCTTCGACTGCGCGCTACGCGCTCCGCTCAGGATGACAGCGTGGGGCGCTCCGCTCAGGATGACAATGTGTAGCGCTCCATTCAGGATGACAGCGTGGGGTGAGGGCTGACGAAAATGCGCAACGACTCAAGCACTCCCCCATTTCCCCCTTGCCAAACCTGACTCATTGCGCTACAATTGAATCAACTCATTTGATGCGGAGGTCCTGTGCCATGCGTGAAGTTGCTGCTTCTGCCCTCTCCGACAAAATCTGTGCGCTGCTGCTGGAGGCCAGTTACGTCATCGGCCCTGACGTGGCCTCGGCGCTGGACGCGGCGCTGGCCGCCGAGCCCTCGCCAGGCGGGCGCGAGGTGCTGTCCCAGATCGCCGAAAACGACGTCATCGCCCGCGAGGAGCGCGTGGCGCTGTGCCAGGACACCGGCATGGCCGTGATTTTCCTGGACGTGGGTCAGGACGCGCACATCGTCGGCGCGAACCTCACAGACGCCGTGAACGACGGCGTGCGCCGCGCTTATGGCGAAGGGTATCTCAGAAAGAGCGTGGTCCGCGACCCGCTGTATGACCGCACCAACACCCGCGACAACACGCCCGCCATCCTGCACACCCGCATCGTGCCCGGCGACCGGATCGACATTCTGGTCTCCCCCAAGGGCTTCGGCTCGGAAAACATGTCCGCCGTGCGCATGCTGGTGCCCGCGGACGGCGAGGCGGGCGTGCGAAAATTCGTGCTGGAGACCGTGGAAAAGGCCGGCCCCAACCCCTGCCCGCCCATCATCCTGGGCATCGGCATCGGCGGCACCATGGAGATGGCCGCGATCCTGGCCAAGCGCATGACCGCCAGACCCATCGACCGGCGCAACCCGGACCCAAAGTACGCGGCGCTGGAGATAGGCCTGCTCTCGGACATCAACAAGCTGGGCATCGGCCCGGCAGGCATCGGCGGTCGGACCACCGCGCTGGCCGTGAACATCGACACCTACCCCACGCACATCGCCGGGCTGCCGGTGGCCATCAATGTGTGCTGCCACGCCGCGCGGCATGCGCAGGGAACGATCTAGTCAGCAGCGCATCCCCCAAACGCCCCTACACTGAAACTGCGCACTCAAGGAGGTCTCCCCTCATGCGACACATCAACCTGCCCCTCACCCCAGAAACTGCGCGCGCCCTCCGCGCGGGCGACTCTGTCTTGCTCACCGGCGTGCTGTACACCGCCCGCGACGCCGCGCACAAGCGGCTCGTCGCCCTCATGGACGCGGGTGAGCCGCTGCCTTTCGACCCTGAGGGGCAGACGATTTATTATGTCGGCCCAGCCCCTGCCAGCCCAGGCCACGCCGTGGGCAGCGCCGGACCCACCACCAGCTACCGCATGGACGCCTACGCGCCGCGCCTGCTGGACGCAGGGCTGCTGGGCATGATCGGCAAAGGCAGGCGCAACTGCGCGGTGATCCAGTCCATGAAAAAAAACGGCGCGGTCTACCTGGGCGCGGTGGGCGGTGCGGCGGCGCTGATCAGCCGGCGCATCGAGCACAGCGAGGTCGTGGCATTCGAAGACCTGGGCGCGGAGGCGATTCACCGGTTCACCGTCAAGGATTTCCCGGCGCTGGTGCTGATCGACAGCGAGGGCAACAACCTGTACGAGACGGGACCGGCAGAGTATAGGGAAGACCCTACTGTTAATTGTTAATTGCCAATTGTTAATTCGTCCGGAGGTGCCCCCCCATGCACATCCCCTCCCCCCTGCCCGGCACGGGCCCCATTTACCTGCGGCTGGCGGAGGCCATTAAGCAGCAGATCGCCCTCGGCGAACTCACGCCCGGCGACAAACTGCCCACCGTACGCGAACTGTCCGCCCAGCTCGCCATCGCGGGCGGGACCATACGCCATGCGTACGACCAGCTCGCGCGCGACGGCTTTATCGACATGTCCCAGGGCAAAGGCACCTTCGTGCGCGAGGCGCAATCGTTTCCGCGCAGCCGCGAGGCACAGGCCATGGACGCCATTGGGCGGCTGCTGGACGAATTGACGGACCTCCGGTTCAGCCCGCGCGAGATGCAGATGTACATCCAGCTGAAGCTGCGCGAGCGGGACCCGGAGCAACTGCTGACGGCGGTGGCGGTGGTGGAATGCAACGACGAGGTGCTCTCGGAGATGGCGGGCCAGCTCTCCATGCTGCCCGGGATCGAGCTGCAGGAATACTTGTTGTCGGACGCCCAGCGCGCGCCCGCCGAGCTGCTGTCGCGGTTCTCATTGATCATCACCACCCAGACCCACTATCACGAACTGTGCGCGCTGCTGCCGGACGGCGGGGCGCGGGTGGCGCGGGCGGTGCTGGCGCCGAGGCAGCAGTCCACCATCGCCGTGGCGCGGATCGAGGCGCATTCGGCGATCGGGGTGTATTGCCGCAGTCAGCGGTACGATGAGCTGGTCAAGGCGGCGGTTCGGCAGTGCCCGCATCTGCGTAGCGCACAGGTGGTGCGGTACGAGGGCGGCGGTCTCGGTGCGTTTTTGGACGGGCTGGACGCGCTGCTGGTCGCGCCGGATTATCTGAGTTCGGCGAGCGCGGAGGATCAATTGGCGCTGAGCGCGTTCGTGGAGCGCGGCGGTCTGGTGATTCCGTACCATTATCAGATCGACCAGGGCAGCTATCTGCACATCGAGGAGCGGCTGAAGGGGATTGCGAAGGGGTAAGAACATCCAGCTCTCTCCAACGCCGTCATCCTGAGCACAGCGAAGGACCTTCCACAAACACGCTACATGTTAGTTTGAAGAAGGTCCGTAGCTGCGCGCAAGATGACGGGGGGATGCG
>JAVBUD010000175.1:0-8593 GCA_031555755.1 Eubacteriales bacterium | reverse complement strand
GGGGGGTTCGCTGGGTCCTTCGCACGCAAACGCGGCTTGTATAAGGGGGCCCGCCCCACCGGCGGCCAGCGGACGCTGTCCCCTTGGATCCCCTGCCAAAGGGACTAAGTCCCTCTGGACTCCCTGGATGCTTCGCGTGCCTCGAGCGCAGGATTAGTAGGTCGACTCTTATGAGGGCTTGCGCCGGAGGAACCGCGGCACGCTCAACAGGCCGGTCTTCCCAACCACGTCCATCGCTACCGCCGCCAACAGCACCAACCCCTTCACCACCTGCTGCACATTGCTGTTGACCCCCAATATCGACATCCCGTTATTCAGCACCCCCATGATCAACGCACCAATCAGCGTCCCGCTCACCGTCCCGATCCCGCCATAAGCCGACGCCCCGCCAATATAACACGCCCCAATCGCGTCCAGCTCAAAGCTCTGACCCGCCTGCGGCGACGCGCTGTTCAGCCGCGCCGCGAAAACCAGCCCCGCCACCGCCGCCAGCAGCGCCATGTTCACATACGCCAGGAACAGCAGCCGGTTCGTCTTCACGCCCGACAGCCGCGCCGCCTTCTCGTTTCCGCCCAGCGCGTAGATGTGGCGGCCCATCACCGTGTTCTGCGTGATGTATGTGTACACGATCAGCAGGATCCCCAGCAGCACCAGCACCGTCGGGATGCCCCGATAGCACGCCAGCGTGTAGAACAGCGCGATGATCGCCGCCGACATCACCAGCAGTTTCGCCAGCATCATGCCCAGGTTCTCCACCGGATAGCCCTTCGATTTGCGTGATGTGTAGCCCTTGATCTGCGTCGCGCACAGTACCACCGCCAGCGCCAGGCCCGCGAACAGGCACAGCCCGTCCTTCGTGCCGAACAGCGCGAACGCGGAGAAGAAGTCCGGGATGAACCCCGTGGAGTACATCAAGAACTCCTGCGGGAACGGCGCGATCGTCAGCCCGTTTAAGATGATCAGCGTCAGACCCCGGAAAACCAGCATGCCCGACAGCGTCACGATGAACGCCGGGATGCGCACATACGCGATCCAGAACCCCTGCCACATGCCGATCAACAGCCCGATCAGCAGGCACAGCAGCACCGAGACGTACAGGTTCCACTGGAACGTGATGATGAATGTGCCCGCGCAGGAGCCCACCAGCGCCACCACCGAGCCCACGCTCAGGTCAATGTTGCCGCCCGTCAGGATGCAGATCAGCATGCCCGTCGCCAGGATCACCACGTACGCGTTCTGGAAGATCAGGTTCGATACGTTCATCGGCACCAGCAATATGCCCTTCGTCAGCAACTGGAACAGCGCGATGATGATCAGCAGCGCACCGAGCATCGTGTACTGCCGCATGCTGCCGACCATGGGTTTCTTTGCTTTCTCGCTCATGTGTTCAGCTCTCCCTTACTCGCCTGCATGATGCAGTTCATGATCACTTCCTGCGAGGCCTGTTCGATCGGCATCTCCGCGATGAGCTTGCCCTCGTTCATCACGTACACCCTGTCGCACATGCCCAGGATCTCGGGCAGCTCCGACGAGAACAGGATGACGGACTTGCCCGACTCCACCAGGTGGTTGATGATCTGGTAGATCTCGTACTTCGCGCCCACGTCCACGCCGCGCGTCGGCTCGTCCAGCAGCATGATGTCCGGCGCCGCGAACATCCACTTGCCCAGCAGCACCTTTTGCTGGTTGCCGCCCGACAGGTTGCCCGCCGCCTGCTCTACCGTCGGCGCCTTGATGTGCAGCAGCTCCCGGTATTTTTCCGCCTGCTGCACTTCCTTGTCCTTGTCGATCACACCGCGCTCGGACACGAACTCCATGCGCGGCAGCGTGATGTTTTGTTTGATGCTGGTGCCGAGCAGCAGGCCGTTGGTCTTGCGGTCCTCAGTGACATACGCGAGGCCCGCTTCGATCGCGCTGGGGATCGAGTGCAGCTCGATGGGCGCGCCGTCCTTTTTCAGTTGGCCGGATATTTTCGTGCCGTAGGCGCGCCCGAACACCGACATCGCCAGCTCCGTGCGCCCCGCGCCGATCAGGCCCGCCACACCCACCACCTCGCCGCGCCGCACCCGGAGCGACACGTCGTCCACGACCTTGCGCTCCTGGTACAGCGGGTGATACACGGTCCAGTTGTCCACTTCCAGCGCGACCGCGCCCAGGTTGTGCGCCCGCGCGGGATAGCGGTTGGTCAGCTCTCTGCCGACCATACCGCGGATAATCCGCTCCTCCGTGATCTCGTCCACGCCCTTGACCAGCGTCTCGATGGTCGTGCCGTCGCGGATCACGGTGATCGCGTCCGCCACATAGGCGATCTCGTTCAGTTTGTGGGAGATGATGATGGACGTGATGCCCTTGTCTTTCTTCAGGCTCAGCAGCAGGTCCAGCAACATCTGGCTCTCGCTCTCGTTGAGGGACGATGTCGGCTCGTCCAGGATCAGCAGCCGTACATTCTTGGCCAGCGCCTTCGCGATCTCGACCAACTGCTGCTTGCCGACGCCGATGTCCTTGATCAGGCTGCGGCTGGACTCGTTCAAGCCCACCACCGCCAGGTATTCGTCCGCCGCGCGGTAGGTCTCCGTCCAGTCGACCACGCCCTTTTTCTGGCGCTCGTTCCCCAGGAACATGTTCTCACCGATCGACAAATAGGGCACCAGCGCCAGCTCCTGATGGATGATGACGATGCCCAACTGCTCGCTGTCTTTGATGTTTTTGAACTGAACGGTCTGGCCGTCGTACAGGATGTCGCCCTCGTAACTGCCGTGGGGGTAGATGCCCGACAGCACGTTCATCAGCGTTGATTTGCCCGCGCCATTCTCACCCACCAGCGCCTGGATCTGGCCCTCCTGCACCTGGATGTTGACATTGTCCAGCGCCTTTACGCCCGGGAACGTCTTGGTGATGCTCAACATTTCGAGCAGTACCTTGCCCAAATGGCATCCCTCCGTCATAGCCGCGCAGGGCAGGCTTCTCAACCTGCCCTGCGCGGAATTTATCGCCTATGGTTGGCTTATTGGAGCTGGTCGGCGGTGTAGTAACCGCTGTCGATCAGCAGCGCCTGGTAGTTGTCCAGGTCCGCGAACACGGGGTCGCACAGGAACGTGGGGATGATCAGGCCCGCGCCGTTGTCATAGGTGGTGGTGTCGTTGATTTCCGGCTCCGCACCCTTCAGGATCGCGTCCACCATGCCCACGACCTTCTCTGCCAGCGTGCGGGTGTCCTTGAAGATGGACATGGACTGCTTGCCTGCGAGGATGTTCTTCATGGAGGTGATGTCACAGTCCTGACCGGTGATGATCGGGAACTCGGTGTAGCCCGCGTTGGCCAGCGCGTTGCTGACGCCCTGGGCGGTGGAGTCATTGGAGCACATCACGGCGTCCAGCTTGGTGCCTGTGGAGTAGTAGGTGGTGATCAGGTTGTCCATGCGGGACTGGCTGTTCGCCGGGTCCCAGTTCATCGTCGCGATCTGGGTGAACTCCGTCTGGCCGGACGGGATCACCAGCTGATTGCTGTCGATGAAGGGCTTCAGGGTGTCCCAGGCGCCCTGGAAGAAGTACAGCGCGTTGTTGTCGTCCGGGCTGCCGCCCACCAGCTCGATGTTGAACGGGCCTTTGCCTTCGGCCAGGCCCAGCTTGTCCACGATGTACTGGCCCTGGATGACGCCGACCTTGTAGTTGTCGAACGTGGCATAGTAGCTCACGGCGTCAGACTTCATGATCAGGCGGTCATAGGCGATGACCGGCACGCCGGCTTCCTTCGCCTGCTCCAGCACCGTGCCCAGCGCGCTGCCGTCGATGGACGCCACGACCAGCACCTTCGCGCCGCCCAGCAGCATCTGCTCGAGCTGGGTGACCTGAAGCGCCACTTCGTTGTTGGCGTACTGCAGGTCCACTTCGTAGCCCGCGGCCTCCAGCTGCGCCTTCATGTTCGCGCCGTCCTGGTTCCAGCGCTGCAGGCTCTGGGTGGGCATCGCGACGCCGACTTTTTCGGCTGCGAATGCGGTCGTCGCGAGGCCGAGGACCAGCGTCAGTGCCAACATAATGGATAGGAACTTCTTCATGAGATACACCCCTTATCCTTTTTTACGATTTGTCCGCGTACGAAACCGTGTGAGTTTGCGGCGAACCGTTGAGGTTAGTATAGGCATTTTTGTTATACATGTCAATAGTAAATTTGCGATTTGCTAGAAAACTGAGGTTGTGAGTTGTGCATACCGGGTATGTGATGTGCAAAATGATGTAATATTCCGATGGATGGGGCGGTGAAATACGTTTTAGGGGGACGATGCGCTTGCGGCGTGTGTCGCGAGGAGGCCACGGGCTCGCTCGCGCATTCGCCTGGCGGCTCATGGGCTCGCCTCGCTTGCGCCGCGCGCCTGCGACGGGGGCGCCGACCGGCGTTTGTTGGGTGCGTGCGATCCGCCTCCCATGAGCGATTCAGGCGCGCGGGGTTACGCCAGAGGGCGCTGCCCTCTGGACTCCCGCCAGGGGGATGATCCCCCTGGACCCCCGGTTCGCTTCGCTGGGTTCTGGCGTGGCTTTTTGAAATGGCGGAGCGCCGCACGGTTTGGTGCGGCGCTCCGGCGATTTGCTTATTCTTCTGTGTTCAGGCTGTCGATGCAGCCCTGGGCAAACTTTTTCGCGGCTTCCAGGTCGCTCTCCTGCGGGCCGCCGCCAAACAATCCCTTCACCGGCGCTGTGAACGTCTGCGGCAGCACGTTCACCCCGCGCCCTTCCAGCGCCTTCTTCATCTGATCCAGCGCCTCGCCCTTCCCGCAGCAGAACAGCGCCGCGTTCCGGATTCGCTCACGATTCATCGAGCTGATAAACTCCAACGTGACCCTGTCGGCCTTGCTCCCCTCGCAACCCAGAAACATCAGCGCGATGTTTTCCGGCATGTATGCGGGCAATAACGGCTCCTTGGTGCAGTGGCTGACGCGTGCGATGACCTCCGCCACCTGCTCTGCGCTGCCCTTGGGGCTGACATAATGGACTCGAGTTCTCATGGGTTGGCTCGCCTCTTTTCACGTGATGCGGATCATACTGATTCTCATCATACCGGAAACGATTGTTAAATAACAAGCGAAAACCGAGAACTTCACCGAAGTATCACAATTTCATGCCAAAACCGCGCCCCGGTCGCGTTTTCGTCAGCCTTCGACGAACGCGCTGTAGATCGCGCGGACCGCCGACTCAAAGTCCGCGATGTCCACGCCCACGATGATGTTCAGCTCGCTGCTGCCCTGGTCGATCATGCGGATGTTGACGTCCGCCTTGGCCAGCGCGCTGAACAGTTTCGCGGCCGTGCCCGGCGCGCGCACCATGCCGCGGCCCACCGTTGCGATCAGCGCCAGCCCGCTTGACAGTTCGATGTGGTCCGGGTGGCAGCTCTCTTCGATCCGCTCCACGATCTGCTCCCTGCGCTGATACAGCTGGTCGTCCGGCAGGATCACGCACATGGTGTCGATGCCCGTGGGCAGGTGCTCAAACGACACGCCGAAATCCTCGATGGCCTGCAGCACGCGCCGGCCGAACCCGATCTCAGCGTTCATCATCGCCTTTTCGATGTTCATCAGCGTGAAGTTCTTGTGCCCCGCGATGCCCGTGATCACGCCGTCCTGGCCGCACTCCGCGTCCGTCATCACGATCAGCGTGCCCGGGTGCGACGGGTCGTTGGTGTTCCGGATGTTCGTGGGGATGCCCGCGCTGCGCACCGGGAAAATCGAGTCCTCGTGCAGCACCGTCGCGCCCATGTACGACAGCTCGCGCAGTTCGCGGTACGTGAGCCGCTCGATGCGCTTGGGGTTGTTCACGATCCGCGGATCGGCCATCAGAAAACCGCTGACGTCCGTCCAGTTTTCGTACAGGCTCGCCCGCGCAGCCCGCGCCACGATCGCGCCGGAGATGTCGCTGCCGCCCCGCGAGAACGTCTTGATGTCGCCGTTGGGAAAGCTGCCGTAGAAGCCCGGGATCACCGCGTGCTCATACTTTTCCAGGCAGTCGGCCATGAGCTGGTTGGTCCATTCCGCCGCGAAATGGCCCTGGCGGTCGAACTTGATGTAATCCGCGGGGTCGATGAAGTCCCACTCCAGGTACTTCGACAGGATCAGCCCGGAAAAGTATTCGCCCCGGCTGGCCGCGTAGTCCGGCGTCTGCCGCGCGATCTCGTCGCAGGCGTCGTCCAGCAGCGACTGGATGTCGAAGTTCAGCCCCAGTTCCCGCACGATGCCCAGGAACCGGCTGGCGACTGCGGCGTGGAACAGGTCCGCGTAGGGCTCCTTGCGCTGCGCCATACGGTAGCACTTGTAGAGCATATCCGTGATCTTCTGGTCGTCGTCGCTGCGCTTGCCCGGCGCGGACGGCACGCAGAACTTCCGGCTGGGGTCAGATAGCAGAATGTCCTTGACCTTCTTAAACTGATTGGCGTCCGCCAGCGACGAACCGCCAAATTTCGCGACTTTAATGCCCATGTTGCCGTCCTCCTCAGTGTGGTGCGCGTCGTATAATGATGCATTATAGTAAAGTAGAAGCGCGACGTCAAGGCATGTTTCGCGCATTTTTGGGATAGGATTCGTGTTGGCAGGGTATGCGCCATCCTTCATCCGGGTGTGCGAATGTCCTTGACAACGCAAGGCTTACCATATATAATCATACACAAATCGGATAGAGGCGCAGTGACATCAGTAACCGGGGGAGAGGGGCGCTCCATGATCCCGGCGAAAGGGGAAGCTGCCGAAATGACTGGGCAGGCGTGCCCCGTCATTGGGCATGGCGCGAACAGCGTCATGACTCCCGTGCAACCTCATCTGCACGGTGGCGCTATCGGTCGTTCCTGCATTATCTTTTTACCAAAGGTAACAAGGACGCATCGATGGAGGCTCATCTCCACGGTGCGTTTTGTTTTGCGCGACTTCGAAGTGTTTGAAAGGGGTATGGAAGAATGAAAAGGATGCTCTCACTGGTTCTGGCTTGTCTGTTGGTGCTGACAATGGCCCCCATGGCGCTGGCGGAGGCGCCAACCGGCACGCTGCGCGTGTTCCTGGACGGCGATCCGGAGACCCTGGACGGGCAGATGACCACCGACTCCTACGACATCCCGCTGAACGCGTTTGACCGGCTCGTGGAGTGCGACACGGTGGACGGCAGGCCCGAGCTGGTGCCCGGACTGGCCGACAGCTGGGAAGTCACCGACGACGGCCTGACCTACACCTTCAAGCTCCACGAGGGCGTGAAGTTCCACAATGGCAACGACTTTACCGCCGAGGACGTGGTGTACACCATCACCCGCATGATGAACCCCAAGACCCTGGCGAAGAACACCGACTTCTACGACATGATCGCCGGCGCGTCCGCCTTCTATGGCGGCGAGGCCGACAGCATCTCCGGCCTGACCATCGTGGACGACTACACCGTGCAGATCGTGCTGGACGAGCCCTACGCGCCGTTCATCTCCGGTCTGGCGACGCCCGGCTGCGTGATGCTGGACAGCGAGGCCACCGAGGCCGCGGGCGAGCTGTTCGGCATGGACGCATCCGTCACCGTGGGCACCGGTCCGTTCGTGCTGAAGGAGTGGGTCCTCGGCAGCAAGGTCACCCTGGAGGCCAACAAGGATTATTTCAAGGGTGCGCCGAAAATCGATGCGCTGACCTTCCTGATCGTGCCGGACCACGACACCCAGCGCATGCTGTACGAGACCGGCGAGGCCGACGTGTTCAACTTCATGTACGCGCCGTCCCAGATGGAGTTCTTCAAGAACGACCCGAAGTACGCCGACCAGTTCGTGTCCGGCGCGCGGGCGGGCACCTACTATTTCCTGTTCAATGAAAACCTGGAGCCCCTGAACAATGTGGACGTACGTAAGGCCATGCAGATGGCCATCGACCGTCAGGCGATTTTGGACGCGCTGTATTCCGGCGAGGGCATCGTGGCGCAGACGTTGGTGCCGCCGACCGTGCTCGGGTACAACGAAAACGCGCCGGTGATCGAGTACAACCCGGAAAAGGCCAAGCAGATGCTGGCCGACGCGGGCTATCCGGACGGTTTCGACATGGTGATCGCGCAGACCGTGGACAGCCCGTCCACGCTCAGCCGCAACCAGATCCTGCAGGGTATGCTGGCCCAGGTCGGCATCCGCGTGACCATCGAGCAGATGGACGACGCGACGTACTACGGCGTGCGCGCCGAGGGCAACCTGCCCTCCGTCAGTAACGAGTGGGCGGCAGACTTCAACGACCCGGACAACTTCCTTTATACCTTCTTCTCCAAGAAGAACAGCCTGGCCCGCTCCAACAACTACGCCAACGAGGACGTGCAAACCAGGCTCGAGGCCGCTCGCGCCATGGTGGACCCGGAAGCGCGCATGGCCGAATACCAGGCCATCGAGCAGATCATCATCACCGATGACGCGGCGATGATCCCGATGTACACCATCAACCACCAGTACCTCGTGAACCCGCGCGTGCAGGGCTTCAAGGTGGTCTGGAATGGGTTCAACGCCCAGTCCTGGTATCCGATCGAGCTGGTGGGGTAATGATTTCGTCGCGATCATCCCTCCCGTCGTCCACCAGACCGCAGCGCAGGATAATATTGTAGGCAGTCGA
>JAVBUD010000164.1:0-24881 GCA_031555755.1 Eubacteriales bacterium | reverse complement strand
GTCATGTGCGTCTCCTGTAGTGTTGATCGTTGGGGGGGTGAGCGACGGTCTATCTCTTGCGCTTCTTCGGCTTTGTCGGCATGCGCTTGGGGCCCTTTGGCTGTGGCTGTCTGTCCTCGACCTTTTCGCCGCGCAGGCGTAGCCACTGGTCACGGAACTTGGCGGCCTTTTCGAAGTCCAGGTCAGCGGCGGCGGTCAGCATCTGCTCCTCGACGCGCTCGATGGCCATCTGGCGCTCGGTGTCGTCCAGCACGGCTGCGCCAGCGCCGTCGTCCACGGTTCTTGTGACCTCCATCAGCTCGCGCACCGCCGTGCGGACGGTCTCGGGCTTGATGTGGTGGGCCTCATTGAATGCCATCTGGATGGCGCGGCGGCGGTTCGTCTCCTGGATGGCGCGCATCATGGAGTCGGTAATGTGATCGGCGTACATGATCACGCGGCCATCGACATTTCGGGCGGCGCGGCCGATGGTCTGGATCAAGCTGGTCTCGCTGCGCAGGAAACCTTCTTTATCCGCGTCCAGGATCGCCACCAGCGCGACCTCGGGCAGGTCCAGGCCTTCCCTGAGTAGGTTGATCCCAACCAGCACATCAAATTCACCCAATCGCAAGGATCGGATGATTCGGATGCGGTCCAGGGTCTCCACATCGCTGTGCAGGTACTCCACCTTGACGTCCATCTCGGCCAGGTATTGGGTCAAACTCTCGGCCATGCGCTTGGTCAAGGTGGTGACCAGCACGCGGTGGCCGCCCTCGATGACGCCTCGGATCTCGCCCAGCAAGTCGTCCACCTGGCCGGTGGCGGGGCGCACGACGATCTCCGGGTCGATCAGGCCCGTGGGGCGGATGATCTGCTCCACGGTCTGCTGGGCCAGGCTCAGCTCGTGGGGACCTGGGGTGGCGGACACGTAGATGGTCTGGCCGCGCTTTTCGTCGAACTCATGGAACATCAGCGGGCGGTTGTCGAACGCGGCGGGGAGGCGGAATCCGTACTCAACCAGCGACTGCTTGCGGGCACGGTCGCCGTTGTACATGGCGCGGACCTGGGGCACGGTGACGTGAGACTCGTCGATGAACACCAGAAAATCGTCGGGAAAATAGTCCAACAGCGTGAACGGCGCCTGACCGGGGACGCGGCCGTCGAAGTAGCGCGAGTAGTTTTCGATGCCGTTGCAGTAGCCGATCTCGCGCATCATCTCGATGTCGTAGCGGGTGCGCTGCTCCAGGCGCTGGGCCTCCAGCAGCCGCCCACCCTCGTTCAGCTCTGTGAGGCGCAGCGCCAGGTCCGCCTCGATCTGCTCGATGCAGGCGTTGAGCTTGTCCCTGGACGTGGCGTAGTGGGACGCGGGGAAGATCATGATGTGGTTCAGGTGGCGCAGCGGCGCGCCGGTGGTGGTGTCGATCTCGCTGATGCGCTCCACGCTGTCGCCGAAAAACTCCACGCGCTGGGCCTTTTCCATGGCGTTGGAGGGGATGATCTCCACCACGTCGCCGCGCACGCGGAAGGTGCCGCGCTCAAACTCAAAGTCGTTGCGGGCGTATTGGATGTCCACGAGTCTTGAGAGCAGCTCGTCCCGGTCCATCTGCATGCCCTCGCGCAGGGAGATGGAGAGGCCCTGGTACTCCTCCGGGTCGCCAAGGCCATAGATGCAACTGACGGAGGCCACGATGATCACGTCCCGCCGCTCGGTCAGCCACGCGGTGGCGCTGTGGCGCATGCGGTCGATCTCCTCGTTGATGATGGCGGACTTGTCGATAAAGGTGTCGGTGGAGGGGATGTAGGCCTCGGGCTGATAATAATCGTAGTAGGACACGAAATAGCCCACCGCGCTGTCGGGGAAGAACTCGCGGAACTCCGCCGCCAGCTGGGCCGCCAGCGTCTTGTTGTGGGCGATGACCAGCGCGGGCCGGCCCGTCTCCTTGATGATGTTGGCCATGGTGAATGTCTTGCCCGAGCCGGTGACGCCCAGCAGCACCTGGTCTCTGAGGCCCTCGTTCACGCCCTGGGACAGCGCCGCGATGGCCTGGGGCTGGTCGCCGCGCGGGGCGTACGGCGATTGCAGGTTGAACATAAACAGGCACCCCCCATACCACATGATCGGTTCGATCATTATACCACGGGCGGTGCCGGTTTTGTAGGGGGCGGCAGGAATTTAAACTGGTGTTCGGTTTGCGGAGATTTCGAGCGGCCGGATGGCCATGTACACGGTGAAACTGTGGCCCGAAGCGGTCAGATGGAACGAGCAGTTGCCATAGCGGCGCAGGGTCTTGCGCACCTGATGCAGCCCGATGCCGGTGTGGCCGGGCTTGGTGGATTTGTCCGGGGCCAATGTGCCGACGTCCACGGTTTCAAGGGTGCTGTTCTTGATGATGATGAGCTTCGCGCCGTCGGGCTTCCGCTCGATGGATAGCATGGCGCTGCGCTGCGCGGAGAGGGCAGCGGCCTCGATGGCGTTGTCCAGCAGGCAGGCCACCGAGCGGCACGCGTCCAGGTTGTCGATATACAGATCCATGTCGCAAGTGATGCCGATCTCCAGCTCCACGCCCAGTTCCTCGGCATAGTCCAGTTTGGCGCTGAGGACGGACACGAGGGCGGGGTTTTCCTTCATGCGCATGGAGATGGCCATGCGCGTGTTGGTGTGGTTGGTCAGCCGCACCAGCGATTGATGGTGCTGCTTCAGACTGTCGAGGTCGCCCAGTTCGATGTACCCCTCGTAGGTGAGCAGCATGTTGTTGATGTCGTGCCTCAGCCCACGGAAACGGTCCATGTTTTCCATGAGGCTGTCGATATACGCTTCCCTGTTGCTGACCTCGCTGGTCATGGCCTCATGGCTGTCCCGCTGGATGCTGATGATCAGCGACATGAACAGGATGACGGCCGTGAACAGATGCACATAAACGTCCGGGTCAATGAGGGGCAGCGCGATCACCATCGCGTAGACGGCGCAGTCCTTGAGGAAGCTGCGCATCAGCGCCTTGGGCAGCGAGGTAACCATGATCTGCTCTGTCAGCTGAATCACGAACCGATGCCGGTCGATGGACAGCATGGTCAACAGATAGATCAACAAAATGACCGCCGTGCCCAGCAGCAGCGAGGCCGTATCCAGCATGTAGTTGTAAGCGCCGCCGGGCTGTGCGAACAGCATCGCGCCGATGAAACGCAGCAGCACTTTTATGGCGACATAGTAGATGTAGGCGAGATCCATGATGCGCAGTGAGCGGTATGGCGACAGGCGCAGAATTTTCACGCCGCTGAGGTAGATCAGCATGGCGAATATGGGGTTGGGCACGGTGACCAGCGCATAGACCATGGGCGGAAAGTGCATCCTTCCGCCGATCAAGTAGACGCCGTAGGTCCAAGCCGTGTTCAGCAACAGCGACGTGACGCAAACGAACCCCAGCCGGCGGGCCAGCGGCACCGACTGCGCGTACAACTTCAGGACAATATTGGTGATGAGGTGATAAAACAAGAATGATGTGGCGCAGGACACGATGAAGAGGATCAGCTGCATCCCGCACGTGTAGGCGAAATCAAACGCAAAGAGTGCATGCATGTGCTCGTCTCCTCATTGGTGTCGGGCGCACACGTTGATCAAGATAGAGTGATGGCAGCCAGGATGCGCGGCACCAGGTTGTCAAACTGAAACGGTTTTCGCAGAATCGCATCAAAACCCTGGTTTGTCGGGAGTTCTGTTGTGCCGGTCAGCGCCAGTACCGGTGTGTGCTGGTGGGCCTTTGCGTCCAGATCGCGAATGTGGCGCAACAACTCACACCCGTTCAGGCCGGGCATCTGGATGTCGACCAGCACGGCGTCGAATCGCCCGCGCGCGCCGCACAGCAGGTCCGCGGCAGAGAGCCCATCCCGGCACGTCTCGACCAGGAGTCCCTGTCCGGACAAATACCGTTCGAGCACGGTCAATACGCCTTCATTGTCATCCACAACCAACATGTTGAGCGCACGCTGATCGCAGGTCTTGCCGGCCACTTTCATCATGTGATGCACCTGCCTTTTCCGCACCGCACAGCTACATAACAAATACATAAACAAAAGCTAATCTCATCATCATCATCTTACAGTATTTGCACCATTCTTGCAAGTCTTTTTGCCGATAATCCACAAATAACTTTGCCTCCCGGGTATGAGTGCGCCGACATGATGAATGTGGCCATGATGCGTGGCGAAGGATCTCTCGCAACCAAAGCGATTGGTTGGATAAAATCCTTCGCCCTTCGCATCATGACCGCATGGCGTGTGGCGCTGTTATCTTGATTGGTGGTTCGATACTTTTATAGGGCTAGCCTGTAGATCGCCTCAACGGCCTGCTGGTCTAACTCGACGAAGCCGCCGATGTGGCCGGTGCGGCCGTTGCCATAGCAGGCGGTGTGGGCCATTTTTTCGATGTCTTTTTCCAAAGCGCCCAGTTCCGCAAAGCTCACCGGCATCCCGATCGAGCGGAAGAACGCCTTCAGCCGCGCGATCCCCTGCAGCGCGGTGTCCATCGGGTCCTGATAATTCATCGACAGGCCCCACACGCGGGTCGCCAACTGGCAGAACCGCTCGGTGTGGTGGCCGACGTTGTAGGTCATCCAGGCCGGGAAGACCGTGGCCAAGCCTGCGCCGTGGGCGCAGTCGTATACCGCGGAGAGCTCGTGCTCGATGTCGTGGCTGGCCCAGTCCTGCCCGCGGCCCACGCCGCACAGGTTGTTGTGGGCCACCATGCCCGCCCACATGATGTTGGCACGGGCCTCGTAGCAGTTCGGGTCGGCGATGACGCGCGGCACTTCCTTGATCATCGTCAGCAGCACCGCCTCGCACAGGCGGTCCGTGATCTCAACCTCTTCGGTGTTGGTGAAGTAGCGCTCAAACACATGCGCCATGATGTCCGCCGCGCCGCAGGCGGTCTGATACGGGCTGAGCGTCTGGGTCAGTTCGGGGTTCAGGATGGAAAATTTAGGACGCAACAGGTCGCTGCCCGCGCCGCGCTTGAACATGCCCTCTTCCTTGGTGATGACGGTGTCGCCGCTGCCCTCGCTGCCCGCGGCGGCGATGGTCAGCACGGTGGCCACAGGCAGCGCCTGCTCGATGGGTTTGCCGCTGTAAAAGTCCCAAAAATCGCCCTCGTAGGGCACGCCCATGGCGATGGCCTTAGCGGAGTCGATGGCGCTGCCGCCGCCCACGGCCAGGACAAAGTCCACATTTTCCTCGCGGCACAGCGCAATGCCCTGATAGACCAGCCCGCTGCGGGGGTTGGGCATCGCGCCGCCCAGCTCGATGTGGGCGATGCCCGCGTCATCGAGCGATTTCTGGACGCGGCCCAGCAGACCGCTCTTGACCACGGAGCCGCCGCCATAGTGAATCAGCACCTTCGTGCCGCCGAAGCGCTTCACGCACGCGCCGGCTTCGGATTCCTTGCCCTTGCCGAACACGAAGTAGGTGGGGCTATAGAAGGTAAAGTCTAGCATATTGGATATCCTCCTTGTTTTGTTTGAAAGCGGGGCAGAAAGTGTGTTTTGTCGTCCGTCACCCACCTGCCCCGTCATCCTGAGCGCAGCGAAGGACCTTCCTCCTGATTCCGCGTGGGTAAGAGTGAGGAAGGTCCTTCGCTTGCGCTCAGGATGACGGCGTTTTCAGAGGGACGGGCGGCGGGGGTAAACCCCCGCCCTACGGGTTACGGTGATTGTCGCGACAGAAGTGCGCGAAGCGAACTGGGGTCCAGGGGCTCAGCCCCTGGTTACTGGAATGCGAGCTTCACGATGTCCGGGATGGCGAAGTTGGTGGGGAAGTACTGCATCAACTGGGATGCGGCGACCATGTCGTTGATCTGTTCCAGGTCCACCACGGTCAGGATCATCGGCACCACGGCCAGGATCAGCATCATGATCACATAGCCGCGCGCCGCGCCGAAGGCGCCGCCCAGCACCCAGTCAAAGTGCCTGAGCACCGGGAAATGGAACACATTGTTCAGCAGGTTCACGAGCAGCGACGCAATGATGTACAGGATGATGAACAGAACGATGAATGACAGCACGTTGATGGCGGAGGCCCAGATGGTCTGGTTCAGGTAATCGGAAAAGTCGTTGAGCCAGGGCACCACCATGCCGTTTTCCGTGCGGGTGGAGAACAGTTGGCCGGTGACGTTCAGCCGGAACGCCTCGGTGATGACCGCCGGCACGTTTGTCAGTTCCCCAATGGCCTGTTTCAGCACCGACGCATCTGACAGCACCTGTGAGACCGGCATGTTGGCGATGGTGGACGACTTGAACAGGCTGTCCACATTGAGGTAATACTTCAACACGTCCATGAGGCTGTTGTTTTGAAGGATCACATTCGCCAGCTGCGGATACAGGTTCCACGCACCAAACCCCGCGCCCACAAAGCCCGCCGCCGCCAGCATGGAAGAGATAAATCCCTTGTACATGCCCGAGACGACGGAGAGCCCGATCACCGCGACGATGAGGATGTCGACTATGTTGAGATTCATTTGGGTACCTCCGTATAACTACTTGGGCGCGGAACGCGGCGGATTTGTTTCGCCAAGGATGCATCAAGGCAGCGGGATCATGTAGGTCGACACGCCGCTGGTCACGATGGCCGCGTGGTTGTCGGTGAGGGAGACCACCTTGTCGATCGTGAGCGGAAGGCCATAGATCTCGGGCTCAATCGCGCCCGCGCGGCAGACCATCACCCGCTCGTTCGAAAACGCATACACCGTGTCGTTCCTCACGAACACCTGTTTGGCCGCCATGGGCAGCCGGATGGACTGCTCTTGCTGGCCCTTGATGGTGCGCAGATCGGAGATGCCCGCGGTGCCGTCCGCCTGGCTGATGGGCACGAACACCATCATGGGGTTGTCCTGGTGGGGATCGCGGTCAAACATGCACCAGCCGTAGACCAGGATTCGGTTTTCCGCGATCTCCTTGCCCTGATAGTCGTAATCCTTGACGTAGGTGTCGCCCACGACTCGAATCTCGTTGGACTGGAATGACACGCTGTACAGCACCTGTTCGGTGTCCTCGAACGAACCCAGTTCCATGCGCCCGGGCTTGTGGCTGCGTACCTTGCAGATGGGCACTGTGCCCTCCGTGTTCAGCGACATGGACCAGAACAGTTGGTCATTGCTGAAAAAGCCAAAATCCAGCACAGTCTGATTGGGCATGGCGATTGGGTCCACCTGATGCGCGTTGGCGTCCAGGATCAGCAGCGTGGTGTTGTGCTCCTTCTGGGCGTCGGTCAGGTTCTTGGTCTCTGAGCCCTTCTGCGCGATCTGCACCGCCACAAATGTCTTGCCGAACCGGGCATCGATTACGCTGCCCTCGATGTTGCCGCTGTAAGAAGATGTGCCGTTTTGGGCGTTGAGCAGGGACAGCATCGTGCCGGACCAGACTGCCACGCCGCCGTCGCCCACGCTGAAGTCCGCCATGGACCCGGCGGGGTAGGACCAAATCTGCCGCCCGCGCTCATCCAGCGCGTGCAAGGTGCCGCCGTCGTAGTAGATGCAACCGCTGCCGAGGGGCTTGATCACCTGGTTGGCCGTGGCGGGCAGGCTGGTGGCCTCGCGCAACCTCGGCGAGCTGGCGTCGACGATTCGATTCGCGATGAAATAAGCGGCCATGCTGAGCAACACCACAACGACCAGGACGGCGATCAAAGACAGCCTGATGGGTCGTCTGTTTTCCATGGAATCCTCCTGAGGAACATCTTCCGCGCAAGCCGCCCAAACTCAAATGATCCGTACAATAAAATACAGCCGTGCTCTTGCTTGCCGTCAGTATTCATATTATAATGGATGTGTGTCCATCTGGCAATGGATAACCGAGCTGTTTCGCATAAAAAGGAGGCGTAATATATGTTAATTTGCAACGCATTGGGACTGGTTGACGGCGCTTTTGTGGGGGATTTGTGCGTCAGGATCGCCGATGGCCGCATCGCGGAGATGGGCCCGGCGCTGGTCGCGGGTCCCGGTGAGCGCCAGATCGACGCCCAGGGCGCGCTGCTGGCGCCGGGTTTTGTGGACATCCACATCCACGGCTATGGCAACCACGACACCATGAACGGCATGGATCACATCCGCGCCATGCAGGCGGGGTTGGTTCGGCACGGCGTCACGGGTTTTTTGCCCACCACCATGGCCGCCGCCTATGAAGACACCTGCAGCGCGCTGCGGGGTGCGCACGAGTTGATGAACGAGTCGCCCGTCGGCGCGCGAGTGCTGGGCTGCCACCTGGAGGGTCCGTTCCTGAACGTTGGGAAAAAGGGTGCACAGCCCGGGCAGTACATCTTCCCGCCCTCCATGGAAAACTATCTCAAGATCGCCGAGGGCCTGGAGGGCGCGGTCAAGCTGATGACCATCGCGCCGGAGGTGGAGGGCGCGATGGACCTGATCGCTGCGCTGAAAGACAAGCTCGCGCTGTCCGCGGGCCACACCGACGCCAGCGCGGAACAGATCGCCGCCGCCGCCGACGCGGGCATCAGCCAGGTCACGCACCTGTTCAACGCCATGAACCCGCTGACCCACCGCGCGCCCGGTGTACCCGGCGCGGCGCTGACGGACGGCCGCATCGGCGCACAGATCATCGCGGACCTGCTGCACCTGCACCCGGCGGCGCTGAAGCTGGCTTGGCTGGCCAAGGGCACCGACCGTTGCTATCTGATCACCGACGCCATGGAGGCCACCGGCATGCCCGACGGCCTGTACATGCTGGGCGCGAACCAGGTATTCGTGAAGAACGGCGAAGCCCGCCTCGCCGACGGCACCATCGCCGGCAGCACGCTTACCATGGACCGCGCTGTGAAAAACATGCACGAGACCGTTGGCGTGCCGCTGGAGCAGGCGCTGTACATGGCCTCAACCGCCCCCGCCAACGCGATCGGCGAGACGGAGCGCGGCAGGATTGCCGTGGGCACGCACGCCGACCTGGTTCTGCTCAGCCCGCAGATCGAGGTGCTGATGACCATCGTGGGCGGAGAGGTCGCCTACACCAAGGCATAGCATGGAAAATGTTTCACGTGAAACAATCTGCCAAACCTGGCAGAAAATGTTTCACGTGAAACATTTTATCGTACATCCGATTCGCATGCTGGAAGGAGTTTGTCCCTGCCTTGGTTCTGACACGTACCGGTTTTGTATAGACTATATGAGGTAGAATTCGAACATGATGAAAGGACGGGCCGTTCAGCCCGTCCTGCCCGCCCGCGTGGCCATTCCCGGCTTATTCGTGCTCCACGTCCCGCTCCCGAAACAGCAGCGAGATGCACCACAGGCCCGCGACGCCGACGATGGCGTAGATGATCCGGCTCAGCACGGCCGCCTGTCCGCCACAGATGTAGGCGACCAGGTCGAACCCGAACAGGCCGATCAGCAGCCAGTTGATGGCGCCGATGATGACCAGGATCAGAGAGATACGATCGAGCATGTTGTTCACTCCTTTATTCTCCGCAGGACTGCGGAATGCCGCCAAGTCGCGCGGTTTGAACAAAGCATGCCCCGTCGCGCGTCAAAGTATGCGCCGACGCGAAAAAAAAGTCAGCGGACTGCCCAGTGCGGTGGACGAAGCCACGGCGATGTGATATGGTATTGTTGTCGCGAAGCGGCGATAATATAATGTTAGTATAAAGCGTAAAGGGAGGCGACTGCATGAACAACCAGGCTGGCGACGCGGACAAGCTTCAGGTACCAAAGAAACTACTGATCGCTGCGCTGGGCGCGGTGGTGGTGATCATCGTGGTCCTCGCTGCGGTGCTGGGTAACCAGGTCAGCAGCGGGCACAACGCCCTCGAGGCCAGCGCTACGGCGCTGCAGAGCGCGCAATCCACCTTGGACACCACCAGCAATGAGCTCAGCGCACTCAAGGACCAACACACCAAGCTGGCGGGCGATTTTGACGCCCTGAAGACCGAGCACGACGCGCTTCTTGCGCAATCTGATGAAACCAGCGCCGCAAAGGCCGGCGCGGACGCCCAGGTACAATCGCTGACCGACCAGATCGCCGACCTGCAGGGCCAGCTGGAATCGCTGGGCGCGGAAAAATCCGGCCTGGAAGAGCAGCTGGACTCCGCCCAGTGGGACGCCGCCAGCAAGGTCAAGGACCAGGAAAAGAAGCTCACCGACGCCCAGGCCCAGCTCAAAACCGCCCGCGAGCGGCTGGAGCAGGCTAACTCGCGAATTGAGGGTCTGGAGTCGGACCTGGAGGGCGCAACCACGAATGTGGAAGAGCTCACCAGCAAGCTTCACACCACCAGCATGGACCTGCAGGACCTGCAGGCCGAGATGGCCGACCGCGACGACGTGAAGGCGCGCTCCGCCGACCTGGAGTCCCAGCTGACCGCTGCCCAGGAGGACGCCGCGGGCAAGGCGTCGCTGCTCAGCGAGGCCCAGCAGAAGGCCGATGACGCCGCTGCCAAGCTGGCCAGCGCCCAGAAGGCCGCCACTGACAAGGACGCCCAGATTCAGGGCCTGACCGATCAGCTTAGCGCCGCGCAGGAGGAGCTGGCGGGCAAAATCGCGCTGCTGAGTGAGGCCCAGGCCAGCGTGGACAGTGCGAGCGCCGCCCGTGACGGCGAACTGGACGCGCTGAAGCAGGCCGCCGAGGCCAAGGACGCCGAGATTGCCGACCTGAAGGCCCAGATCGAGGCCCAGCCCGCTCAGGGCGAGGCCGACGAGAAGCTCGCCCAGCTGGAGCAGGAGATCCAGGATCGCGACGCCCAGATCGCAAGCCTGAACAACCAGGTCGAGACCCTGACCGCGCAGTTGCCCGGCGAGGAAGCCGAGGCCGCCGCCGAGGACGCGGCCATCAAACTGAGCCGCTACCAGGGCCAACTGGAGGAGCTGCAGCAGGAGATCGCCACGCAGGACGCGAAAATCGCCGACCTGACCGCCCAGCTCGAGGCCGCTCAGCAGCCCGATGAGGACGCCGAGGACGCAGCCATCAAACTGAGCCGCTACCAGGGCCAGTTGGAGGAGCTGCAGCAGGAGATCGCCACGCAGGACGCGAAAATCGCCGACCTGACCGCCCAGCTCGAGGCCGCCCAGCAGCCCGCCGAGCCGCAGCCGGACGAGCATGAGTCCGAGATCGCCGGATTGAATGAGCAGATTGTCGCCAAGGACGAGGAGATCAAGGGCTATGGCGAAGCCATCGCCGAACTGCGCGAGAAGATCGCGGCATACGAGGAAAAAGAAGCGGGCGAAGGCGACATCCAGGCGCAGCTTCAGGCCGAATACGACGCCAAGCTCGCCGAGCTCCAGGCCGCGCTGGACGACAAGGGCGCGGAACTGCAGGCGGCGCTGGATGCTGCGCAGACCGGCGTACAAGAGGGCGTCGAACAGGCCGCCAAGCATTTCGAGGCGCTGAAACAGCAGCTCGAGCAGAGTGCCGAGGAGCTCACGCCCGATGTGACCGGCATGATCGATGGCCTGAAGGAGTTCTTCGCGCCGTATCTGCCGAAGGACGCGGAGTAAGGCCGACATCAAGGTCCAGACTGCGATACCGCTGAGCCGCAGCCCCGTCGCCCAAACCCGCCTGCAGGCGAAAAATACGTGAAGTGGCTGCAGGCCATGGAGCGGATCATCCCGAAAATCCGGACCTGTGGATTTTCGGTACCTATTCGGTCCGTAACCGCGGAACCAAAAGCGTTTCAAGGGGGTCCAGGGGGGAAATCGCAATCCCCCCTGGCGCTCTTTGGTTCTTTCTCATGCTGAGAAAGAACACGCTGCGACGAGCAATTGGCCTCGACAGAAGCGATGGCACATGTCGTGCCTCGGTGCCCTCCGCCAGAGTCGCTGCGGCTCTCTGGCTGCGGGAAGTTTGTGACCGCGCGCCTGCACCGGGTACTTCCCGCGGAGGCTACATTTGAGCTGACGTCACTGCACCCTCAGTGTCTTGGGCGCGCGGGGTGAGGAGGGCGCCCTCACGGGGCTCAGAGGGCGCTGCCCTCCGAGACCTCCCGCCAAAGGGCCTGAGGCCCTCTGGACTCCCCATTTCGCTTCGCGATGTGAGGCGAGGCGGTGGGTGTGGGGGGTGCAAAAACTGCTTGACAGGCGTGCGGCGAAGTGCTATACTACTCGTGTTCCGTTGCAAACACTGCCACGATGCTGTCGTGCAGTGTTTTTACGCAGACGGAGGCTTTTTTATTGTCTGGCCCAATCGGCCACAGGGAGGTTTGGAAAAAATGGCGGATGACAAGAACGTGAGTCGCGTGGTGCTGACGCCCGACGGTAAACGAAAACTCGAAGAAGAGCTCAATGAGCTGAAGGTCGTCCGCCGCGTCGAGGTCGCGCAGGATATCAAGACCGCGCTGTCCTTCGGCGACCTCAGCGAAAACGCAGAATACGATGAAGCCAAAAACGCGCAGGCACGCCTCGAAGGCCGCGTCCGCGACATCGAAGAGATGCTCCGCAACGCAGTCATCGTCGACGAGGACAGCGTCTCCAAGGACGTCGTCGGCGTCGGCAGCCGCGTGCGCGTCTTCGATATGGAATACAAAGAGGATGACATCTACACCGTGGTCGGCGCGACGGAGGCCGAGCCCGCGAAGCTGTTTGTGTCCACCGAATCCCCCCTCGGCTCCGCGCTGATGGGCGCCAAGGTGGGTCAGACCGTGGAGGCCCAGACCCCCGGCGGCACCGTGCGCCTGCGCATCGAGGAGATCATGCGCAAGTGATCGCGCGGCCTTGGCCGCACCGCCGATGTGCGACCCATTATGAAGGAGAAATGACATCATGGCTGATGATCAACAGTTGATCCCTCAGGATGAGGCCCTAGACCTCTCCGAACAGTCCCAAATCCGGCTCAACAAGCTGCAGGCCCTCATGGACGCGGGCAACAGTCCCTACGACATCACCCTCTACAACCAGACCCACCGCTCGCAGCAGATTCTTAGCAGCTACGACGCCCTGGAAAACCAGGAAGTGTCCGTGGCCGGGCGCATGATGTCCCGGCGCATCATGGGCAAGGCCAGCTTCGCCCACCTGCAGGACCGCGACGGCCGCATCCAGATCTACGTCAAGCGCGACGAAGTGGGCGAACAGATGTACGATTCGTTCAAGGACATGGACATCGGCGACGTGCTGGGCGTCGTGGGCACCGTGTTCAAGACCCGCTCCGGCGAAATCTCCATCCACGCCAAGTCCATCACGCTGTTGACCAAGTCGCTGCACCCCATGCCCGAAAAGTTTCACGGGCTGAAGGACACCGACACCCGCTACCGCCAGCGCTACCTGGACCTGATCGTGAACCCCGAGGTGCGCTCAACCTTCGTCACGCGCAGCCGCATCATCGCGGCCGTGCGCGAGTTTCTCAACGGCCGCGACTACCTCGAAGTGGACACGCCCGTGCTGGGCACCCTCGAGATCGGCGCCGCCGCCCGCCCGTTCGTCACCCACCACAATGCGCTGGACATCGACATGTTCCTGCGCATTGAGCTGGAGCTGCATCTGAAGCGGCTGATCGTGGGCGGATTTGAGCGCGTCTACGAAGTGGGCCGCATTTTCCGCAACGAGGGCATGGACACGCGCCACAATCCAGAGTTCACCATGGTCGAGCTGTACCAGGCGTACACCGACTATCAGGGCATGATGGAGCTCATCGAGGCGCTGTACATCCACGTCTGCAACACCGTCTGCGGCCAGACCGACATTTCATTCCAAGGCCAGACCATCCACATGGGCGGCCCCTGGGCGCGGCTGACCATGAAGCAGGCCGTCAAGCAGTACAGCGGCATCGACTATGACGACTGGGCCGACGACGAGGCCGCCCGCGCCGCCTGCCTGAGCAAGGGCGTCAAGCCCGAAAAGCCGAGCTTCACCAAGGGCGAGTGCCTGAACCAACTCTTCGAGGAGTTCGTGGAGGCCAACTTGGTGCAGCCGACCTTCATCTACGACTATCCCGTGGAGATATCCGCGCTGGCCAAGCGCAAGCCGGACGACCCGATGTTCACGGAGCGGTTTGAGTACTTCATCATGGGCGGCGAATACGGCAACGCGTTCTCCGAGCTGAACGACCCCATCGATCAGCGCCAGCGCTTTGAGCGCCAGGTCGCGGCGAAGCGCGCCGAAGGCGCGAAGGCCGACGTGGACGACGACTACATCTGCGCCCTGGAATACGGCCTCCCCCCCACGGGCGGCCTGGGCTTCGGGCTCGATCGCCTGGTGATGCTGCTGACCGACAGCGCCTCCATCCGCGACGTGCTGCTGTTCCCGACGATGAAGCCGGTCTAAACAAAATCTCCCTCTGTGGCGCGAGCATCAAACTCGCGTCACATTTTTGTGTTAGGATAAACCATCACCGCTTCGCGGAGCCTGAAGGTACGGCGCGGAACGGCGGAGGTCGTTCCCAACAACCCCATCTATAGGAAGCAATCCGCCCGACACCCCCCACCCGCAGGCACCCAGCCGTTCGTCCCCCAAAAAGCCGCGCTCAAGCAAAGCGAAGCGACACCAGGGAGTCCAGAGGGACTTAGTCCCTTTGGCGGGGTCCAGGGGCAGAGCCCCTGGCCAATGAAAGGATCACAGCCATGCCAAAGACCAAGCTCACCCTGCCCGCCTTGAGGAACCACCTGCACTATGGCAAGTGGATCTATCTTGCCATTGCGCTCGGCGCATACTTTTTGGGTTCGCTGCTGTTCACGACCACGGAATATCGGCCGCCCGCGGAGCGGAAGGTGGATTTTCAGCTGGTGGGGTACATCAACAACCTGGAGCCTATTCAGACCATTGCGGACGAGCTGCTGGCGGACGCCCAGCTGTCGGACCCGACGCTTGAGCAGATTGGGATCTCGAACATCCTGTACAGTGGGGACCCGGAGACGGACATCTACGGCGTACAGAAGTTCACAGTGATGATCGCGGCGCGGGAGGGCTCGGTGTACATCCTGGACCGCGAGATGCTGGCTTCGCTGGCCGCGCAGGGCGGTCTGCTGCCGCTGGAGGGCTATATCGAATCGGGTGCGCTGGACGCAACGGGATTGGAGCTGTCCCTCGGCACGTTTGAGGAGCCCGCCGAAAAGGAAGGCGACCCTAAGTCGGGCATCGAGCATGTGTACGGCCTCTCCTGCGAAAACCTGGCCCGGTTCCGCGACCCGGATATCGGATTCGACACCGCGAACAAGTTCATGGCGGTCATGGCCTATTGCCCGAATCCGGACACCGCCGTGGACGTCATGCAGCGTCTGCGCGCGGCGCTGAGCGAACCTGCGCCTCAGGTGGAGCCGACGTCAGCATCTTTAGAGGCCGCGCAATGACCGAGCAGCGCGTGAAGGGCAAGCCCATCGGCTCGCTGGCGGGGATGCTGCTGGTGCTGGCGATCGCGCTGGCGATGATCGTCGCCAACGCGCTGTCGCGGCTGCTTTCGGCCTACATGCCCGCCATCATCCCCATGGCCGCCACATGGCTGCTGGCGGCCGCGTGCGTTTTCCTGCTGATGCGCGGCCACATCGTGGAGTATAATTACACGGTCTCTGGCGGCCAGCTGTACGTGGAGCGCGTGTACGGCGTGCGGAGCAAGCTGCTGCTGAACGTGCCGCTGTCCGACATTCTGGCGCTGGACTCGGAATCCGCGCTGCGCAGCCGCTGGCCCGACCTGGGCCGCGCCCTGCGCGCCACGCTGAAATCCTGCGCCATACCGGTCCGCGCCATCGCCTATCGAAAGCAGAACCAGCGCCACATCGCGCTGATCCAGCCCGACGAACGGATCGCGTCCCTGCTGTGGGACGACGCAGCGCGCGCAGCGGCGCAGCGGGATAAGTGGGGATAGCGCCATGCCGCCCACCAATTTGCATATTGACTTTCCGCCGCCTCCGGCGTACAATGTTTCTTGATTGTACGTGGAGGTCGACATGGATGTAACGCTGGCACAGATCGCGGACCGGATTCGAAGATCGATTCAGTCGCCGCATGACGGGTCCAATGGGCCGTGTGATGCGGCGTTTGACATGCCCGTGATCGGCGTGTGCAGCGCACTCCACAGGCTGTTTGATCAGACGCAGGGGCGCGATCCCACAAAGATCAGTCCCACAAAATGGCTGGACGCCGCATTCGGCACCGGTTACGCGCCGGACCGGATCAGCATCATCAGTTGGGCGCTGCCCATGCCAGAGTCCGCCCGCGCCGCCATGCGCAGTCGTGAAAATCAGCCCGCGATGGAGTGGCTCGCCGCCCGCGCCAGGGCGGATGAGATCAACCGCATCATCGCCAGCGACCTGGTGTCGATGCTCGACGCCTGGGCCATCCACGCGGTCGCGCCGCTGGCCCAGGGGCTGACCCAGCGCCGCAGCATCGAGCAATATGGCAGCAGCCTGTACTGGAGCGAACCCACCGCGGCGGTGGCCACTGGCGTCGGCGCCCTGCGCCCATCCTGTGGCGTCGTGACCAGGCTGGGCGCCAGCGTCACGCTGGGCTCCGTTATCGTGGCGGCGACCGTGCCCGGCAGCGCAGGCCCGCTGTCCCTGGACGGGCTTTGCGGCAAGGCCGATGGCTGCTTGGCGTGTCAGGCCCGGTGCCCCGTCGGCGCGATTGGGCCGGCCGGCTTCGATCAATCGCTGTGCCTGAAATATCAATCCCAGTTCGTGCTGCCCTACCTCAAAATGAAGTTTGAATACGATGGCCGCGCGGGCTGTGACCTGTGTTTGACGGGCGTTCCTTGCGAATTCTTCCCGTAAAATACATGGTACCATTACATTTCGACAGGCATAAACGTCTTTCGACGCAACCTAAGCCGCTTTTTCCGAGGATTTCTCAGTGACTACTGTTAATCGTGCGTTAACTTGCAGCCGATTTTGGTTTGAAATGATACGAAATTTCACGAAAGATACGCGAGAATAGTAACGATATCACCCGAAAATAACCGGGAAACCCTTATAAACCAAGGGTTTTATGGTTACATGAACTGCGGTCGGATTTCGGTTCTCAAATCTGACGTCAAAAAACCTGGAAAAAAGTGGTTCAAACTGGCTCAGTGTAACTCGTGAGTAACCAGACGGGGGTATACTAAGACCATAAACCGAACAACAAGAGCAGTTCAACATAGACGCAAATGAAATTTGGAGGTAATGAAGATGAAGAAAATGATGAAAGTGCTGGCCCTGACACTGATCGCGATGTTGCTGATGTCCACTGCGGCCATGGCCGAAGAACTGGTATTCGAGGCCGCCAACACGGAAGATACCTATGAGCCGAACCAGGAGCCTTCCACCAATTACGGTGAAGACAACTCCGGTTTCGCTGCCGCTTATTCTGACGAAGTCGTCAACTTCGGCACCGTCGCCCCGGTGGCCCCCACCGCCCCGGCCCCCGAGGTCGTGACCGAAGCGCCCGCCATCGCACCCGAAGCGGCCCCGGCGATCCACGCCGAAGCGCCCGCCACCGACTACACCGACCTGACCTCGCTGCAGTCCAAGCTGGGCCTGGCCCCTGAGGCGGAAGTGGTGACCATCGATGACGCGCCCGTCCCGCTGAGCTCCGGCCTGTCTGACCTGTTCGTGGAGATCTACGCCGACAACGGCGCCCCGAACTACGGCGACAACGTGACGCTGAAGTCCTTCGTGTCCTACCAGGGCGCCGGCCTGCTGACCTATCAGTGGCAGATCAACCGCGGCTTCGGCTGGGAGAACATCGCGTTCGCCAACGGCGCCGACTACACCTTCAACTACAACGAGACCATGTCCAACAGCAGCATCCGCCTGTTCGTGGATGTGATGGCCGCCTAAGCCAAACCAAGTCACATAACCTCAAGGGCCCGGCAAACAGCCGGGTCCTTGCTTTATTATCACCAGGGTCAATGCATGAACGAAGAAACAGACGCATCGGATTGCGAATGCATGCCGCATCCACGCAAACCCCGTCATCCTTCGCTTTGCTCAGGATGACGACGTGGGGGGCAGCACGCTTTGCCGCATTTGTACAGCGTAGGCTCTGCTTTTGCCCGACACACCACTTCTATTTCCGCGCCGACTCTGGTATAATGTACCCATATAAGAGGAAGGAACTGCCGACAGAGAGGCGGTCCCGGCCCAAAGGAGGCAACTTCCATGCGCGAAATCTCATACCTCGATGCCCTGAGAGAGACCACGGAGCGGTTGGCCAACGGCGGCATTTTTCTGACTGTCGGTGGCGAAGTGCCCAACACCATGACCATCGGTTGGGGCGCGGTGGGCTTTTATTGGAGAAAGCCCATGTTCACCGTGGTGGTCCGCCCTCAGCGCCACACCTACGAGATGCTGAAGCGCGCGGGCAAGTTCACCGTCAGTGTGCCCACCGCCGATCCGTTGAGCGCCCAGTTGGGCTTCGCGGGCAGCAAATCCGGCGCAGACGTGAACAAATTCGATGGCCATGGCCTGACCGCCGTCCCGGCGCAGGTTGTGGACGCCCCCATCGTGAAGGAGTGCGGGCTGCACTTTGAGTGCGTGGTGAGGTTGGTCCAGGACATGACGCCCGATCAGATGGACCAGGGCGTCTACGACACATGTTATCCGGCGGGCGACATGCACACGATGTTCTTCGGCGAGATCGTGGCGTGCTACCGTACGGACGAATGACGGCCTGATTTTGGCCGTCCTCCCCCCACCGTCATCCTGAGCGCAAGCGAAGGACCTTCTTCAAACTCTTTGTTCCATTAGTTTGAGGAAGGTCCTTCGCTGCGCTCAGGATGACGATTGTGGGGGGATGACAGAACGGTTGTGCACAAGTCATTTTAGCATGCCGAAAATTAACACGATTGCGTTTACAAAGGTGGACAAGTGTGCTATACTCCTTTACTAGCGCATCCTTGCCCTGGCAATTTGACCAGGGCCGCCAAGTCCATAAGGAGGTGAAAAGCGAATGAACCAATACGAAGTCATGTACATCATCGACACCACGCTCGAGGACCAGCAGAGGAACGATCTGATCGCACGCTTTTCGGGTCTGGTGACCCAGAACGGCGGCACGATTGATCGCGTCGACGAGTGGGGAAAGCGCCGTCTGGCGTATTCCATCAACTACAAGACCGAGGGCTACTATGTGCTCATGTACATCCAGGCCCCGTCCGACCTGCCCCGTGAGCTGGAGCGCAACCTGCAGATCTCCGATTCTGTCCTCAGATATCTTGTGATCCGCTTCGAAGGCGCTCTGCCGGCCAAGCGCGAGCCGCTCAAGCCGTTCGTGCCCCAGGGCCAGGCTGCGCCCGCCGCGCCCGCGACTGAGGTTGCACCCGCAGCCGAAGAAGCGCCCGCCGCCGAGCCGTCCGCGCCCGCCGCTGAGGCCACCGAGCCGGAAGCCGCGCCCGAAGCGTAACCCACCGACCCAACAAAGGCAGGTAGAGCGAGATGAATAAAGCGATTCTGATCGGGAACCTGACGCGCGACCCGGAGACCAAGCAATTGCCCTCCGGAGTGAGCATCTGCCAGTTCACCCTGGCGATCAACCGCCGGTTTATCAACAAGCAGACCGGCCAGCGCGAGGCCGATTTCATCAACATTGTGGTGTGGCGCGAACAGGCTGAACTGTGCGCGCGCTACCTCTCCAAGGGCCGCAAGGTCTGCGTAGTGGGCAGCATTCAAACCCGCTCCTATGATGCGCAGGACGGCACGAAGCGCTACGTGACCGAAATTGTCGCAGACGAGGTGGAGTTCCTCAATACCCCGCAACAGGGCGGAGGCGGCTCCAGATTTGATGATGCACCCCCGCCGCCCGAACCTTCCGCCCCGTCCCAGTCCTTCACCAGCGCTCCGCGCGCCACGGGCTTTGACGAGGTCGAAGACGACGAGCTGCCGTTCTAACCGCCGCCTGAGGTTTGTCCAAAGCAGGGGGTTATCTAGCCCACCTGTGACCCAATTCAGGGCTAACCGCCATACGAGGAGGAAATACACATGTCTGAAGATAGAGGCGAGCGCCGCGAGCGGCGTCCCCGCGGCCGTAAACCGCGCAGGAAGGTTTGCCAGTTCTGCGTCGATAAGGTGCAGCACATCGACTACAAAGACACCATCCGGCTCCGCCGTTTCACCAACGAGCGCGGCAAGATCCTGCCGCGCCGTATGAGCGGCACGTGCGCCAAGCACCAGCGCCAGCTGTCGGTCGCCATCAAGCGCGCCCGCACCATCGCGCTGATGCCGTACACGACGGACTGATGATCTGAATGAAAAACACGCCCTGCCAGTGATGGCAGGGGGTGTTTTTTGATGGACAGGTGGGAACGCTCCCAACAAACCCGCCCGCAGGCGACATTTCGTGGAGTGGCCGCAGGCCGCGGAGCGGATCACCCCGAAAATCCGGACCTGTGGATTTTCAGTACCCGTCCGGTACGTCCCCCGTTCCCAAAAGCGTTTCAAGGAGGTCCAGGGGGGAAATCGCAATCCCCCCTGGCGCTCTTTGGTTCTTTCTCACGCTGAGAAAGAACATGCCTCGACAAGCAATTTGCCTCGACAGAAGCGATGGCATATATCGAGCCGCTGTGCCCTCCGCCGGATTCGCCCCGGCTCTCTGGCTGCGGGAAGTTTGTGCCCGCGCGCCTGCAACGGGCACTGCCTGCGGAGGGTAGAAATGATCCTGATACAGTGCACCCACATGAGTTATTGCGCGCGGGGGTTTGCGGCCACGCCCTCACGGGAGCTCAGAGGGCGCTGCCCTCCGAGACCTCCTGCCAAAGGGCCTGAGGCCCTCTGGACTCCCCATTTTCGCTTCGCTGAGGTTGGGCGCGGCGTGGGTGCGTTAAAGGCTTGTCAAATTACCGTTACTGTGGCTTCATCGACGATGCAAACTTGACTTGAAACATTCCTTCCTCTATAATAGAACTGTTGTGAGTCTCAATACGGTACCATATTTTAAGGGGGCAATCCATTTGAGCACGAAAATGACCATCGACGGCAATACCGCTGTCAGCCACGTCGCTTATGCGTTTTCTGACGTGGCCGCCATCTATCCGATCACCCCGTCCAGCAACATGGCGGAAGTGGCCGACGAGTGGAGCGCGGCAGGTCGGAAAAACCTGTTCGGCCAGACCGTCCGCATCGCAGAAATGCAGTCCGAAGGCGGCGCGGCCGGCGCTGTGCACGGCTCGCTGGTCGGCGGCGCGCTGACCACCACCTTCACCGCGTCCCAGGGTCTGCTGCTGATGATCCCCAACATGTACAAGATCTCCGGCGAGCTGCTGCCGAGCGTGTTCCACGTCTCCGCCCGCGCGCTGGCCTACCACGCTCTGTCCATTTTCGGCGACCACTCGGACGTCATGTCCTGCCGCCAGACGGGCTTCGCGATGCTGTCCTCCAACTCCGTCCAGGAGGCCATGGACCTGTCGCTGGTGGCGCACCTGGCCACCCTCAAGTCCCGCGTGCCGTTCCTGCACTTCTTTGACGGTTTCCGCACCTCCCACGAGATCCAGAAGATCGACGGCATCGACTATGACGAGATCGCGAAGCTGGTCGATTGGGACGCCATCCGTGCGTTCCGCGACCGCGCCCTGAACCCCGAGCATCCCCATCAGGCCGGCACCGCGCAGAACCCGGACATCTACTTCCAGGGCCGCGAAGCCGCCAACAAGTACTACGACGCCACCCCCGCCATCGTCGAAGAGACCATGAAAGCGGTCGGTAAGCTCACTGGCCGGAAGTACAAGCTGTTCGACTATGTCGGCGCCGCCGATGCCGAGAACGTCATCATCGCCATGGGCTCCGGCTGCGAAGCCATCGAGGAGACCATCAACGCGCTCACCAAGAAGGGTGAAAAGGTCGGCCTGATCAAGGTCCGCCTGTACCGCCCCTTCTCCATGAAGCACTTCCTGAAGGCCATCCCCGCCAGCTGCAAGGTGCTGACGGTGCTGGACCGCACCAAGGAAGCCGGCTCGTTGGGCGAGCCGCTGTACCTCGATGTCTGCTCCGCGCTGCGCGAAGCCGGCATGAACGACATCCAGGTCGTCGGCGGCCGCTATGGCCTCGGCTCCAAGGAGTTCAACCCCACCATGGTCAAGGCGGTCTACGACAACGCGTCGAAGAAGGCCCCCAAGAACCACTTCACCGTGGGCATCGAGGACGACGTGACCAAGACCAGCCTGTCGCTGGGCAAGACCCTTGACGCCGCGCCCGAAGGCACCAAGTCCTGCATGTTCTACGGCCTCGGCGCGGACGGCACCGTGGGCGCCAACAAGAACAGCATCAAGATCATCGGCGACCACACCAACATGTATGCCCAGGCCTACTTCAGCTATGACTCCAAGAAGTCCGGCGGCATCACCGTCAGCCACCTGCGGTTCGGCAAGAAGCCGATCAAGTCCACCTACCTGATCGACAGCGCGGACTTCATCGCCTGCCACAACCCGGCCTATGTCACCAAGTATGACATGGTCTCGGCGCTGAAAGAGGGCGGCGTGTTCCTGCTGAACAGCCCGTGGTCCGCCGAGGAGATGGAAAATGAGCTGCCCGCGGCCATGAAAAAGGCGCTGGCCCAGAAGAAAGCCAAGTTCTTCAACGTGGACGCCATCGGCCTCGCCGCCGAAGTGGGCATGGGTGGCCGCATCAACACCATCATGCAGGCCGCGTTCTTCAAACTCGCCGACATCATCCCCTACAAGGATGCCGACAAGTACATGAAGGAATATGTCAAGAAGTCCTACGGCAAGAAGGGCGAAGCCATCGTCAACATGAATAACGCAGCCATTGACATCGCCATCTCCGGTTTGAAGGAGATCCCGGTGCCCGCGTCCTGGGCGAAGGCGACGACCGGCGCAGAGCCGATCAAGGTGGACGCCAACGAATACTTCGACAACGTCGTGCTGCCGATCCTGTCCCAGGAAGGCCAGAAGCTGCCCGTCTCTGCGTTCAGCGTGGACGGCACCGTGCCCACCGGCACCACCAAGTACGAGAAGCGCGGCATCGCCGTGAACGTGCCCGAGTGGCAGATTGACAAGTGTATCCAGTGCGGCCAGTGCTCGCTGGTGTGCCCGCACGCGGTCATCCGCCCGACGCTGGCCACCGAGGAGCAGCTGCAGGGCGCGCCCGAAGGCTTCAAGACCAAGAAAGCCATCGGCAAGGAGTTCGACGGCCACCAGTATCGCCTGGCGATCAGCCCCATGGACTGCACCGGCTGCGAAAACTGCGTGAACGTCTGCCCCGCCAAGGAAAAGGCGCTGGTGATGAAGCCGCTGCACACCCAGAAGGCCGAGGAGGAGAACTGGGAGTTCGCGGTGAAGATCCCCGAGTTTAAGGGCGACCTGAATGTGAAGTCCATCAAGGGCAGCCAGTTCAAAAAGCCGCTGTTTGAGTTCTCCGGCGCGTGCGCAGGCTGCGGCGAGACCCCGTACGTCAAGCTGGTCACCCAGCTGTTCGGCGACCGCATGATGATCGCGAACGCCACGGGTTGCTCGTCCATCTACGGCGGCTCCGCGCCGACCTGCCCCTACACCACCAACGACGAAGGCCACGGCCCGGCGTGGGCGAACAGCCTGTTCGAAGACAACGCCGAGTTCGGTTTCGGCATGAACCTGGCCACCGCGCAGCGCCGCGAGAAGCTGGCCGAGAACGTGCGCGCGCTGTCCGAGAAGTGGACCCAGTGGACCGACGCCCACAACGCCTGCGAAAACTGGCTTAAGAGCATGGACGACGCCGAGGGCAGCAAGAAGGCCGCGGCGGAGCTGATCAAGGCGGTCGAAGGCTGCAAGGACTGCGGTTGTGAGTGCGACGCGCTGGCGAAGGCGATCTACGAGGACAAGGACCTGCTGGTCAAGAAGTCCATCTGGATCTTCGGCGGCGACGGCTGGGCGTACGACATCGGCTACGGCGGACTGGACCACGTGCTGGCCCAGAACCAGGACGTCAACATCCTGGTGCTCGACACCGAGGTGTACTCCAACACCGGCGGCCAGGCGTCCAAGGCGTCCCCGACCGGCGCGGTGGCGAAGTTCGCGGCGGCGGGCAAGCGCACCACGAAGAAGGACCTGGGACTCATGGCGATGAGCTACGGCTACGTGTACGTGGCGAGCGTCGGCATGGGCGCAGACATGAACCAGCTGCTGAAGGCCATGAACGAGGCCGAAGCGCACAAGGGCCCGTCGCTGATCATCGCGTACGCGCCGTGCATCAACCACGGGATCAAGATGAACCAGGCCCAGAACGAGATCAAGAAGGCTGTGGCGTCGGGCTACTGGCCGCTGTACCGGTACAACCCGGCGAACGAGACGCCGCTGACGATCGACAGTAAGGACCCGACGGAGAGCTATCAGGACTTCATCAAGGGCGAGAACCGGTACGCGTCGCTGGTGCGCATGTTCCCGGCTGAGGCCGCGGAGCTGTTCACAGACGCCGAGAAGGAAGCCGCAAAGCGCCTGGCCGTCTACAAGAAGCTGGCCGCGAAATAACCCAACACAAAGGAGCCGCCCCACCCGGGACGGCTCCTTTTCTAAACAACTGAGGTAACGAGCGACCACCGCGAAGCGCCCAGGGAGTCCAGAGGGGCTTAGCCCCTTTGGCGGGAGGTCTCGGAGGGCAGCGCCCTCTGAGCGTCCCCTTCGTAACCTGACCCCGCGCGCAGCTTAATTGTGGGCGCAGTGCAGTGGCGTATCCCGCTCTTCGTTTCGTAGTCAGTGCCCCATGCAGGCGCGCGGGCAGTAACTTCCGGCTGCCAGACAGCCGTGAGGCGAATCTGGCGGAGGGCACTGGGTAGCGTCGTGGCATGTTGCTTCTGTTGAAGCTGATGACTCGTCGCAGCTTCTTCTTTCTATGCTAGAAAGAAGCAAAGAGCCCAGGGGGGATTGCGATTTCCCCCCTGGACCCCCTTGAAACGCTTTTGGTGACGGGGATGTACCGAACAGGTACCGAAAATCCACAGGTCCGGATTTTCGAGGTGATCCGCTCCGTGGCCTGCGGGCCACTGCACGTATGTCGCCTGCGGGCGGGTGGGGATGCGCTCACGCTCCTTGTGGGACGAA
>JAVBUD010000167.1:0-16890 GCA_031555755.1 Eubacteriales bacterium | reverse complement strand
GGGGTTCCGCGTGGACCCCCTCCCAAATTGGTACCGTGGGGGGCGGGGTCCCGCCACCCGGCGCCCAGCGGGCGCTGCCCTCTGGACTCCCGCCCGGGGGATTAAATCCCCCTGGACCCCCTGGGCGCTTCGCGGTGTTCTGGCGGGGGTAGTGCTGGTTGGGTGGTGCAGCGCCTCATCGCCGTCATCCTGAGCGCAGCGAAGGACCTTCCTCAACTAACAGGTACGAAAGTCTGAAGAAGGTCCTTCGCTGCGCTCAGGATGACGGCCCGGGGTGGGATGACCTAACCTTATCCCTTGCCCCTACTCCCCCTCAGTCACCGCAACCCGCGCGTACGCCTCCTCCAGCGCCGCCGGGAATGCACTCGGCTCACTGTCAATCTTAAACGTCAGATACACCGGCCCGCTCTGCCCCGCCTCCGCCAGCGTGAACGACGCATACCCCGTATACTCCGTATTATACCCCAAATACTTCGTCCCGTCCGCGAGCTTCCCCTCCACAGCCTCCATCATGCTGTGCGGATACGAGTACCCGTCAATCGCGATCTCAATCGACTTCGTGCCGCGCCCGTCCGGCACCTTCGTGATCACTTCCTTGTCCTCGATCCGCGTCACCGTCAACCCCGTCACGTCCACAATCGCGCTGAACGGGTCGCGGCTTGCTGCGATCTGCACCGAATGGAACGCGCCTTCGGACCAGAACTTACCCGGCTCCATCAGCTGCATCTCCGCCTGCACGCGCTCCGTCTCCGCCTGGATCATCGACTTCAGCTGATCCGCCGTGATGTCCCGCGAGTAGTCGATCAGGATGATACTCAGCTTCGCCGTGCCGCCAAACTGCGGCTTCAGGTCGATCATCGCCCGCGCGCGGCGGCTGTCCGGCTGCACGAACATCGCCACGCCGTCGCTGCCGTCCTTGATGATGTTCGCCGCCTCCGCGTCCTCCAGGAACAGCTCGAAGCTGGCGCGGTCGTACGCGAAATAATAGTAGCCCATCAGCTTGTCATGGTCCAGAAAATCCGATTCGTCGTAGGAGTACTTCGTCAGGCACCCGCCCGCAGGCGGCGCGAACGTCAGGAACTTCGCGGGGTACTTCCCAGGGTCGGTCCGCGCGATGATGTGGTCGTCAAAGACTGGCGTGATCCAGACCGTCGGATAGCTGTCCGCTGTGAACGCCGCATTGCCGCGCACAGACTCGCGCCGCACGTCGATGCCCTCAGCAAGCGCCGGTGCGCAGCACCCGCAGATTAGCATCAGGCACAGAACGGCCGAAATGATCTTTTTCATGGTGTGTGTCCCCCCTTTGTGTTCGATATGCATATTATAAGGGAAATGTTGGGTTGGCGCAAGTTATAGGTTTGGGTAGGGACGTATTCACGCAACTATTCCCCTGACACCGTCCGCCCCCGCAGTTTGTTCAGCGTCCGCTCCACCGCGTCCTGGCTGGCGCCCCAGGGCTTGTCCTGGTTCCGATAGTCGAACTTCAGCGTGAACCACTCGATGTCCTTTTCAATGCGCTTCAGATTCGCCAGCTGCATTTCCTTGAGCGCCTGCAGCAGCAAGAGCGCGTCGGCAGCGCCCAGCTCGTCCTCCACCGCCCGCTGCATCAGCGCGTAGTGCGGCAGGCAGAAACCCTTGCTCTCACCCAGCGCCTTCCTGAACTCGCCCTCGTGCTTCCACATGTAGCACAGCGTCAGCGCGTACCGGTACATCGTGTCGCTGAGCCGCTCGCAGATGATGCAGCCCTGGGCGACCTTCGCGGCGGGCGAGTCGCCCTCGCCCTTTTTCTTGGCGAACAGCGGCTTTTTCTCGAAGGTCTGCGCGTCAAGCTTGCCCATACATTCCTTCAAGTACGTGTGCGCCATCAGCGCCAAGCCCAGCCGGTTCTTCATGTCGTAAAGCTGCTTGAAGTGCCCGCTACAAAACCCCTTCTGGTTCACCTCGATCCTCACGGCGGGCTCCATCACGGACCCGCCGAGAAAATTGTCCACATACATGGCCTCGTTGCGCGCCTCGATGGCGCAGAGGGGACATTCACAGCCGGACTTGTAGGCGTCCCAGATGGGGATCGTGTCGAGGTGTTGGCGCATGGGCGTTCAGTCCTTTCAGGATCAATCGAAAATCCACAATTGTGAAATGAATCTCCCCCATCATACCACGCCACCGACTCATTGACAAGCGCCGCGCCGCATACCATCGACTGATGGGGGAGGTGTGCCCATGCGGGGTCGGATGGTTCGGGTGCGGCGCAGGCATGCGCGCTCGTTGCGGCTGGCCATGGCGCTGCTGGCGGTGTCCGTGGCGGTCTATCTGTGCAGCTATGCGGCGCGGCTGATCTCGCCGCCACCGACGGTGGAGGCCGCGCAGGCGCCGGAGCAGGCGGTGCCGGTGTCGGAGCAGCTCACGGAGGATGTGCGGTTCGATCCGCTCAGCGCGCAGTTGGTGCAGTTGGCTGAAGCGGGCAGCGCGGAATCGGCGCGGATCGAGGCCGCGCGGTACACCCGGCGCGGCGCGGCGGGGTACATCCTCAAGGACGGCGACATTTTCCGCGTGATCGGCGCGGTCTATGCCGACAGGGAGGGCGCGGACGCGGTGGCGGCGCGGCTCCTGAACGCGGAAAAGATCAAGGCCCAGGTGATCACCGCCCAGGGCCCCGCCTCGGCGCTGCGCGTGACCGCGTCCAAGGCGCAGATCGACGCGCTGACCCAGGGCGAGTCTTCACTGCGCGGCCTCACGGACCAGCTCATCGCGCTGAGCCTGCAGCTGGACGCGGGCAAGGCCACGGGCGAGCAGGCGGCGTCCCAGATCCAGCTGGTCCACGCGGAGGCCCAGCTGCGCCTGCGCGCCCTGGAGCGGGCCATTGGCGCGGACGAGCACCCCATTCTCAGGGCGCTGATGCTGCTGCTGCAGCAGCTGTCCGACTGCACCGGCGAGGGAATGACAGGCAGAGATGAATCCACACTTTCTTTTTCCGCGAAGATCAAGTATAATAGCATTACCATGCGCTTGCGGCACATCGATTTTCTGGACAGCCTGGCCGCCTGACGCACAGATAAGGTTGGTGAGCACATGAAGGCAACGGAACTGATGGAGATTCTGCAGGGGCAGCTGCTGTGCGGCGATCTGCCCGAGGACGAGATCGAGGCGGGCTGCGGCTCTGACATGATGTCGGACGTGCTGGCGTTCCACAAGGAACGGATGGTGCTGCTGACGGGCCTGACCAACACCCACGTGGTGCGCACATGCGAGATGCTGGACTGCCTGATGATCGTGTTCGTGCGCGGCAAAATTCCGGGCGACGACGTGCTCGACATGGCCGTGGACCGCGGCATCACCGTCGCCGCCACCAGCTGCACGCTTTACGAGGCCTGCGGCAAGCTGTACAGCAAAGGCCTAATGGGCTATAGGAGATGACAAACGATGAGCGAAGCAACCATGCTTCACGAGGTCTATCCCGTGGAGGCGGGCGCGTTCCAAACGGCCGGTGAGGCCTCGGGCAAAATCAAAAGGACACTGCAGAAGCTGGGCGTGCCGTCGCCGATCGTGCGGCGGGTGTCGGTGGCCGCGTACGAAGTGGAGCTGAACCTGGTCATCCACTCCATGGGCGGCGAGATGGAGCTGAACGTGCGGCCCGATTTTCTGGAGCTCAACATCCGCGACCGCGGCCCGGGCATCCCGGACATCGACAAGGCCATGAGCGAGGGGTTCTCCACCGCCTCCGACGACGTGCGAATGATGGGCTTCGGCGCGGGCATGGGCCTGCCGAACATGAAGCGAAACGCGTCCACCTTTAGCATCGAGTCGACCGTCGGCGTGGGCACCACCATCGAAATGGGGTTCGCGCTATGAGCGCCATCCAGACGCCGGGCGACCGGTACTATCATTCCGTCACGTTGGACAAGGGCAAATGCGTGGGCTGCACGGCCTGCCTGAAGCGCTGTCCCACCGAGGCCATCCGCGTGCACGGCGGCAAGGCCCACATCATCGACCAGCGCTGCATCGACTGCGGCGAGTGCATCCGCACCTGCCCGCACCATGCGAAAGTCGCGACCACGAACCCCCTGGCGACCATCAACAAATTCAAGTACAAGATCGCGCTCCCCGCGCCAGCGCTGTACGGCCAGTTCAAGAACCTGCCGTCCGTCGGGAGCGTGACGCACGGCCTGCACATGATGGGCTTCGATTATGTGTTCGACGTGGCACGCGGCGCGGACATCGCGACCGTGCAGGTGCGCGAGCTGCTCAAGGACCCGAACGGTCCGAAGCCGTTGATTTCGTCTGCCTGCCCGGCCGTCGTGCGCCTGATCCAGACGCGCTTTCCGGAGTTGATCGACCACATCGCCGACGTGAAGAGTCCCATGGAGATCGCCGCCATCGAGGCGCGGCGCGAGTTCTGCGAGAAGACAGGCGCGGACCCGAGCGAGGTCGGCTGCTTCTTCATCACGCCCTGCGCCGCGAAAATGACCGCCATCAGAAACCCAATCGGCCATGCGCAGAGCGCCGTGGACGGCGCCATCTCGTTCCTGGAGGTGTACGGGCTGCTGTCCAGCCAGGTCAAAAAGGCGGGCGCGAGGCCGCAGATCAGGGGCGAGGAAGTGCGCCTTCGGGCCACGTCCTTCGGCCTCGGCTGGGCGCGCTCCGGCGGCGAGGCCACCGCCGCGAACACCGACAACGCGCTGGCCGTGGACGGCATTGAACACGTGGCGAAGGTGCTGGAACAGATCGAGAACAACCGCCTGCAAGACCTGGTTTTCTTCGAGGGCCAGAGCTGCATCGGCGGCTGTGTCGGCGGCCCGCTGGTCTTCGAAAACGGATTCATCTCCCGCAACCGCATCCGGCTGCTGACCCGCAGCCTGCCCGAGGAGCGGCCCGAGCAGTTCATCCCCGCCGCCGAGTTTATCAAAGTCCAGCCGCTGATTCGGCTGGACGTGCCCATCGAGCCCATCAAGGTGCTGCAGCTGGACGACAACATCCAGCTCGCCCTGGCCAAGATGGACCAGATCGAGGCGATCCGGCAGCGCCTGCCGGGGCTGGACTGCGGCAGCTGCGGCTCGCCCAGCTGTCAGGCGCTGGCGGAGGACGTGGTCACCGGGTACGCCAGCGAGCTTGACTGCCTGCTGCTGCTGAAGGAACGGGTCCGCGACCTGGCGGAGCAGATGGTGAATCTGGCGGAGACGACGCGAAGATAGCCAGGGGCGCTGCCCCTGGACCCCGCCAGAGGGACTAAGTCCCTCTGGACTCCCTATTGTCGCTTCGCTCAGCTCGATCAATTGTTCATGCAAATTGTAGATTGTGAATTACTCAAGGAGGCCATCCCATGACCATCAAAGATTTTCTCGACCTCACCCACTCCACCTTGCTCACCGAATCCGCCGACACCACCCGCGAGATCACCTGCGGATACAGCTGCGATCTGTTGTCCTGGGTCATGTCCCACGGCGCCAGCGGCATGGGCTGGATCACCGTGCAGACGCACATGAACGTGATCGCGGTCGCGACCTTGATGGACATGGCCTGTGTGATCGTGCCCGAGGGCATCGCCGTGGAGCAGGCCGTCGTGGACAAGGCCGCCGAGGAGGGCATCGCGCTGATCGGCTCCACGAAAACGGCCTACGAGCTGTGCGGGCTGATGTTCACGTCCGGGGTCAAGGCGAACTAGTATGCAGTGCTTCTGCGACCTGCACATGCACAGCTGCCTGTCGCCCTGTGGCGACGAGCTGATGACGCCGAACAACATCGTGAAGATGTCGGCGCTCAAAGGGCTGCACATGATCGCGCTCTCCGACCACAACACGGCGGGGCATGTGCGCGCGGTGTCAAACATCGCCAATGAGTTTGAGCTGGCCGTGATCCCGGCCCTGGAGCTGACCACCCGCGAGGAAGTGCACCTGCTGTCCTATTTTCGGACCGTGGACGCGGCGGAGGCGTTTTCTCGTGAGGTGTACAGGCACCTGCCGCCCATTCCGAACCGACCCGATTTTTTCGGCGAACAGCAGCTGCTGGACGAGCAAGACGAGCCCATCGGCACCGAGCCGCACCTGCTGATCTCGGCGCTTGATCTGTCCATCGACGAGCTGACAAAGATGATCCGCGAGCGCGGCGGCCTGGCAGTGCCCGCCCACATCAACCGCACCGGCAACGGCATCCTGAACGCGCTGGGCTTTCTGCCGCCGGACCTCAATTACCGGGTGCTGGAGGTCACAAAGGGCATTCCCTGCGCGCCGGGGTACGACCAGTATGCGCAACTGCACAGTTCGGACGCCCACTGCATCACGGACATCCTGGAGCGCACGGAGTCGCTGGAGCTGCCCGCGCCGACGGTGGACGCGTTCTTCGATTGGGCATTGGCGCAGTAGAGACGGCGCATGCCCATACTCGACCCATACAAAGGAGGCCCACCATGGACCAAGTCACAGAGATCGTGAAAAACGGACAGGACGCATTCGGCGAATTTGCCGCGTCGATGGGGCCGCAGGGCCTGATCGCCATCGGCATCGCGCTGCTGGTGATCATCGTCGTCGGCCTCATTGCCAGCGCCCGCAGCCGCAGCGCGGCCATGGCGCGGAAGCTGCACGAGATGGAAGCCAGCATGGCTGAGCAGCTCAAGAAAATCAGCGAGCAGACGGAGTCCGCCGCCAAGGCGGGCCGCGAGGAGGCGCACCAGTCCATCCTGGGCGTGAACGACGCGGTCACCAAGGCCATGGGCGAGATGACGCGCACCCAGCAGAGCCAGCTGGACGCGTTCGCGGGCCAACTGCGAGACGTGAACGTGCAGGGCGAGGCGAGGCTGCAGGGCATCCAGACCACCGTGGAGCAGCGGCTGGTCCAGTATCAGGACCGCATGGACCGCGTGAACGACGTGCTGGACGACAAGCTGGGCCGGAACGACACGCAGCTGGAAAAGTTGCGCACTGTGTTCGAGACCCGCATGGAGGCCATGCAGCGCGACAACGGCCAGCGGCTGATGCAGATCGAGCAGACCGTGGACGAGCGGCTGAACACCACCTTGGACCGGCGGCTGAACGAGTCGTTCCAGCTCGTGTCTGACCGGCTGGACGCGGTGTATCAGGGCCTCGGGGAGATGCAGTCCATCGCCAGCGGCATGGGCGACCTGAAGCGCGTGCTGTCCAATGTGCACGCCAAGGGCGTGGTGGGCGAGATCCAACTCTCCGCGCTGCTGGCGCAGATGATGACGCCCGAACAATACCAGGAAAACGTGCGCGTCCGCCCTGGCGGGGACAGCTGCAGCGCCTGTGTGGTGCTGCCCGGGAAGACGGCCCAGGACAAAGAGGCGCTGCTGCCCATCGACGCCACGTTCCCGGAGTCGCTGTACGAGCAGCTGGTCACCGCCATCAACGAGGGCAACCAACAGACGATCGCGAACCTGGAGACCCAGCTCGCCACCGCCGTGCGCGAGGGTGCATCGAGGGTGCGGGAGCAGTTCATCTTTCCGCCGCACACGACGGAGTTCGCGGTGCTCTTCCTGGGCTCCGAGGGCATGTACGCCGAGATCATCCGCATCCCCGGCCTGCAGCAGCAGGTGCAGCGCGAGCACAACGTGATGCTGGCCGGGCCCAGCACGCTGTCGGCGCTGCTGAACAGCCTGCAGATGGGCATGAAGACCATCGCCATCGAGCGCCGCAGCGAGGAAGTGTGGGCGCTGCTGGGCGCGGTGCGCGGCGAGATCGGCAACTTCGCGGAGGCGCTGACCCGGACGCAGAAGCGCATCCGCCAGGCCAGTGAGTCCATTGAGGACGCGGCGCAGAAGTCGCGGATCATCCAAAGAAAACTGCGCGGCGTGGAGCCCATGGAGGGCAGCGCGCGCAAGAGCCTGCTGAAGGCCGACGATCTGGACGACGACGGCTACGAGGGCGGGGATTGGGACTAAAAAAGGCACGTCAATTCGTCATCCCCTCAACGTCGGTCATCCATCGCAACGCTACGGACCTTCCTCATTATTCTGAAGAAGGTCCTTCGCTGCGCTCAGGATGACGAGGGGGTGATGTGAACATCCGCGCCGCCCCGACAGCATGATTCGTGCTAGTGCCCTTCGGCCTGATCCGAGTCCAGCTTGGTGCAGTGGACTGTGCCCGCCGGGTGCTGCACGGGGGCGTAGATCGAGTACAGCTTGATGGGCTGGCCGCCGGTGTTGACCAGGTTGTGCCAGGTGCCTGCTGGGATGAAGATGGCGCTGTCATCGGCCACATCCTGCTGATAGGTCAGGTTGTCCCGGGCCGTGCCCATCATTACGCGGCCGCGGCCCTGCTCCAGGCGCAGGAACTGGTCCAAATAGTCGTGCATTTCCTGGCCGATCTCGCCGTTCGGCGGGATGGACATCAGCGTCAGCTGCATGTGAGGGCCGGTCCACAGGGCGCGGCGGAAGTAGGGGTTCTGGCGCGTCGCCTCGTCGATGTTCACGACATAGGGATCCGGGCCGAAGTCCGGGCCGATGGTGTTGCAGCGCTGGGCCGCGTTGGCCGGGTTCGCGGGCACCCGCGGCTGCGTCGGGCTCTGCGCGACGCTGGACGCCGCCACCGCCTGCTTGGGCGGGTATGGCGTCAACTGGTTGGGCACGGGATGCATTCTGCTGGATAGGTACATGGAGATCCCCCTTCAGCTATGTAAAGCCAATCATGATCGGGACGAATGTCCATCGTCCTTCAATGCCAGACTATTCGCCCAAATTATGCCTGTGATCCGTTTTCTCATCCGACACACAAAAGCCACGGATTTTCGTCCGAGGCCTCATAAAGCGCATCTTTTCCATGACAGATGTCCATAATACACCCGAAAACTCATTGATGAGGGTGGATGATTTTATGTCTCTTGGATTGATCCTATTGATCGCCATCGCGGTGCTGATTCTGTTCGGCGTGGCGCAGCGCGTGCTGGATAAGCTGCGTCTGACGGACCGGCAGGCGATCCTGTTCGCGGCGCTGATCTTCGTGGGCGGACTGATCCCCGACATCCCGGTGACCAACCTGTTCTCATTCAACATCGGCGGCGCGCTGGTGCCGCTGGGGCTGTGCGTGTTCCTGCTGATCAAGGCGGGCACGGCCTGGGAAAAGTGGCGGGCGATCATCGCGTCGCTGCTGACGGGCATGGCGGTGTTCCTGCTGGGCCGGTATCTGCCCAACGAACCCGAGCAGATGGGCTTTGACCCGAACTATGCCTACGGCCTCGCGGCGGGCGTGGTGGCGTTTGTATTCGGCGGCTCCAGGCGCGGCGCGTTCGTGGCGGGCGTGCTGGGCGTGCTGCTGGCGGACACGGCCCAGGCCGTGATGAACTGGAACCAGGGCATCGCGCAGCCGCTGCGCCTGGGCGGCGGCGGAGCGCTGGACGCGGTGGTGATCTCCGGCCTGCTGGCGGTGCTGCTGTCAGAGCTGGTCGGCGAGATCATCGAACGGGCCAAGCGCGGCAGCCACAAGGACGAGCAGGACCGCGAGTTCGAGGGCGGCGAGTTTGTGAGGAGGGAAAAGCGCAAATGAAGAGGCTGATCGCGATCCTGACACTGGCGCTGCTCTTGGCGCCCCATCCCATGACCGCCCGCGCCGACATCACGGAGTTCTTCGAGGTGGACGACCAGGTCTATCAGCTGCTGGACGAGCAGGGCCAGTACATCACCAGCCGCGCCGGGCGCATCTACGACGGCGACGAATACATCAGCGGCGGCAACCAGCTGTACCGCGTGGTCGCCGTAGACGACGAAGCCCACAGGGCCACCGCCCAGCATGTAGGCGCGGAGCCGGACCTGGCGGCCAGCGAGGCGACCCAGGTGTCCGCGCCGGTCAGCGCCGCGGCGGCCACGGCCAAGCCCGAATCCACCGACGCGGCGGACCCGGGCAAGAAGCTGATCTGCATGTATTCGACCCACAGCGACGAATCCTATGTGGAGGGCGACGGCACACAGAGCAAGGAAAACGGGAAGGGCGGCATCTACGACGTGGGCGACGAGCTCAAGGCAAACCTGGAAAAGCTGGGCTGGCAGGTTGAGTACAGCAAGGAGACCTCGCTGCCCCACGACGCGGGCGCCTATCGCCGCTCGCGCCAGATCGCCGAGGACTTCATCAAGCAGCAGCCCACGGCGCTGCTGGACATCCACCGCGACGGCATCCCAAACGAGTCGGAATATGAGACGGAGGTCCACGGCGAGGACATGACACAGGTGCGGCTGTTTGTGGGCCGCAACAACCCGAACGCCAGCGCGAACCGGTCCCTGGCAAAAAAGATCAAGGCCGACGCCGACAAGCAGTATCCCGACTTCATCAAGGACATCTTCATCGGCAAGGGCAACTACAACCAGGAACTGTACCCGCAGGCACTGCTGCTGGAGTTCGGCACCCACACCTCCGAAAAGGACCAGGTGGAAAAGTCCACACAGGTCATGGCCGATGTGCTGGACAATGTGCTCGGCTCCGGCACCGCCAAGGCAGAGGGCGAGGGCGGCGCGGCCGGCGCCCAGACGCAGAACGCGTCCGGCATGACGGGCATCGCGTGGATCGTCGGCATCGCCATCGTGGGCGCGGCGATCTACGGCCTGGCCCAGACCGGCACGCTGGGCAACTGGAAAGAAAAGCTCGCCAGGGGCACCAGTGAGGTCACCGGCGGCCTGATCGGCGACAAGCGCGACGACGCGCGCAAGGACGGAGAAGACAAAAAGTAGCGCAGCAATGCAAACGATATGGCTCATTCGCGCACCCGCGCCATCACCCATCGCCGAGATGGGGACGAAGGCGCGGTTGCGCGAATTTTTCACTGCGCAGGCAGGAATACCGCGCTTTGCGCATTGACAAATTGTGGTATTGGTCGTATAGTGGAAGGGCTGTCGCCGGTCGGCCACGAAACATGAACGCCAAGAACCGTTTCTCATAAATTAACATGACAATTCTGGGCGAAAGTTAAACCAAACCGGTCATCGGTAGCGTCTAATGGTTGCTGGGATTCCTTGGGTTACATGAATCCCCCGCGCGAAGGGTTTCGACATCACATGCGAAAAATGACGATCCTTTTCCAATTTGTTACAAATTTGAGGCAAAAACGTATTTACAAATCAATCCCGCGCGTGTTATAATGGAGCAAGCTGATCTGATATACTAAAGTCGAATGAAAAATTGTTGGGGGTCGATTTCTTATGAAGCAAGCTAACTCGTTCCGCAAACTTTTCAGCGCCGTGCTGGTCGTCGTCATGCTCCTGGCCAGCATACCCGCCATGGCCGCCTCCAAGGGCGACCTCATGAAGGTGAGCGGGGATTATGCTCGGCTTCGCGCCCAGCCCAAGGCCGGCGCCACTGTGCTGACCAAGCTCCGCAAGGGCACCAAGTGCGTCTACCTCAGCGAGAAGAACGGCTGGATCAAGCTGGAGTTGGCCTCCGGCAAGACCGGCTATGTCTACAAGAGCATGCTGAAGGGCTACAGCGCCCCCAAAGTCGGCAAGGTCTACAAGTCGCGCCTGACAAGCGGCAAGCTCGCCGTGTACTCCAAGCCCAACAGCAAGTCCAAGAAACTGGGCAAGCTCTCCAAGAGCACCAGCGTCGTCCTGCTCGGCCGCAAGGGCTTCTGGGGCAAGATCCGCGTGGTCAAAAACGGCGCCGTCGGCTACGTCAACGTGAAGTACCTGAGGGCCAGCAAATAAGTCTCGTCAGTTTCAGCGCAAACCCCTGACATGTAAGAAATCGATGGTTACGCCCCGGCTCGCAAGAGCCGGGGCTTTGTGGTGCGATCGCTCAAGCGGCGGCGGGGGCAGACCCCCGCCGCGTGAGCGCCGTCCCCCACCAGTCGAGCAATTCCAACGTCGCGATCTGCGATCGCGATCCCCCGTCGCGGGCCACGTTGTCATCCCGCCCCAATCGCGGTCAATAAATGGGCGCGTCGAGCGCCCATCCCCTACTCTCTCGTCGCCCCACCCCCGCCACGCCATCTCACAGCGAAGCGACATCAGGGAGGTCCAGGAGGGATTTAATCCCTCCTGGCGGGGTCCAGGGGCAGCGCCCCTGGCTACGGGCTGTTTCGCGGTGTCCCCGCTGCGCGAGGACACCGCGAAAGGCGCTCTCCCCGCGCACCCTATGCTTTTCGTCGTGCTCCTGCCCAATCATTATCACGCAGTGCAGGAGCTTCTTCATGATTTGTGCGCGGGGAGCAGGAACGCCTCACGGGGCTCAGAGGGCGCTGCCCTCCGAGACCTCCCGCCAAAGGGGCTGAGCCCCTCTGGACTCCCCGGTTTCGCTTCGCTGTGCTCTGGTGAGGGTTAGTGGGCGGGGCCGCTTTTGAGGGGCTTGATGATCAGGCGTTGGGTGCCGTCAGGGTCTTCGGCATATTCGATGGTCTTGCCGTCGACGACGCGGGTGCCCTCCTGCTTCATTGCGTCAAGCGCCTCGTACATCATCGAGTCCTCAATCGAGTCGTCCATCGCCATCAGCAGCACCGTAAACGGGATCTTCACGTTCCCCTTGCCAATGCACTGCACCTCCACGACCCCGTCACCCAGCAGGTCCGCGTGCAGCACCGTGTCGTTGTTCAGCTCCACCGTCGCGCTGTCCTTCTCCACGACCATTTCCGATATGTCGTATTTCACGATCTTTGTCGGCTTGCCCATCATCTTCTTCAGCTCGTCCAGCGTCATCAGCACCTGCGGCGACGCCTTCGCGCCTTCCGCGAACAGCGCCTCTTGGAAAACCTGGTCGCACAGACCCGTCTGCTCCATCTCGTTGACCAGCTGGAACCGCGCGATGCCCGCCTTCGTCTTCGCGCCGAACCAGCCGTCCGCGCCGCCCGTCAGGTAGCCCAGCTCCACCAGTTTCTGCTGAATCTGCTTGATCTGCGGGTCGTAGTCGTCCATTCCATAGTCCTGCACATAGGTGTACGCCATCACGCCCTGTGCCGCCGTCAGCAGCATCGCGCAGGTCAGCAGGATCAGTACCGCCCTTTTCATACCGCTACTCCTTTATAAACGCCAGGAAACGCTGGATGTGCTCGTCCCAATAACCCCAGGTGTGCGCGCCCGCGTCCTCCTCGTACACATATCCGAACGGGTCGCTCTGAAGGCCCTGGAAGAAGTCACGGGTGGCGCGCGCGTTGTCGAGCAGGAAGTCCTCGGTGCCGCAGCAGTGATAGACACGCGGCAGCCGCACGCCTGACTCGACGGCGTTCACGGCCACCTGCCGCATCTCGTCCATCTCCGAGGTCGGGTCCTGCTCGCCGAAGGCCAGCGCGTAACCCTCGCGCACGCCCGGCTCTTTGAGCTTGTCGGCCCTGACATTGCTCAGCGCCGCGCTCAGACAGCCGATCGCGGCGTACTGACCGGGCCGCATCAGGCCCAGCCGGAACGCGCCCGCGCCGCCCATGGACAGCCCGCACACGAAGTTGTCCTCTCGCCGCGCCGACAGCGGGAACATCCGCCCCAGGATCAGCGGCAGCTCGTCTGCGAAGAACGTGAAGTATTTGCCGCCGTGGGCCATGTCGCGGTATCGGCTCATCCTGGCGCTGGCCATGACCACACACAGCCCCGCGTGCCGCGCATAGCGATCGATGGACGTCTCCCGCGCCCAGGCCGTGTGGTCGTCCGACGCGCCGTGCAGCAGCCACAGCACCGGATGCAGCTTGCCTGCGTCGACCTCCTCCTTCGTCCTGTCCGGCAGGATGACCGTCACCGGCACGCTCATGCCCAGCACCTCGGACCGGAGACTCATTTTGATGTGCGCCATCACAGCTCGCCTCCCTTCCGCAGCGGCAGCCAGCTCAGCACGTTCTGGATCTCGCGGTCCCAGTACAGCCACCGGTGGTCGCCCGCGCTCTCCGTGTAGGTCAAGTCATAGCCCAGCTCGTTCAGGCGGTCGCGCATGGTAAGGTTGTCCTGATACAGGAAGTCCTCCGTGCCGCACCAGATAAACAGCCTCGGGCGGTCCTGGGGCGCGAGCAGTTCGGCGCGGTGCAGCAGGTCATTCTGCGAGCCGCGCACCTGGGCGAAGTCACCGAAGATGTCGCGGAAAAGCTGCTGCTCACCCTCCGGCACACCCATCGCGGTCAGCCGCTCCACCAGTGCCGCCACGTCCAGCGCGCCGCTCAGCGGGGCCGCGTGGCTGAACAGTTGCGGCGCGCACAGCCCGCACTTCAGCGCGCCGTAACCGCCCATGGACAGCCCTGCCACGAACGTGTCCGCCCGATCCGTCGTCAGCTGCGGGAACAGGCCGCGCACGACTTGGGGCAGCTCCTGGGTGATGAAGTCGAAGTAGCGCTCGCCCCTGTCCATGTTGGTGTACCAGCCCAGGTAGGTGGTGGGCATGATCACCGCCAACTCACAGTCCTCGACGTAGCGCTCGATGGACGTCTGGCGCTGCCAGGCCGTCTGGTCGTCCGACATGCCGTGCAGCAGATACAGCACCTGAAACGGCTTGTCCACCGCCTTCTGCGGCAGAATGACGTCCATCTCGGTGCGCATCAGCAGCGTCTCCGAGAAGAACTCCACATGTAGCAAGGCCAAGTTGATCCCTCCCATGCGCCTTTTTCTCGTACCATTATAGCACTTATCGGCGCGGATGGGAATCAACCTGCAGAAAAAGCCACACGAAAACTTCTGCCTGTGCCATTAGACCCTGCGCCTTGAGACCATCACGATGCCGAAACCCACCGCGATCAGCAGCAGCCCTGCCGCCATCGCGGCGCGCTCCGCGCCGTAGGCTGGGACAAGGGCGGGGATGGCCGCCGGATTGGGTGACATCCGCAGCTGCAGCCCACACAGCAGCGCGCACAGCGCAGATTGCATCGCCTTGCCCAGCGCCAGCCGGTGCCAGGGCAGGCCCAGCGGCCGCAGTTTTCCGGCGTTCTGCACGAGGATCGCCGCTCCCGAGAGCCCGACGCAGGCGGCGATGAGCACCAGCGCCGCGTCCGGGTGCACCGGCAGTCGCGCCAACTGTTCGCTGCCGCCGGCGACCTCGATCAGCGCCAGCAGCAGCGGCTCCCACGGCGCACCCAGCAGCTGCACCGTGAGCCGCGCGATCACGGAAAACAGCATCATGTACCCGCACACCGTCAGCACGCTCAGCGCGGCCTCACGCACGCCTGCGGCCGAGGCGGCGCCGGGCTCGGGGGCAACGGGCGCGGTGTCCCGCCGCCAGGCGAACCGGAAAATCAGCCCTGACAGCAGCACCGCGCCCAGCTGCGAGCGCATCAGCACATGGCCCGCCGCCGCCGAGCCGAGGATGGACACGCCGATGCCGCTGATCAGGAAGAGCGGACTCAGCCCGCAGCACAGCAGCGCGGCACGGGACAATTCGCCTCGGGTCATGCCTGGGTCTGCGAGCCGTACGAGGGCGGTGGCGCCTGCTGGGCTGCCCGCGATGAGGCCGAGCACCGCAGCGCCTGCGGCGCGGCCCGGGATGCCAAACAGGCGGCGCATGAGGGGACCGAATAGCTGATCATAGAGCGCGGCGGCGTCCTCGCTGGCGAGCACGGGCAGGATGATGAAGAACGGCAGCATGGCCGGGGCGTAGGCGGTGGCCCAGGTCAGGATGGCGTCCTTGGCGGCGGAGACGGCCTCCGCGGGGAACAGAATTAGACCCCAGCAGAGCACCAGCGCGGCCAGGAGTTTGGGCTTGATCCGCGTTTGCATCGATGAAAACACCCCCTGTCCACATCCTATGTGGGACAGGGGGCCGGTATGGCTGCAGGGACGGCCTCGTTAAAACACCCCAATCTCCGAAATATACACTGCGCTCCCTGCGCCTTCCTCCACCTCATCCACATTCACCACAATCTCCGTCACCGTCTCCACCTCACCGAACGGCAGCACGATCATGCACTCGAACCCCAGCCCCACGTCCCGCAGGTCAAACGCCCGCGTCGCGCCGTTGCTCATCCGGATGGACACCACAGCAGGCCGCCCATTTTCCTCAAACATCTGCTCCGATTTCATGCACCCGGCCGCGATGACCAGCCCGCGCACCGCCACCGGCCCGTCAAAGCGCAGAGCGACAGACGCGCCGGTCACAGCGGCGTCGTACGCCCAGCAGGTGTGCAGGTTCCCGTCGATGGCGAGCACCGCCGGATGATCCGCCAGCTCCGCCGTCGCCACTGCGTCTGTCAGCGTGGGCAGCGGCGTCTGGCTGCGCTGAAGGCTCAGCACCTGCGCACCGCCCGCACTGTCCGGCACCAGCTCCGCGACCGCGTTGTAGCAGAACCACTGGCCCGCGCCGTTGCTGTCGGTGTACACGCTCAGGTCCACGGTGTAGCGCCCATCATCCTCCACCCGGTACGCGTTTTCCACCGCCAGCTCCACCGGGTCGCCGTCGCCGAAAACATGGCCGTAGCCGCCCTCCATGCGCTCCATCGGCGCACAGTCAGACGCCTCGATGTCCGAAAACTTGCCCTCCGCGAACAGTTTGTTGTAGAAACCTTGCATCTCGTCCGCCGTGAACGGCCCCGCGCGATAACCGGCATGTTCGCCGATGTAGCGATCCAGGGCCAGCCACGCCAGCGCCGGGTCAGGCGCACCGGAAAGGTCCATAGAAAGGTCGTACGACGCATTCGCTAGCACAGACAGCAGCGGCATCGCATCGTCGATGAGGTCCAGCTCCGCGATGATCCGCGCCACGTCGCCCTCCCCATGGGCGACCGGCGAGACCGCCAGCATCAGCACAATCAGCAGAATCAAAATGCGTTTCATGAACCCCCAACTCCAATCGTCCTTTTCCGTGTACAATATTAGGCGAAATTGGTACTAAAAGGTTCCCCCTCAACGCGCGATGACGAAAAGAGGCTCAGTCTGTCGAAAAATTGGTGCTTATGCGCACGGGCGGTCATGGCCCTCTTCTGCGGTCATCCGTCATCCTCCCCTTCCGCGGTCATCCTGAGCGCAGCGAAGGACCTTCCTCAAACGAAAACAAGATCAGTTTGAAG
>JAVBUD010000204.1:0-3449 GCA_031555755.1 Eubacteriales bacterium | reverse complement strand
GTTCAACATGAAAGTACAACAGAAAGACGCCATCGCCGCCATGCGCGCGGGTGGCAGCAGCTACACACAGATCGCCGGGGCGCTTGGCCTGTCCGTGAACACGGTGAAATCCCACGTCCGGCGCGCGGACGAGCAGCCCGTTGACGCCCTGCCCGAAGGCCACCGCCGCTGCCTGAACTGCGCAACCGTGTTCACCCAACCCAAGGGACGCAAGGCCAAACGCTTCTGCTCCCAAGCCTGCCGCCTGTCGTGGTGGCATAAGAACCCCGGCATGTCCAGAAGCGCGGCGCAGATCATCTGCCCCGGCTGCCAGAGGCCGTTCATGGCGCTACCAGGCAAAAAGCACTGCTCCCACGCTTGTTACGTCACCACCCGGTTCGGGGGGCACAGCGATGCAAACTGACCAGTTCGAGCGCGATCAGCAGTACCTTGCCGCGCTGTCGATCTTTAAGACCCTGCGTCGAAACGGCCTCGTTACCGAGTCCGAGCTTGTCCAAATCGCTGCGTTCCTGGCCGATAAGTTCTCGCCCTCTCTTGCGGCAAAGACGCCTGAAATTGCTTGTATCAAGTAGAAGAGAGAGCTACCATCGGACTGCGAAAGGGGCGAAACCAATGCTACGAAAACCACGAACGCAAGCCGCGCCGGAGCCGCCCAAGGCGCTCCGCGTGGCGGGCTATGGACGGGTGTCATGCGGCAAAGATGCCATGCTGGAATCGCTGTCCAACCAGGTGTCCTACTTCAGCAAGCTCATTCAGAATCATCCCGGTTGGGAGTTTGCCGGCGTGTATGCGGACGAGGCGTACACCGGCACGAAGAACGACCGCCCGGAGTTTCAGCGGCTGCTGGCCGATTGCCGCGAGGGCAAGATCGACCTGATCCTTGTCAAGGCCATTTCCCGACTGGCGCGCAACACCGTCACACTGCTGGCGACGGCGCGCGAGCTGAAGGCGCTGGGCGTGGACATCTACTTCGAGGAACAGGACATCCACACCCTGAGCGCCGAGGGCGAGCTGATGCTCACGCTCATCGCCGCCGTCGCCCAGGAGGAGAGCCGCTCTGTGAGCGAAAACTGCAAGTGGCGCATCCAGAAGCAGTTTGAGGTTGGTGAGCTGGCTACGCTGCGGTTTATGTACGGCTACAATATACAGCGCGGTGTGGTTACTATCAACCACGAAGAAGCTGATATTGTCCGCGGCATCTTTGCGGATTACATCAGCGGCATCGGCGCGACGGACATCGCTAAGCGGCTCACGAATGAGCTGGCGCCCACAATGCGTGGCGGCGAATGGACACCGAGTCGGGTGCGGAAGGTCCTGCTGAATGAGAAATATGCAGGGAACGCCGTGCTCCAAAAGACCTACATCGCCGACCACCTGAGCAAGAAGAAGATCCTTAATCGCGGCGAGCGCGAGTCCTATTTCGCGGAGGGCACCCATTCTCCCATCATAGACGTGGAGACCTTCGAGCGCGCCCAGGCCATCACCGCCGCAAACCGGGAGAAGTCCCGCGCCGGAACGACCCCGCGTGGCGAGTATCCCTTTTCGGGGCTGGTGTTCTGTGGACGCTGCGGCAAGCACTACATCCGCAAGGTAAACAGCGGGCGCGTCATCTGGCACTGCGCCACATACCTGCAGCGGGGCAAGGCGTGCTGTGCTGCCAAAGCGGTCCCCGATGACGTGCTGACAATGGCAACCACGGCGGCGCCCGAGGCGGACGGACTTGGGCTTGACGATATCGACATGCTGATTGAGCACATCACTGTTCCCGAACAGGGGCGGTTGATATTCCACCTGCGAAACGGCAGCACAACCGAATATAAATGGACACCACCATCCCGACGCGACAGCTGGGATTGTACCGCGCGCGAACGGGCGCGCGAACACGCACGAAAGAGGTACGCAAAATGAGCGAAGCAATGACGACCCGACCCAAGGTGACCAAGCGCGCGGCCACCATCCTCCCCTTCTCCCAGATGCCCATCAACGGCACTTCCAGGCGGCGCGTCGCCGCCTACGCCCGCGTATCCACCGACAGTGAAGAGCAGCTCACCAGCTACGAGGCGCAGGTGACCCACTACACCCAGTTCATCCAAAACAAGCCGGAGTGGGCGTTCGCGGGCATGTACGCCGACGAGGGCTTGTCCGGCCTGAGCACCAAAAACCGCAAGGATTTCAACCGCATGATCCAGGACGCGCTGGACGGGAAGATCGACCTAATCATCGTCAAGAGCATCAGCCGCTTCGCACGGAATACCCTGGACACGCTGCGCATTGTCCGCGAGCTGAAGGCCGCTGGCGTGGAGGTTTTCTTCGAGAAGGAGCAGCTCTACAGCTTTGACCCCAAGGCCGAACTGATCCTGACCATCATGGCCTCGCTGGCGCAGGAAGAGAGCCGCTCCCTCAGCCAAAACGTCACTTGGGGCAAGCGCAAACGGCTGGCTGACGGCAAGTTCGGGCTGCCCTACAAGCACTTCCTCGGCTACCAAAAAGGCCCCGACGGCAGGCCGGAGATCGTGGAAGAACAGGCTCAGATCGTGCGCCTGATCTACAGCCTGTTCCTGCAGGGCTACACGCTCAACGACATCGCAAAGCACCTGATGGAGCAGGGCGTCCCCTCTCCCGCAGGGAAACAAAAATGGCCGGTCAGCACGGTTCAGAGCATCCTCACCAACGAAAAATATCGCGGTGACGCCAACCTACAAAAGACGTTCACGCTGGACTACCTGGAGAAAAAGCGGAAGTGGAACGAGGGTGAAGTCGATCAGTATTACCACACCGGCACCCATCCCGCGATCATCGAGCCGGACACCTTCGATCTGGCGCAGGCGGAGATGGAGCGCCGCCAAGCCCTGGGCCGCAGCTTCAGCGGCAGGGACTGCTTCGCCAGCCGCATCGTATGCGGCGAGTGCGGCGGGCTTTACGGCCCGAAAGTCTGGTACTCGAACACGAAATACCGGCGTACCATCTATCGGTGCAATCGCAAGTATGAAAAGGGCAAATCAAAGTGCTCCACGCCGCATTTCAGCGAGGAGGAGATCAAGCGGGCGTTCGTGACGGTGTTCAATCGAATGCTGGAGAACAAGGACGCAGTGCTGGCGGCATGCCGCGAAGCGGTGGTCTTGATCTCGGACACCGGCGAGCTGGAGGCGGCGATTGATCAGCAGACCGAAGTGGTCGCTGACCTCGGCACACAGATCAAGGCATTCATCGCCCGCAATGCAAGCATGGCACAAGATCAAGCTGCATATGGCGCTGAATACGACGCGCTGGCGCAGCAGTATGGCGAGGCAAACGCGAAACTGAGTGAACTGGAAATCGCCCTGCGCGAGCGCCAGGGGCGGCGTACCGAGCTGCTGGCATACCTCAACCTGCTCGAAAGCACCGGCGATCTGGCGACAGAGTTCGACGAGCGGCTGTGGAACCTGACTGTGGATACGGTGAGGGTGCAG